>JAHQVZ010000110.1 GCA_019634055.1 Leptolyngbyaceae cyanobacterium MAG.088
AGCTGGGTGGGCATGACGGCAATATTGCCGTTTAAAGTATCGACTGCAAGCGCAGGGGCCTGGTCGAACTGCTTTAAGTGATTGATGGGTTGGCTGGCAATAACGCCACCAAAAACAATCCAGTCAGGATGAGATTGGGCAAAAACAATACCGCCTGTAATCAGTTTTTGCTGTAGGTTATGTTGGCACAGCAAAATCAACTGAGTAATAAAATCGTCTGATAGGGTGATGTCGTCATTGAGCCAGACAATGTAGTCGGTTTGCAGCTGCTGTTGGATATATTCCATACCGGCTGCGATCGCACCTGTCCACCAAAGATTGCCATCGCCCTGGCATAAATGAACGTCTGGAAAGGTTTGAGTAACAAATTCGAGGGTGCCATCGGTAGAGCCATCATCCACTACGACAACATGGATACTGGGCCCACTTGAACACTGAGAAATTTGAGCATTCAACTGATGCAAAATTGCCGATGTGTAGGCTTTGCGATTACGAACAGGCAATATGAGCGCAATGCTGACAACGGTCATAGGCATCAAATGAACAGAGCCTCAAAAGCTCCTAATGTTAATGTTTAGTCCCCCAATGTTCTATATTCCCAAAATAGACAAATTGATTGATACTTTAAGACTCATTTTTAAAAAATCGCAGTAATAATAAGCGCCAAATATAGAGAGGGCTGATCAAGCTGTGAAGATAAAACTCTAGTTCACAGGCTGAAACGATATTCGTTTTGAGTCGGGTGCGATAGGTCAAAATGTGGTGTAATGCCTTTTTCAAATCGCTGGCCGCATAGACCCAAAACATGAAAGGACGCTGCCACGATGGCATGTTAACCATGCGAGTGACATGGCGACTGAGCCCAATGCCCCGAAAAAATGGCAGTAAATAGTTACGCTGCAAACGGCGAGCAGGAATTTGATGCCACACCTTCATAGCTGGATTGTGCCAGATTTCCCAGTTGCCTCGACGGATGTGGGAAATGGCTTCTAGGTCCTCACCGGTGAGCATTTGTTCATCATGACGTCCGGTCAAGATCAGCTGTTCAGGGACATTGTTTAACCAGGCCTGACGCCGGGCAACTAACCCTGCTGATGGGGGCAATACTCGCTGGCGAGGCTGATAAACATGGGCTTCTTCACCCCGTTGAGTCAAGGCAAAAAATGACTGAATCCGGTGAAAATCATCTGGAAGTTCGCCTTCAAATTGGCCATGGATTTGACTCCCATAGGCCCCCACATGGGGATGCTGTTGACCAAATTCATAGGCCGTGACCACCCAATTTTCGGCGGGTATATTGTCATCGTCCAGAAAGCCCACCAACTCGCTGGTGGCCTTTTGCATGGCTAATTGGCGCGCATAGGCCGCCCCCTGACGCTTTTCGAAAAAGTATCGTAGGGGAATTTCAGATGGCCAATTCTGCTGGTATTGCTCAACAACAGTAGCTGTAGAGTCACTACTGTTATTGTCAATTACAAAAACTTCCCAACACAAATTTTGGGTATCAAGCTGTTGCCTTAGGCGGTCGAGTACAGCTGGAATACGTTGAGCACCGTTGTAGGTGCAAATAGCAACTGTAAAATCACATGGCCGCTGCACTGTCTCTATGGCAGGAGAAGACAACACTAGTGGATGGCTCATGGGCAATTGGTAGATTCACAGCATTGACATACAGGGAAACAGAACTAACTTCAGCACACTCGTTAAAGAGACTTAATCAATTGTAAGAAAGGGAATCACCGCCATTTACCCTAGCATTTTCTATAGAAGCACGAGGCTAACCATAGAGCAGGTGGTAATCAGATTATAGCTAGCTTACTTAGGGGGCGACGTAATCTTTAAAAGCCATTGGCCAAACTAACCGTAACTAAGTCTAGTTGGTCTGTTTTCAGCTTCTATCTAAATCGCTCTAATGCAGCTCAGAACTATATGGTTTCAGTGCCAATCTCAATGAATAAAGTATTAAAAAATTGCTGATGTATACGTAAATGCCCCTAACTCGATAATAGTCATCTGACCTCGGTATGTCTCCCCTTAATGGCCTAGGTCCTTAAATTGGCTTAGTTAGTTCGTTATTTGAGATGACTGTTTTTATGGACGTTTAGTTCTCGTAACGGGAAAATCGACTGCTTAACGTAACGGATCACTACATCTAGTGTTCGCCTTAAGAATATGACGCTAGATTTTTTTAATTAGGGGTGCTACTCTTTATTCCCATGCATACGCCAAGCATATTTAGAGTGTTGACAATTGTTGCGGGCGCTCTCAGCACTATATGTGCCGTTTGGGACATTGTTAGTATGCGCCCATCGTTGACGGTAGATGCCCCAGCGTTAATGACCACATCCCATACAAACCCCTAGATTCGTAAGGAAGTTCAGACGGATGGTTCAAGAGTTAGAACGACTACGTACAAAAACGCCTTTCCCTGAAACTGCACCAGCGGCTTATCCAGTGTTTTACCGTACCTACAGCCGTCGTTTAGATGATGGACAGCGGGAATCTTGGTACGACGTTTGCGATCGCACCTTGGGTGGTCTAGTGGAACTGGGTCAGCTAACCGCTGATGAAATGTCTTTAGTGCAGCGAATGCAGCGGGAATTAAAGGCACTACCATCGGGTCGGTGGCTCTGGGTCGGTGGCACCGAATGGAGTAAACAGCAGAAAAATTTCTCTGGGGCCTATAACTGTACCAGCACCAATGTGGTGGACTGGCGGTCGTTCGGTCTGATGATGGACCTGGCCATGATGGGCTGCGGGACGGGAGCCGTATTAGAGCCTAAGTATATTGAGCAGCTGCCGGTGATTCGTAATCGGTTGGTGGTGACCATGGCTGGTGACGTGGGAACTACGCCTGCGGGTCAGCGCCAGGAAGAGACAACTGTAACGATTGATGACAATCGAGTCAATATCCGCGTGGGCGACAGCCGTAATGGCTGGGTCATGTCTTATCAGAAAATTCTAGAGCTTTCTACCAACGAGCATTTCACCGGGGATGTGGAGATAGTGGTTGACCTCAGCGATGTGCGGCCTGCGGGGGAAAAGCTCAAGGGGTTTGGCGGTATGGCCAATCCGGTTAAATTGCCAGGGTTATACAATCGCTGTGCCACGCTTTTAAATAAGGCGATTGGTCGTAAGTTGAACTCTATAGAATGCTGCTTGCTCATCGATGAAGCAGCCGCCTGCGTGGTAGCGGGTAATATTCGACGCTCAGCCGGTATGCGTCAGTTTGATAGTGGTGACACCCTAGCGACAAATGCCAAGGATAATTTGTGGCAGCAAGATGCTGAGGGCAACTGGCGGATCGATCCTGAACGGGATGCGCTGCGCATGGCCAATCATACGCGGGTATTTCACACCAAGCCGTCATTGGAGGAAATGACCAACGCGGTGCGCAAGCAGTTTTATTCCGGTGAAGGGGCCATTCAATGGGCCGGTGAAGCGGAGCGTCGAGCCCAGGGAAAGGGGCGCTATGGTCTTAACCCCTGTGGTGAAATTCTGGGGCAAAACTTTCACTGCAATCTGGCGGAAATTCATCTGAATCAGATTGATCCGAAGAATTTGCAGGAACAGGAAGATGCGTTTCGGGCGGGTGCGATCGCAGTTGCCGTACTGCTCAACCATCAGTTTATTGAGCCCCGCTATCAGCAGTCGCGCCTGGAGGATCCCATCGTGGGAGTGTCCTTTACCGGGCTGTTTGACTTTTTTGTGCGGGCCTTTGGGGTGGACTGGCTCAACTGGTGGGAGGCCGGTCGCCCAGACACCATGCAGGGTCTGGAGTTTAAGACGAAAGAGCAAGACTATTTAAGCCGTTGGAAGGCGATTGTCCATGAAACCGTCTGGGACTATTGCGATCGCCATGGGATTCAACGCCCCAACCGTTGCACCACGGTTCAGCCTGCGGGCACTAAGAGTTTATTGAGTGGGGCCTCGTCCGGGTGGCATCCTCCCAAGTCTCAGCGCTTTGTCCGTCGCATTACCTTCCGGAAGGATGATCCGGTGGCCCTAGCCTGTATCGACTACGGTTACTCGGTTATTCCATCCCAGTCTGATAAGGACGAGAACGGCAATCTACTTAATGATCCGTTTGACCCTCGCTGTACTGAGTGGTTAGTGGAAATGCCTGTGGAAGTGCCCTGGGCAAATCTACCGGGGGCAGACACGGTGGCCATTGAGAAATTCTCGGCGTTAGCCCAGTTTGATTTCTATATGCAGGTACAGGGTAACTATACGGCCCACAATACCTCGGCAACCATTGAGTTTCGTGAGAACGAAATTGAGCCGTTGGCCGAGCGTATTCATCAGGCCATAGACCAGGATGAAGGCTATATTTCGTCGGCATTGTTGGCCCGGTTTGATGATTTGCAAACCTTTCCACGGTTGCCCTTTGAGCCCATTGATAAGGCCCGATATGAGGAACTTTGCAGTGAGGTCTTAGCTCGACGTACCACGGATAATTTCCATGCGGCATTAGAACGCTACGATGCTGGCGAACTTGTAGAAGCAGGGCCAGCAGGCTGTGATTCTGATAAGTGTTTATTGCCAGAGAAAAAGCCAAGTTAGGCCATTAGAAAGCGATGGGATTTACAAATTTGTAAATCCCATCGCTTTTAGTTTGATTTTAGAGTTAGCTAATTTGGCTCATGCAGCGTCAAAGCTACTAGTTGATTGGGTCATATTGATTGGACATGGCTTAGGTGTTTTATGACTTTTTCGTTTGCTTGGGGTTAATGGAAAGGCCGCCATTTGCACCAACGCTGACTATGAATTCAGACGCGTCATTGGGTTGGGGTTTTTGCTCTTTAACCTGCCGCTTGTTGCCATTGAGCAGCATAATCGAACCAGCAAGGGCTAAACCTAGAATCATTGACATATCCATATGATGATCCTCCTTGGTAGAACGCTATGGGTAAATACAGTGTTGACTTTGGCTATTCCAGGACAAAGTTGGATGGTTTTTCGGATGAATTTATTAAGTTATTCACTAGATACCTGTAAATAACCTCAGTGATTGTACGGGCTCGATAAGATTCTGTAGAAGACTTAACGTTCCTTTAATTGCTGGCAGAATGCGTTATAGGGTTTGTTATGGCTAGCATTTGCTCGCTGTGTAAGGCTACTCTGCTGTCTCCGTATTTTCATGGCGCGTACACCCACCCTGCGGTTTGATCGCGGCACATTGATTTTGCACCCGCCACCGCGTGGCAAGGGGTGGATTGATCATGCTGTGTGGGATGATCGAATTGAACGGTTTCGGATTCCGGCCCATTGCTATCGCCCATTGTTGGAAACCCTGCGACGGGACCAGATCGAGATTAATGATCAAGCATCTGACTTTATCGCGTTAGAGCTAACCCCACAGCTAACGTTTGAGCCCTATCTCCATCAGCGCGAAGCGCTGCAGGCATGGCAGCAAAATCGATGGCAGGGGGTGGTGGTTTTGCCAACGGCGGCAGGTAAGACATATTTGGCGCAGCTGGCACTGCAGTCAATTCCGCGAAGTACTTTGATTACGGTGCCTACGTTAGATTTGATGCATCAGTGGTATGCCCATTTGGAAACGGCGTTTCCTGATGCGGATATTGGGTTGTTGGGTGGGGGCAGTCGCGATCGCTCCGATATATTAGTGGCGACCTACGATAGTGCGGCCATCCATGCGGAGAATTTGGGTAACCGCTATGGTCTACTGGTGTGTGATGAATGCCACCACTTACCCAGTGACTTTAATCGGGTCATTGCCGAATATGCGATCGCACCCTATCGCCTGGGGTTAACGGCCACCCCAGATCGCGCTGATGGTCGCCATACCGATCTCGATCAGCTACTGGGGCCAGTGGTTTACCACAAAACGGCAGCTGAACTATCAGGGTTGGCATTGGCCCCGTATCAGATTGTGCAGCTAAAGGTTACGCTGTCCGAAATAGAACGTCGTCGCTATACCGAACTCATTCAACAGCGAAATGACTTTTTACAACAGTCTCGCATTTGGTTAGGCAGTCCTGAAGGCTGGAAACGGTTTGTGGCTGCTAGTGCCCGCTCCCAGGCAGGTCGTCGAGCTATGCTGGCCCACCGCGAAGCTAAAACCATTGCCCTGGGTACAGCCGGTAAGCTGCGAATATTAGAAGACCTGTTGGCCCAGCATTACCCTGAGCGCACCATTATTTTTACCAATGACAACGCTACGGTTTATAAAATCTCTCAAGATTTTCTTATTCCTGCCATTACCCACCAGACGCCGGTAAAAGAACGACGAGATGTTTTACAAAACTTTCGATCAGGAGACTATAAAACCATTGTGGTTTCCCATGTGTTGAATGAGGGGGTAGATGTTCCTGAC
>JAHQVZ010000111.1 GCA_019634055.1 Leptolyngbyaceae cyanobacterium MAG.088
ATGGCCTGTAATCCAGCCCACATCTGCTGTACACCAGTAAACATCGTCTTCTTTGATGTCAAAGGCCCACTTCAGGGTCATGTGGGTATAAAGGTTGTAGCCGCCAGTTGTGTGCACTACCCCTTTGGGCTTACCAGTGGTGCCACTGGTGTAAAGAATAAACAGCAGGTCTTCGCTATCCATGGGCTCAGCAACACAGTCAGTGGATGCCCCTGGCTTGACATCGTGCCACCACACATCGCGACCGTCAGTCCAGTCCACAGCTTGCTGCGTGCGCTGGACCACCAACACGTTAGTCACAGAAGGCACAGCATTACTTTCTAATGCCTTGTCCACGGCGGGCTTGAGGGGCATTGGCTTATCTTTACGGAAGCCACCATCAGCCGTAATCACTACTTTCGCCTCAGCATCATTCAGACGATCTCGTAGTGCTTCGGCACTAAAGCCACCAAAAACTACAGTGTGGGCGGCACCGATGCGGGCACAGGCCAGCATCGCCATAGCCGCTTCGGGAATCATAGGCATGTAAATGCCCACGCGATCGCCTTTGCCCACACCCATATTCTTCAGCACATTAGCCATCTGACACACTTCGCTGTGCAGCTCAGCATAGGTCAGGGTGCGAGAGTCACCAGGCTCACCTTCCCAAATCAAGGCGGGCTTATCGCGCCGGTGAGTATCGAGATGACGGTCAAGGCAGTTGTAGGAAATGTTGATTTTGCCACCAACAAACCATTTAGCAAAAGGCGGCTGCCAATCGAGAACGGTATCCCATTTTTTGAACCAGTGGAGCTCTTGCTCAGCTAGCTCAGCCCAGAATGCAGCGGGATCAGCCGCCGCTTTATCGTAGAGCGCTTGATACTGATCAGCGCCAGAAACGGTTGCTGCTGCCGCAAACTCAGCGGGGGGCTCAAACAGTCGCTGCTCTTGCAAAATCGATTCGATTGCAGGCTGAGAGTTAGAGGATTGTGCCATAGGTCATCTTACTAGCGTTTCTATATGCGGTTTTTTGAAGGCTATAGGTTACAGACGCAGCCAAACGAAAACCGCCCATGTTTCTCAATATTTTTTGACGTAATGGCACCTAGAAATCATTTTGGTTGGAAAATGTAAATTAAGCGTCACAAAGGTACTTGTGCTAGACCAACATCGAGCATTCCGTGGGCCATGTTCAGCCGTCCTTTTTCGCAACATCTGTGTTGTCTATTAACGGATGTCAAGATCTACCACCATCCATCTATGAAATCGCTAGATTATGGGAGACACCTAAAAGACACAATGCTTTTGGTTCACTTCAACCCAACAACCAAAAGCCTCAAAAACAAAGCGTTCTCTAGCCTTTTGGAGAAATTCTCATGATTAAAGCTTTAGTCGGTCTGCTGGTATTTGTCATTAATACACTCTACAGAAATCGACCTTACCCTCGTTTTTACGTTTTAGAAACAGTCGCCCGAGTTCCTTACTTCTCCTATCTGTCGGTCTTGCATCTCTACGAAACCTTAGGTTGGTGGCGTAAAACCGACTGGTTGAAAGTCCATTTTGCTGAATCCTGGAATGAGCTTCATCACCTGCTGATTATGGAAGCCTTAGGGGGGAATGACCAATGGATTGATCGATTCCTGGCTCGTCATGTTGCGCTTGTCTACTACTGGATCGTTGTCAGCATCTACATCATCAATCCACGTGCGGCGTATCACTTTATGGAATTGGTCGAAGAGCATGCCTATGAGAGCTATCAGAAATTTCTGACCGAGGCAGAAGCTGAGCTTAAGCAACAGCCTGCACCCCAGATAGCCATTAGCTATTACCGAGATGGGGATCTCTATATGTTTGATGAGTTTCAGACGTCTCGTCCACCCGCTGAACGTCGACCACAGATTAATACTCTCTATGATGTATTTGTGGCTATACGTGACGATGAGATGGAGCATGTTAAAACCATGACGG
Source organism: Leptolyngbyaceae cyanobacterium MAG.088 (assembly GCA_019634055.1). Taxonomy (GTDB): domain Bacteria; phylum Cyanobacteriota; class Cyanobacteriia; order Phormidesmidales; family Phormidesmidaceae; genus Leptothoe. The sequence continues at coordinate 1,948 of JAHQVZ010000111.1, forward strand.
CTTGTCAGCAACCGGATGCTCAACTGACGCTCCAAAGTCCTCATATGCCTGCTCTTGCAGCGAAATAGGTTGAGAGCCATGATGCCTAATGTTACAGCTGGTCTCCGACCATAGTGCAAATGTCCTGAAAAGTTGACGGTAAAGCAGGCAGCGACCTCTCTCAACCGTCTGCATACTATTGTTCCAATAGTCAGATGTATACCTATTAGCTGCAAAATGCGGCTAATAGGTTCTTTTTTTACACAAGGCCATATCCACCCCAATAGATTTAGACAATTGGTACTGTTTGCCAACTTGCATTCAACCTTCAGAAAGGTACCCATAAGGGGACTATTGAGAAAAAGAGCTCAGAAATACAATGATTTTGTAGTCTTCAGAAGCTAAGTATGAAGCTTCTGTGTTTTGGCTGAAGTTTCTAGGCCAATTTAGCAACTGTCTGCTAATGGATCGGCATTTTTACATTCGTACTACATTAGGACTATCGTGAGCCAATGGAAATCAATCTGTTTATTCTTTGGCTTCATGGCCCCAGTGATATGCGCCAGCTCAGGATTGTCTAGTCCTGAGGCTTGAAGGTTTCAGCGGTCTACCCATGTTTCTTAGGAGATAACAAAATGTCCCCAATTCTCTTCATTTCATTACCTTTCGTACTGTTGTTTCTGATGTCTCAAGGTGCTGGCGCGCATAAACCCACTAAGGTTAAAAGCTCTCAATCATCAGAGTTTCAGGACGGAGATATCATTATCATTCGGAAGCAGTCTAAAAAGCAGCGCTAGTGTTCTAGAGAGCCTCACAGGACGTATTAAGTTAAAGAGAGAAAACTTAATAGGTTAAAAATTAAACATGAGAGGAGTGAGCATTGCTTGATGCGATCGGGTCTGTACGGCTATGAGAGAGCGTACAGACCTTCATTGGTTTCAGTCACACTGACACGCTTCTAATAGTTAGAAATTGGTGGTCAGGCAAGTTGATACATCAAGACAACTGACTATATAGCGGTTTCTGGTTGAGGTGAATAAATTTTGGTGGTGTAAGTGAGTGGTGAATCGTGAATCGTGAGTGGGATGTATTCAATCCATTTGAGAAGCGCTATGTAGGGTAACTACGCAACTATGGCTGATGGCATCTCAATGTTATAGATGGGTGACTTCTAAGCATTAGCGTCATTTGAAATGAAGACTATGCAGAGGATATAGAGGCATATCTCTATACGTATTGCAAAATGGTGTGAGGCTCACTGTAGAGACTTGAGCGATAAACTGTTGTTCTAAAATCGCGTTGATGTCTTGAGTTCCTTGGGAACAATCAAGTTATCACGGTTTCACTTAAATATGCTCATTGCTGGCAGCACACGATAGGGAACATATACCTTGAATCCTAAGTTTTTAGGGTATTGCATCCATGGCACATCCCGATGATCACTGACAAGAAACAACAATTCTTGATTAGAAAATCGAGTTCACCAGTGCATAGAGATCGGTGATTTCTCTTTTTCACACGGTGTTATGGACTATAGAAAATATTTCATCCTTGGTGCCATGGTTGCCATGTTATGGGGCTGGATGGGCAGCATTATGCCTGTTTGGGGCCATGACCCCCATGACGTCACACAGCAAGTAGAATTATCTCCCATGTTTGACCAAGACCAGACGGTGTATAGTCTGGTGCGGGGAAATTTTCTTAAGTCTGTAGATGGCGGTAGTACCTGGCAACGGCAGGTAATGGGACTCACGCATCAGACGCCATTGAAGGCTTTTGCGATTGCACCTACAACACCGCAATTGTTATACCTCAGTACTGAGGGCAACGGTCTCTATCGGTCTACTAATGGTGGTCAAGCGTGGACTGCAGTGAATCAAGGCTTGCCAGACTTAGCGTTAGGGCAAGTGGCTGTTTCTCCTAATGATGACAATGTGGTGATCGTTGCGGGGCACGAACATCATTTATACCGGAGCAATCAAGGGGGGAATGACTGGACATTAGTCCTCAATACTGATGGCCCTGTTACTGCGATCGCAACGCGCCAGGACCGTACCCTTATCGGCACCCAACAAGGACAGATCTTCAGTTCCCCGGATGACGGTCAAACCTGGTCACCGCTGATGTCAGCAGCTAGTGCTATTACTAGTATCACTTTTATGCCAGGAGAACCTTCAGACCAATTTTGGGTCAGCACTGAAAGCCACGGCATACTCAAAACAACAGACAAAGGTAGAACGTTAACAGCCATCAATCAGGGTCTTCCTGAAACCAATATTCAGGATATGGTCAGCAGCCTCAATCCTGACATAAATCAGCCTATTCTCTATGCTTCGACCGCTAATGACGGTGTGTTTTACTTAGATGCTCAAGAGACGACTTGGCAACCAGCCAAAGGTGGCCTCACCACTACGCCTCAAGCAGATAAACACGGACAGCCTCATTTTACAGATTTGGCCATCTCCCCTAACTATGAGCAGGATGGCATCCTACTGGCCAGTGGGTTTAATGGTTTATTTAAAACCACTAGTAGAGGTGAATCTTGGCAACAATTAGATACCTTGCCAGGTGATATTGTGATGGCCTTAGCCCTTTCTCCTGACTATGGCAATGACAACACCTTGGTAGTGGTTACCTATGTGGGCGAAGCCTATATCAGTGAAGACGGGGGTAACCAGTGGACCCCTATGGCAAAAGGGTTAGAGCTGCCCTTATTTACCAACACATTTGACCCTGTCGATGCTAATGAAGATCCGCGCCGATTTCAATCGTTGGCTTTTTCACCAAATTATCGTCAAGATAAAACCCTATTGGCCACCATTTTAAATAATGGGTTATTGCGCCACACACCTAGAAAAGGATGGCAATTGCATCGATTTAAGACATGGGAGCGAGCTGTTGCGATCGCGCCTGCCCTGGGCGGTACCAATGACAGCATCCTTTTTGCAGGTAGCCAGGAAGGTCGCATCTATCGCTCTAACGATGGTGGTAAAACATTTGATCGAGTCGGTGACATTGGCCGTCAGTTTGGTAATGAATCGCCCTTTATGGTGGTTTCACCCAACTATACCCAAGATAGAACCGTGTTTATGACGGGCAAAGATGGCGTTTACAAAAGCACAGATGCTGGTAAGTCCTGGCAGGTGATGACCACCGCTACCCAAATTGAGAACCGATTGAAACTCAAGCTGGCCATTTCTCCTAATTATGGTGAGGATCAAACGCTCTGGTTGGGTAGCACCGATGGATTGTTACAAACCCAAGATGGGGGCCAAACCTGGAGTGCGGTCGTGAATGATATTTATGGAGAGCATCCCTATATTGAGGCAGTGGCTGTATCTCCAAACTATGGTGACGATCGCACTGTCATTATCAGTATTCGAGGCCAGGGGCTATGGAAAAGCACCGATGGTGGCCAACAATTTACTTCGGTGAGCAATACGTCTCTGCCCATGGCCATTGTGAATAACTTTGAGTATGGGGCGATGCCCTTAGTGTTTTCGCCTAATTATCAACAAGACCAAACGCTCTATGGGTTTGGTGCAGTAACAGGTGAAATTTTTAAGTCTACTGATGGGGCTCAGACATGGCAAACCATCACCTTGCCTAATTCACCAATCTTTAAGGCTTATAGCAACTATCAATATTCTTTGGGGGGGCAGATTCGCTGTTTCTTCTCTGTGTATAAGAAACCACTCTTAAAATTTGGCTTAGCCAGTCTGGCAGGGTGTTTTTGTTATGGGATGTTGAGTGGAGCTTCGCAATTTTTAAAAATATTATGGCTCCGACAACCTATGCGGATGGGTGCGGCAACGATGGTTACCGGGCTCGCGATCGCAGTGCTCTTCATTTAGTGCATAGCTGTCCCCTGAGGGATTGTGGGTAGAGTTTGAGTTTTTTTTACTCACTGACCACAGATTTAGTCATTGCTAATAGCATCTAAGGACTCTGGTACGACCAGTAACTGACTCGCGTCTACCTGCTCAGCCCACTCCACTAGCGTAGTGCCCAGAGCTTGATGTAGAGTTGCGATCGCATCCGCCAAATCAATAGCCGCATTCACCTCACTGTTCTGGGCCGTCACCACAGCATTTTGCAACTCTAACACCTCAAAACTATCTCGATTCCGTCCCGCACGGGCAAGCGCAAGGACATTTTCCAGGCGCTTTTCTGCGAGTTCACGAGCCCGACGAGTTGCCTCAATGCGGTTGCGGGCCGATTCAACATTCCTCAGCTGGTCTTCCACCTCTAAGCGAATGTCAGAATTGAGACGTTCAAAATCGTTGTTCAGCTGTTGTTGCCTGACTCGATTGCGTTCAAGCGCCGTTTTAGTAGATTCATCGTCTAAAAGATGAGTCAACACTAATTCCGTTGACGCTTCTGAGAGATCTCCGGTACTCGCATTAGCGCGTAAGTCTAGATTCCAGCGCCGGTTATCCACGGCCACTAATTCTTCTAACTTAACAATCTTAAGATCAGATTGCAGCTGTTGATAATCGGGTCGATGGATATAAGCGACGGCCACCAATTGTTCTAGAGACGGCATCACAAACGCTCGATCAATCGTGTTGAGATTGGCCAGGGAGCTATCAGGAATCGTAATCTCTAACGTATCTGATACATCCAATAGATTGAGGAGGTTAGATTGTGCCTGTTCTAACGCATTCTCAGCTTCTAACACATTAGTTTTCGTTGCGGCCAGATTAGCATCAATTTCGACTAACTCAAATTGTGCCCGCCGTCCTGCCTCTACCAGAGCCGCCACTGACCGGCGACGTTCTTGTTGCGTTGCCAGTGACAACTGCTGAATTTGCAGCGCAGCCTGGGCACGAATTAACCCATGGTAAGTCAAAATACCACTGGTAATATCTAGAATGAGCCGCTGTCGTAACGTGAGCCGATTGTTGTCTTCCTGTAGCCGAGCAATCTCAATCTGAGAGGTATTCACAGCTCTACCGCTGCCCCGCAACAACGGCTGGTTCAGACTCAAATCCAGTTCTCGATCTTCGATATCTACGGCCACTGCAATATCAGTGCCTAAGGGGGTTAAAAACTCGGCTTGCAGCAGAGCTTCACGGGTGATTTCGGCCACAGCATCTTCTCGATCGCTGAGGCCCAACCTGAGGGTGGGTATAAAATCAGGCAAAAAGATACGTTCTACCTCTTCTAAGTCCTGTTGTTGTGCAATTCTCTCTAACACTTCATTTCTAAGGTCCAGATTGTTTTCGAGCAGCAAGGTCACCACATCTGTTGCCGTCAGCGATACCGTGGATGCAGAGGGGGTAATGTTGTCAGCATTGTCTGCCTCTGAGTCAGAACGCTCATTATTTGGGCTCAAGTCTTCTGTGATGGAGGTATCTGGTATAGAAAAACCGGGGCTAGTAGACGGTGGGTCTGCTGCTGGCGGTAAGTCTGGTAAGCCGGGCTGGGCCAGTCCTGGCAAGACGGCTGCTGCAAGTAACACATTAGAAATGATCCATGGGCTGAGTCGATTATGTAATAACATCAGTCACTCCTCAGGGATTTGACAATATCTACCTGAGTGGCACGCAGGGCCGGAATAAAACTAGCACCTATACCCACCGTTAATGCCGCGCCCATAGACAAAGCCGCATTACGAGGAGAAAAGCGATAGGGTGCTTGAATCACTACTGTCGTCGCCACCCGAGTTAAACCATGGACCGCAGCAACTGCTATCGTCCCCCCTAATAAACTTAAAAGGGTGGCCTCTAAAATAAACTGGCTCATCACTTCTAACTTAGAGGCACCAATGGCACGACGAATACCAATTTCTTTAGTGCGTTCAAGTACAGCTGCAACTGTAATATTGGCAATGCCCACTCCACCGATCACCAGAGCAATCAGCCCCACTGCTGTCAAGGCGGTTGAAGAAATTTGCTGTACTTCTAACTCTTTCAACAAGTCTTCAGCATTATTTCTCATATAAATTTCTGCTTGGGGATAACTTTCGAGTAAAAACGTTTCGACAGCATCACTTAAAATATTGATTTGGGTCACCGAATGGGCACTAATTTGTAGTTCGTCATAACGAAAGCCACCAGCCAACACACTGGCAAAGGTTTCAGTCATCCAAATCTCACCATCTGACTCTCCCCACTCGAAGTTAGATTTAGATTCCATCACTCCAATTACCACAAACTGATTACCACTGGCATATATGGTTTTGCTTAGCGGCGATTGCCCCTGAAATAAAACCTCCGACAGTTGTTGATCGATGAGCACCACAGGCCGGTACTGTTCCACATCGGCAGGATCAAAAAAACGTCCCTGCAAAACTTGTCGTCCAGTGGTATCTAGATAGTTAAGGGAAACGCTGCGAGCACGGATCTCTGCTTCTTGATCCTCATATTGGGCATTGCGTATACTCCAGACGCTACCGACAGAACTGATGGCACGAATTTCTGCAATTGAGTTCTGGAGAGATTTTTGGAGGGCTTCATCGAGTTCTGGCCTGGGACCTTCACGCACCCAAACCCATGGAACTACAAAGGGGCGATCGCGTTCAGCCAGTTTTAGGTCTATTTGTTCACGGGTAATGGTTTGAATGTTGAGAGTAGCGCTGACGGCACCTACTCCCATAAACACCCCAAACGCAGTCAAACCAGACCGCAACCACTGACTGGTTAGGGAGCGCCAGGTCATGAATAACAGGTCAGATAGCGGTAGTCCCATGGTTACTCTTGTTCTAATGCTTCTGGTAGGGACAGGTCAGAAACATCACTAATGGGTGTCCCCGGGGTAATGGTTAGGGTGGGTGGCACCAAAGCGATCTGATCACCCCCGCTTAAGCCCTGGGTAACCGCTACCAAATCTAGACCTTGTAGACCTAATTCAATCGGCTGCTGCATGGCGTGACCGCGCTGATTTCGCATCCACACAAACGGCTGATCACCATCGCGCTGAATGGCTTCAGGTGGCACGACTAAGACGTCTTGCTGTTGTTCGGTAATGATTTCAACACTCACAAAACTGCCCGGAATTAACGTTTGACTGGCATTATCTAAGCGAATTTGAGCCGTGACTCTGGCCTGGCCTTCTTGGGAATTACCGCCATTACCAGTTGCTAATGCCTGGGGGGCTAACGCCACAACCCGTCCATCGTAATCTTCTGCATTTGGACCAATGGCCCGAATTCTGGCAGGTTGATTAATGCTCACTTTTGCTGCATCCAGTGTGGAAAGTTGCAGATCCACAATTTCTTGGCTGGGATCTCCCAGGGTGAGTAAGCCGGTTTCTGTGGCAATAGCTTGACCAGGGCTGACCTGAACATCCAGCACCACACCATTAATGGGGGAGCTGACTACTCGATCGTTTAGCTGCTGCTCTAAAAGAAGCAGTTTCTCTGAAGCAGTTTTGAGATCGAGTTCAGCTTTTGTGACCGCCAGCTGAGCATCTTTAAGTTCAGAGCGGGCTCGATCGAGAGCTGTTTGGTCCTCACGCACCACATTTTCGGCAATAAATCCCTGAACCTCAAGTTGCTGTGATTCTTGGTAACGCTCTATGGCGGCATTGACCCGCTGTTGCACTTCGTCAACTTTTTCTTGATTACGACTCAGATCTAGCTGGATTTTTTGGATTTCGACTTGCTGCGATCTCACATCCAGCTCTCGATCACGCTCCCGCAGTATGACCAGGGGCTGGCCAGCCTGCACCTGAGTGCGGACATCGACCAGCACCTGCTCTACGGTGGCCTCATTTTTTGGGGACTTTAAGGTTTGCTGCCCGCCCAATACCAGATTGCCGCTGGACGCTACCGTCAGCTCTACTGTTGAGCGTTCCACTGTATGGAGCGGCACTGAAATCGGCTCAGTTGTAGTAACGCGATAACGTCTGTAGCCCCAAAAAACTACACCGCTTAATACAGTAAACCCCACCAGCCAGATTGCGATCGCACGGAATCTCAACCCACGAGGAGTCGCACTCAACGGTTCCAAGGCCGTGAGCAACGTTTCCCCAGACTGCTCTGGAGATCTAACATCTGTCATAGTCCCTGCTACTCAAAAAGGCAAATGTCCATGATGTCCATTAATCAAATCTTACAAAGATGACCGTTAAGTGTCCAATCAAGAATATTGCCCCCCATGGCGTATTATTCACGCTTGCAAGCGTGAATAATACGTAACCATTATGTTTCAACGACCAAGACGATAGTCGTGTTTCCCACTCGTCTACACTTTATGTTCCGGATTCTTAAAGTCGGTCTTACAGCCAGCATCCCAAGCGGCTGGCTGATTGCCATGGGCCGGAACTCCACCGTTATCCTTCAGCATCCGGGCCAAATGCATGCAGTTCCAGGCTAAAAACGTCGTGTTCCGATTGGTAAAATCATTGCCAGGGCCGCCTGAGCCTGGATCTAAATAGGATGGC
>JAHQVZ010000112.1 GCA_019634055.1 Leptolyngbyaceae cyanobacterium MAG.088
CGATCTAAGTCTAAAAAGAAATGGCCATTGCTTTCGGACGGCGATATGGATAGGAGAGTTTGAAAGGCAGGATTGGCTTGGAGAGATTTTTTGGGACGTGGTGTGATCTCATTCAAAATATCGGCACCCATGCCAAAAAAGGTGACATTCTGATCGAGCCAGCCGTGGCCCATGGCAATGCCACCGTAGTAAGACACTAGCTGGTTAACTGGCTGAGTCTCTACTTCTGAGGGTTCTAAATCAAAGCGAAAGCGATTGACCATGACCTCATCTAACTCAGTCCAGGTTGCCTCTGCTGCTTCACGGTCGTTCACTTCGGCCACTAATGCTAGCTGCCCCATTGGTGTGGCTGACTCACTGGACTGACTTGGGGGTAATAGCCCAAATGCCATTTCCCCCGAAAGCCAGGGCAAAATGTCATTCGTAAAGTCTAGCCCCGTCTGTTTTTGGAGCCCCTTGGTCAAGGCTTCTGAAGAGACAGGCAGCAGGGCATTTAATTGTTCAGCATCTTCCAATGCCTGCCATAGCGGCCCGATGTTGCCTGTAGACAGCATCAATACGGTGGACTCAGGCAGGCGCTGGGGAATGGTTGATGGTTTGTTCACCATATCCCGATAGACCGGTTCATCCTCAGGCCCCAACCAGGTTGATGCTTCGATATCTAGTCCGTTGGGCAAAAGGCTAGCAGAGGCAACTAAACCGTTGATTCCAGGGAGCTCATTACTCTCTGCCATGGTCGCAGCGGCGACAGGTACATTCACATAGGTCTGTATCAACGCTGACGGCATTTTTAATTGCTTAAATCCATGCAGGTATGCCTCGTTATCTAGCATTGACGGTGCCCCCTCAAAGCTATCTATGACGGCCTCAATACCGGCGGTTCCTGACGCTAGTACTAACCACTTATTCCCCAATACAGTGCTCTCAAAGGTCTCGTCTTGGGCCGTGTTGATGGACTGAATGTTAATGCCTTTATAGTCACGTCCAACCCAGGTCGTGCCTTCCTGGGGGGCTGCCATCAGCTCCTGGGCCTTTGCCGGGTCGGCAATAGGTGCCACTAAAACCATATCTGTTGCTTCCTGTCCGCTGCTAGCCTTAGGTAAAAAAGCGACAGTTACCTGGTTGCCAATCCAGGGTTGAATATCGGTTCTAAAGCGATACCCGTTGGCGCTGATGATGCGATCGCGCCAGGTTACCAGTAACCGATCTAATCGCTTCTGGGACTCTGGTGTACCCATCTGGCGCAAACGGTTCCACTGCTTTTCATCCGTGGTGAGGGTGAGGGTGACTAGGGCATCATCTGGTACCAATTCCATCCCCGCAGGAAATTTGATCCCAGCCGAAAGCCTCTTGAGAATTCCAAAATAAGCGGCGGCACCACCAAGCACCAGTAAAACCGCTGTACTAATGGTAACGAGCAGGGGAGGCCGTTGCTTGAGAACCATAGACACGAGCAGGAGACAACGCTTGCTAATCTACCATCGGTTTACCAAAACGACACACCTCTTAAGGGGATATACAACATATGGCTCACCCCTAATGGACCCCATTAGGACTCCATCAAGGCCCCTATTAGGGGCTGACATGCTAGCTCCCCTAGCGCCCACTCCTTATCGCCCACTCCTACTCAGCATCGCTGCTAGCAGCCTTTTTACGCTGGCTTGTGGACTTCTTAGCCGTTGTGGACTTCTTCTTAGTAGCAGCGGTTGTGCCACTGCTCTTCTTGGCCGTACTCGCCTTTTTAGTGGTGGCCTTTTTGGTTGTCGACTTTTTGGTTGTTTTCTTCGTCGTTGTTTTTCTGCGAGTCGTTTTTTTCTTAGTTGCAGCCTTAGCCGCAATAATTTCTAATGCTTCTTCTAGCGTGACATCCTCAACTTTTTTACCTTCTGGTAATGAGGCGTTGACCTTTTCATACTTAATGTATGGACCGTAGGGACCATCGTAAATATTAATAAGCTCTTCAGAGTCTGGATGTTTGCCTAACTCCCGTAATGGTTTAGCCGCTTTACGCCCTCGCCCACGTTTAGGCTGGGCCAAGAGTTCTAATGCCCGTTCCAGGGTGATCTTGAGCACATCATCATCCCCTTTCAAAGAGCGATAATCTTTGCCCTCTTTACCCTGATCGTGAACAACATAGGGACCAAATCGCCCTAAGCTAGCTTTGATTTTCGCCTCCGTCTCTGGGTGTACCCCTAACAATCGAGGCAGTGACAGCAGACCCACAGCCATTTCTAAATCTACTGATTCGCGGGTTACGCCCTTAGGTAAAGATACCTGCTTAGGTTTGGGGTTTTCCTCTGTCTTGTCTCCTAAACGTACATAGGGGCCATAGGGTCCAATGAGAGCGTAGATAGGCTCACTGGTCTCAGGGTGCAGGCCGATCTTTTCTGGCCCTTCTGTTTTCTGCTTGAGCAGTACCTGGACTTGAGCATCGCTTAGATCCGCTGGACTCACATCCAATGGAATAGAGGCGCGGACGGTTTCATCCCCCTCTTCGTCATTATTAACGGCCTCAATGTAGGGGCCATACTTACCAATCCGGACTTTGGCACTGAGATCATCTAAGTCAACGGTCCGGGCTTCAGCCGGATCGATTTGACTTTCTCGGGCCTGTACCTGACCGGCCAAACCACTATCCCCAGAGTAAAATCCTTTGAGATAAGGCAGCCACTCGGCCTCCCCTGTGGAGATTTCGTCCAGGGTGCGCTCCATGCGGGCCGTAAACTTGACATCCACCAAATCTGGAAAATGTTTGTCTAACAGCTCGGTTACAGCAAAGGCTGTAAACGTTGGCATCAAGCTGTTATTGAGGGGATGTACATAGCCCCGGTCAATGATCGTACCAATGACCGATGCATAGGTGCTAGGACGACCAATGCCTTCTTTCTCAAGGGTTTTTACCAGCGTGGCTTCGGTGTAACGAGCCGGTGGTTTCGTTTCATGGCCAATGGGCTCTAGTTCTGTACAGGTGGGGGTGTCGCCTTGTTTTAGAGGTGGCAAAACGACTTCACGATCTTCCAGCGCCGCATTGGGATCGTCTGAGCCTTCTACATAGGCCCGGAAGAAGCCGGGAAAATCGATGCGTTTGCCTGTGGCTTTAAAGATGGCGTCATCTACTTCGATGCTGACGGTGATATGGGTCTGGCGGGCATTAGCCATTTGACAGGCTACTGTACGCTTCCAAATCAGGTCATAGAGGCTACGCTCACGGTCTTTCAAGCCGGTTTCTTGGGGCGTACGGAAGGTACTACCGGCTGGTCTAATGGCCTCATGGGCTTCCTGGGCCCCCTTGCTCTTAGTTGAGTACTGACGGGGTTTTGGGCTGAGGTATTCTTTGCCGTATTTTTGTTCGACACAGTCCCGAGCTGCAGTGATTGCCTGCTGCGATAGGTTAACCGAGTCTGTACGCATGTAGGTAATAAACCCTTTTTCGTACAGTGACTGAGCTGTGCGCATGGTGTCACGGGCCGATAGGCGCAGCTTCCGATTGGCTTCCTGCTGCAAGGTAGAGGTGGTAAATGGTGGGGCAGGTTTAGGCGTTGAGGTCCGCTCTTCTAGATTGGATACCGTCCAAACACTGGTTTCCAGACGCTGCTTTAATGCTTGGGCCTGGGTCTCGTCTAGCAGTACCACATTACGCCCAGCGGCAATTTGGCCAGTATTTTCGTCGAAGTCACTACCGGTGGCGATGCGGGTGCCGCCCAGGCTAATAAGTTTGGCTTCGAAGGGGCTTTTAGCTTGCTCTAACGTCGCTTTTATATCCCAGTAGCTACCTTGTTTGAAAGCTCTGCGATCGCGCTCTCGGGCTACCAGCAGTTTTACTGCCACAGACTGCACTCGACCTGCCGATAGTCCCCAGGCAATTTTTTTCCAGAGCAAAGGAGATAGGGTATACCCCACCAATCGATCTAGAATGCGTCGAGTTTCCTGGGCGCGAACCAATTGATCATCAATATCGCGGCAACTATCTAAGGCCTCTCGAATAGCTTCTTCGGTGATTTCATGAAACACCATGCGCTTGGTCGGCACCTTGGGCTTTAGCAGCTGGAGCAAATGCCAGCTAATACTTTCACCTTCCCGGTCTTCATCGGTGGCCAGTACTAACTCGTCGACTCCTTTCAAGGCATCTTTCAGCGCCTTGACCACCTTTTTTTTATCTTTCGGGACTAGGTAAAGCGGTTCGAAGTCCGCTTCTACATTTACCCCCAGCTGTGCCCACTTTTCACCTTTGACACTGGCTGGGATTTCGCTGGCCGACTTGGGCAAATCGCGAACATGCCCCATCGAGGCTTCCACACGGTAGCCTTTGGGCAAATAATTGCGAATTTTTTTTGCCTTTGTAGGTGACTCAACAATGACAAGTGTGGCCATATAGCTGAACTGAAAATAATGGTCAAACTAAATTAACTAAAATTGGTCAATGCCTTGAATGCCAAGACACAGGCCGACATTGAACCCTCTTAGTCAAACGACGTAGTCGTTTAATCATTAGAAAGAATGCCCGCAAGGACAGCAATGACGACGTTTTTTATTGGCTAACTATACATACAATCGGTTAGCTATACACCAGCCTTGCACCCAGCTCAGAATTTATCAAAGAGGACACAATGGGGGAATGGCTAATGCCGTACCTGCATCTTTGCAGAATTTTTGTAATAGACGCCTTTATATATCGATAGATCGAAATGGCGAATTTCGTCCACCTCTGAATCTAGAAAAGTCGTTGAGTTCCTCACGATTAATCAATGATTTTATCTAACTGGCTAGGGACAAGCTTTAGGCTCAACCTATTTCTACGACATGAATTCAGCCATTTTTTTCGTCAGTCATAAAAGAAATCTAGAGAAATCTAAAATACAAAGATCCCTTTAGAAAAAAAATATAGGACTGGTGGTCTGTCGTAATTCATCTATGGTTTCTATCCATGGAATTTAATCTGATTCAGAAATTTCCACCGATGAAACCACAAGATGAGCGAGAATACTACGGTAAGATGCCAAATGGAACTACCAAACCACTGCGCCAATGGATGTTACAAGCCTCGCTGCTCAACTAAATACAGGCAGGATTTTGCCTGAATTGATTGTCATTGCAACAATTCTAGTAATTTTGGCGGGGGATTTAATCGTAGGCCGCACAACTTCGTCACGCTGGGTTCCCTATGCTGCCATTGGCGGTTGTTTAGCGGCTGTTGGAGCTTTAACCCTGCAATGGGATACCACTAACCCCATTGCCTTTTTTGGCGAGTTCAACAGCGATACCCTCAGCATTGCCTTTCGCGGCATTATCGTTTTGTCAGCCGCTGTGACCGTGCCCATGTCTATTCGCTATGTCGAGCAGTCGGGGACGGCGCTGGCGGAATTTTTGGCGATTTTGCTAACGGCCACCTTGGGGGGCATGTTTCTATCGGGGGCTGATGAGCTGGTCACAATCTTTGTGGCATTGGAGACCCTAAGTATTTCTTCTTACCTGTTAACGGGCTACATGAAGCGGGATCCTCGCTCCAATGAGGCTGCTCTCAAGTACTTGTTAATCGGTGCGGCTAGTTCCGCTATCTTTTTGTACGGTATTTCATTGCTCTATGGTTTGTCCGGTGGGGAGACTCGGTTGAGTGCGATCGCAGCTAATCTGGCCGCCAACACTGGTGATAGCTCCATTGGTTTGGTCATCGCTTTGGTATTTGTGATTGCCGGTATTGCCTTTAAGATTGCCGCCGTTCCTTTCCATCAGTGGACCCCCGACGTCTACGAGGGCTCGCCCACACCGGTGGTTGCCTTTTTGTCCGTCGGCTCTAAGGCTGCAGGCTTTGCCCTGGCCATTCGTCTGTTGGTTACGACGTTCCCCTTGGTCGCCGATGAATGGCGCTTTGTGTTCACTGCCCTGGCCATCTTAAGTATGGTCTTAGGGAATGTGGTGGCTCTGGCTCAAACCAGCATGAAGCGAATGTTGGCCTATTCTTCCATTGGTCAGGCGGGCTTCATGATGATTGGCCTGGTCATTGGCACCGATGCCGGTTACGCCAGCATGATTTTTTACCTGATGGTATATCTGTTCATGAACCTGGGCGGCTTCACCTGTGTGATTCTTTTCTCCTTGCGTACAGGCACTGACCAGATTGGTGAATATGCTGGGTTATACCAAAAGGATCCGCTACTGACGTTGTGTCTATGTCTGTGTTTACTTTCCCTCGGGGGTATTCCTCCGTTAGCAGGCTTCTTTGGTAAGCTCTACATTTTCTGGGCTGGTTGGCAAGCTGGAGCTTACAACCTGGTACTCATTGGACTAATTACCAGTGTCATCTCCATTTACTACTACATTCGTGTGGTCAAGATGATGGTTGTCAAAGAACCTCAGGAGATGTCTGAGTCCATCAAAAATTACCCAGTACCAAGATGGGATCTGCCTGGCATGCGTCCTCTACAGGTGAGTCTAGTAGTGGCCGTTGTCGCCACTTCCCTCGCAGGGGTATTGTCTAACCCACTCTTTACCCTGGCCAATGATTCTGTCATTAAGACGCCGTTGTTGCAGTCCACTCATGTTGCTGCTCCCAATGGCCAAACCATTAGTGCTGCGCCATTGTTAGAAACCAAAAATCCTTTTTAGTAGTCTGTCGATATTTGATTTTTAGTTGCTGAATTAGTCCACAATGCGTTGGATTTGATGCATCGGAAACATCACAGAGCTACGAATTCGGTTGTCTTCCAATTTCTCTAAGATAAATTCCCCACCCAGACGAATCATCAATGAGCGGCAAATGGCTAGATTTAGTCCAGGTGGCTGCTCTAATGGTGATTCTGCCAAATGGTCTTGACGATGTACCCGAGATAGGGCCTCGACAGTGGCATCATCCATATCTCCATCATCCGTAATCGATAGTTCGATCCATTGTTGCTCTAATGGACGGCTCCAAATATCTACCCGTCCCTGGGTGGGAGAACGTCGACAGGCAGCTGAAATTAACTCATAGAGAATAAACTCAATTTTTTGCATTTCGCCCTGGAGTGCCAAATTACTGTCGCAGTGAACCTGAGTCCATAGCTGTTTTTTTTGAACCTGGGTTTGTACCCGTTTCATCAATCGATTTAGCAAGCCAATCAGGGGTACCTTACGCGGATCAGAGGCCATGGCCCATCGCTCTCGTCCCGTTAATCGCAGCAACTCCTTTTCCATACTTTCCAAACGGTTTTCTATGGCATGGAAGTAAGGCTGATCACTCACGTTGGGAAGTTGTTTCAAATTAGTCAGCTGACGTCGGGACTCTCTCACCTGACGACGAATATCGTCCATATGGTGATGCTTGTACCAGTTCAGTTCCGTCAGCTGATTTTTCTGATCATTGAGACGACTCGTCAACAATAAATGCCGTCGACACCAGGCTAGCTGATGTACCAGCACCGCTAACATGCTCATCTGCTGATCAGAAAATCGCCGATCACCCTCAGCGGCGAGCACAATAGCACCATTAAGCGTATGTTCTGGTGACGTTCTAAGGGCCACCACCAATAGCTGCGCATGGGCTGGACACCGCAGCCATTGACGAGTTACATCAGGTAGCTCTTCAAATTCCAGCTGAATAACCCCATCTGTCTGAATTGCCCAATTAACAATAGCGTCGCTCTCGACCAAAATAGGTGGATTATCCCTGGCCACAAATTGCTGGTCTCGGATTACGGTAGACGCCAGTTTTGCTTCTTTTTGATCATTTTCCCAAACAATCAGGGCCACCAATGGTAGTCGTAATAGCTGACTGATGTGATGGGTGGCAGCCTCTTCTAGTTGCCCCACATCAAATGTTCGCTGCAGATTACGTAATCCCCACTGCATGGTGTCATGCATCTGGGATTGCTGTTGGGCCTGGCGCTGTAACGACCACTGATGTAAAACTAAACCAATTTGTCGGCCCACTGACTCTAGTAAGTCCTGCTCGGTTTGGTGCCAACGTCGACTACTACTATCAGTAACCACCAGTACACCTTCAGGTGCTTGACCAGGGGAAAGGTTATAGGCCATTGCTGACTGCATTTCCATCTGCTCAAACTGGGGGTGCCATGCCCTTAATTTCAGGTCGTTATCTAGATTTTCAATGCATACCGGAGACGACTGACGGGTTAGCAATTGCCAGTCAATTTCGTGGAGTGAGCGCCACAGTCCTTGGGGCGGTTTGCTCTGGGTGCCATGGTGCTGATAGCCCACTTCAAAGCCCCCACATTCAAGATCGGGAATGAGGACTAACAAACTGTCTATGGTCAGTGTGGCAATCAGTTGCTCTGCACATTGGGTCATAACTGATTGCCAATCACGGTCGCCATGGATGCTTTGGGCAATCCCTACCGATAGCTGATGATTTGCTTCTAAATCAGCCACCCGTGCTTGTAGAACGGATGTCGGCATGCCTAAGCTGACCACTTGGGCTGCCGCTGTCAAATATCGTTTTTCTGGCACACTCCACTGTCGAGGTTGGGCAGCTTCTACCACCAGAAAGCCTAGTAAGTCTCCCTGCATTAGAATTGGTGCCATCATTAATGACGGTCTATCAAAGGCTTGTTTGAGGGGGGCGATTACGGCTTCGGGATGGGAGCAAGTATCCTCGCCAATGATGATGACATCGCCGCAGGACATTGCTTGATAGAACTCTTGGTAACCACTTGCAGAGAGCTGGGGCATGGCTGGTTGTTGAGCCCCATAGACATGGCGATTAGCCCCACCGTTCGCAACGCGATGCCAGAAAAAACGCTCCTGGGGTTCAAACCAATACCCACGGGTACGACTAGGCCCTACAAATCGATGGGTGGCATCCACAACCGCCTGCAGCCTGGGCTCTAATTCTTGAATGGTTTCTAACTTGGCTAAGAGCTGGAAAAATGGCTGGGAAGGCCGCTTTTCCATTCGCTGATAGTAGTCTTGTAAATATCGATGCAGGATGGTGGCCAATGTGCTGACCAGAATAGAAAACGTCTTTTTCTGCACACCAGATTTAAGAGACGCCCCGCGACGACTTACTCCCAGCAATAAAATCCCTAAGAACTCATCCTGTCGCTGGATTGGAAAAACCAGTGCATCATGTATACTCAACCGCTTTGCAATGGCTTTCCATTCGCCTGCTCGATGGGACTCTTGTAAGTCATAAACGGCAGCTGGAGTACCTCGCTCAATCACCTGCTGCAGTGCATCATCTGGTTGGAGTTTTATTTTTTGCCATATAAAATTTTGACCACTATTTTGACCACTATTCAAAATGGCAAACTGCGTTTTCAAGCTCTGGTCATCGGCATCGTATAACCCAATCCAGCTCAGTTCATGGGGATACAGTTGCTGCATGTAGGCAGCAATCTCAGCTAGTTGATCGTCAACTGAATCTTGTTCCCACACGGCTTTGAGAACCTGACCCAAATTGGCCAAATGTTGTTCACATGTCGCTGGAGGTATGGGGGTAGCCATAAAAACTCGATTTTGGAAATCAGGCTAGTACCTGAATAGTAACGATGGGAATGTAGCTTAATGTAAGCTACCCCGGCTCTTGAAATAATTTTATTTAAGCAAGCTGTATAGAAAAAGTCGTTGCCATTGGTACTTAGCTAGCCTATTCCCCATCAAAATGGAGCTGGCTGGCTAACCTTGAAGTAGTTCTAGCAAATACTAATGATTTTTATTTTACTGACTAAAAGTCATAAATAACGCTTTTATGTTTTATATAGCAATAATATTGTTGTCCTTCGCTGCTAACCCTAAACCCAATCACCTCAGAGAGGTGATGTGCTACAGATTCAAGGATATAATCCACAGGTTTGTTTAGGGTCATGATTTGTGCTGCAAGACATCTATAAATTTAGCTTGCTACCGTTGCTATTTCAGCGTGTCAAGGCCGATCCAGAAACGGCCCATCAGCACATCTTAAAGACCCTGGCTTGGATCGCTCAATCACCCACGACTGATCCATACTGGAGTCAACCTATTCGCCGCTTTTCCCAAGCCTGGTGTGAGAATATTTGTCAGCTAGAATCACCTCGCCTCGGTCAATTGTTATGGCAGCAATCCTTTGCTAACCCTCTGGGGCTGGCTGCTGGATTTGATAAAGATGGCTTAGCGATTGCTTGTTGGCCTTTGATGGGATTTGGCTTTGCAGAGCTAGGTACGGTGACCTGCCATGCTCAACCGGGCAATCCTAAACCTCGTCTGTTTCGCTTGCCCCAGGACCAGGCAGCTTTAAACCGTATGGGGTTTAATAATCAGGGGTCTGCAGCACTGGCCGAACGGTTAACCCATATACCCATGATCCCCAGCTTCCCCAGGGGCATTAATTTGGGTAAGTCTAAGGTAACTCCGTTAGCAGAGGCTGCGGCTGACTATCTACAGAGTTTTACTCGATTAAAGGATCTAGGCAGTTACTTTGTGGTGAATGTGTCATCGCCGAATACGCCGGGGTTGCGATCGCTCCAAGCCAAATCCCAACTCGAACCCATTCTGGCCGCCTTACAAACGGCTAACACCCAGCAAAAGCCACTGCTTATTAAAATCGCTCCAGACCTTGCCTGGGAAGACATCGACGATATTTTAGAGCTAGCCCAACAGCATCAGCTGGCAGGCATTATTGCCACTAATACCACCATTGCCAAGGAGCAGTTGGTGACTAAACGCTTGGATATAACTGGCAATCTGGTGACTGAAGAAGCCGGAGGTATCAGCGGTGCCCCCGTACGGCAGCGGTCTACAGACGTCATTCGATATATCTATCAAAAGACCCATGGTCAGCTGCCGATTATTGGTGTAGGCGGCATCTTTACCGTTGATGACGCCTGGGAAAAAATTACCGCAGGTGCCTCTTTACTACAGGTCTACACCGGTTGGATCTATGAAGGGCCGTGGATAGTCAAAAATATCTTAAATGGATTGATTAAGAAGCTCGACGAGCACAAATTAGACAATATTAAAGACGCCATCGGTTTAGATAACCCCCAATCATAAAATTTTATCCAAACCATATAAAAGAGACTTCAACGGCAATACCTTACGAATGCTCAACAACACACCCGGCATAAAACACACCCGGTCCATGGCATCGTGCCGTAGGGTATACACCTGACCGGGGGCACCAAACATGATTTCCTGATGAGCCACTAACCCTGGCAGCCGCACACTGTGAATATTAATGCCTTCCTCAGTGGTACCACCCCGTGCCCCTTTCAAGGTTTCAGTCTCTTCTACCTGGGCCGGATTAAAGGAAGGCTTTACCTCCTGCAGCATTTGCGCTGTTTTTACCGCCGTACCGCTAGGCGCATCTGCTTTACGGTTGTGGTGTAGCTCAATAATTTCCACATGGTCAAAATATTCAGCTGCCTTGAGTGCCGCCTGCTGCATTAAAATCACCCCAATGGCAAAGTTGGGAATAATCAGACAGCCAATGCTGGCCTTCTCAGCAAACTCCGCCAGTTCGAAAATTTGCCCAGGCGTTAACCCCGTCGTGCCCACCACCGGACGCACCCCATAGGCAATGGCTGCCCGCACCTGCTCATAAATTTTGGTCGGGTGAGTAACATCCACCATGACCGCATTGCCCTCACTTTGAGCCATTACTAAGGTGGCCTCTAAATCCATAGTCACCGGCACTTCTAACGGTCCACAGCCTGCAATTTCACCAATATCCTGGCCTACAGCCTCAGGTTTACGATCGATGGCACCCACCAGTTTCATATCATCGGCCCCAGCAATGGCCTTGACAATTTCACGACCCATGCGGCCCATGGCACCATTAACCACGACTGGAATTGGGGACTGATTGCTGCTCATAAGGGGTATAGGACGGAAGTACAGTCAGATATCTTACAACCGCATACAGTGATTTTGGGTTTCGAGTTTTGAATGACTGCCCTCAGCAGACTATCAAGCTTCACGTTTGCAGTTAAATGAAGCTATTGGGAAAAAATGGCTTTCAGCCCTAAAACACCAGTCGCCAGTCATTATTCAACACTCACTGTACTGGCCCAAATTTTTAGCTTTAACGCTACAGTAGCGGTCCTTATCGTTAATAATGAAGGCTGTTCATCACGCTGGAGTCGAAGCGGATGCTGGCAAATCTGTTGGCAGTAGTCATTGGTTTAGGCAGTCTAGGGTTTTATTTAGCAGCGTTTATTTTGCCAGAGGTTCATCGTCGATCAGACTTTTTCTGGAGCGGTGTTGGCATGTTTTATGCTGTGGTGCTGTGGTACTGCGCCCGGCAAATCCATGGAGCTGTGCTATTGGGGCAAACGGCGTCGGTTGGATTATTATTGTGGTTGGGATACCAAACCCTATTACTGCGTCGTGAAACGACACCACCAGTGCAACAAACTCCAATTCGATTTGGCAAGGCTGAATACAGTCGTCTCAATGGCAGCAATAGTCGTCCCATCGTCAAAGATTATGAATTTGTAGAAGATGGGGTAGAAGATGTTGTTGATCAAGATCCAGACCCTGGGAGTCCGATCTTGATTAGACCAACGGCAGAAGACTTTGCACCCACCATGGTGGTACCTGCAGCTATGCCTAAGCCTAACGTTGAGGAAGACAATTCAGAAGAATCCCTTTCAGATATCGAAACAGTTGACAAGGTCATCAAAAAGAGAGATAAACCAAACCCTGTTGCAGCTATCGGTATTTTTGTAGGTTGGCTGAAGGAAGTCGTTACGCCTAAAAAAACAGAACCAAAGCCGATGATTGAGCTACCGCCAAGGCCACCGTCTATTCCTAAGGCAGATAGGGCGCTAGAGACAGCCCAAATGACAGAGCCACCAGCTCAAAAATCTAATGACGAGGCCTCGGACGAGGCCTCGGACGAGGCATCAGAGACAACTGAAGAAAAGCTTGATACCGCCTCCACAACGACTGCAAAAGGCCTATCAACAGATCTCCCAACTGTAGATACAATGTCCCAAGCTGTAGACCCACGACCATCACCGTCAACTCAGCAAAATGATGACGATGAAGACAGCAATTGGCCTGAGGATAATTTTTGGGACTAGCCCCGTTAATCTCATAGCACTGGAGTTGTCTTGCTGCTAGTGGTAAGACTGTAGACCGCTTTTTCTGTGGTAATAGCAGCATGAGATTATTTTAGTAGCCCAGCCGTGACAACAGGTTGAATATTACGCAATAACCAACGCCTGAAGAGATTTTGGGGATTCATAACAGATTCTAGAAAAAGAAGCCATAAAACTCCTTGAAGAGATTCGGTATTGTGACTTTTTTAGAGACGGTTTGCGTTGTCTGTACGTGTATTAGACCAACGTCTAGGCAAAGAACTATACTCAGTCACCGCGCGACGAAAAACCCTCTAAAAAAGTTTCCCTGTATCTCAAAAGGACTAGCTTTACAAAGCTTATA
>JAHQVZ010000113.1 GCA_019634055.1 Leptolyngbyaceae cyanobacterium MAG.088
ACCCACTGAAAACACCCTTTTAGAGTCACTACTTCTAAAACAATGTCAGTATGGTGGCCTATTCCAGTTTTTCTCCCACTAAAGTTATTGAAGAGCGATAATCTTATGCTAGCGCAGCCTCAACCATCGGGAAATTGCCAGCAGGCGATCGCCTCCACATTTAAACTACCGCAATGATGACAGGCCTCTTTCCGAGAGGCCACCCATTCTTCATCACACTGACGACAATGGCAAAACACGTTAACGCGATTGGCCTCTGCAAAACGACGACGCCATTCTGCAAGTTCTTCAGGGCTTAATTGCTGAGGCCAATCGTTCTTTTTAGTCATCAGTACGGTCCTCTCCAAAACACGGCCCACGCTCAAGCGCAGCCTGCTCTAAGACGGATTAATTGATTCTGTAATAGTAGGCGTCAATCGAAACAGAATATCCATTTTTTATCTCATCTACAGCTTTTGTCACTTGTTTCTCAGTTTCCCAGTGACTAGACTATCGCCCGCCCACCGTCACCAAATAGAGCGCGGCTTCCCGTTCTCCATCCAGGTTCAACAATTGGTTTAAGGGGGTATCTAAAAACGCACCAATACCACAAACACCTAACTCCAGAGCCGTAGCCGCCAAATACAGGTTTTGGCCCAAGTGCCCAGCTTCCATCAGGACATAGCGGTAGGTACGCTCGTGATATTTCCACCGGGTTCGCTGAAACATACCCGACACGACAAAACAGATATTGGCCTCCGCTAAAAAATCTTGGTTCAGTCCGGCTTTGACCAGCGGCTGGCGAAAGTCTCCTGAGCGCAGTTGCTCTAGTTGATGCCCTTGAATGGCATGGTGGTAGATCCCCGGTTCCACCCCTTCAACACGATTCACAATGAGATACAGCTCTAGGGGATACAAGGCCCCAGATGACGGCACCGCTCGAAACTCTCTCTTCTCCCAAGTAATGCCGTGGGCCAGAGACAGCAGCTGAGATAGGTAATCTAGGGGTAAAACGTAGCGACTGTTGTAGGTGCGACGCGATCGCCGCTGGGTCATCACAGTCATAAAATCGACGGTCGGATTTGGGCGAGCAGGAATTTCATCCGCCGCCTCTGGAGAATTGGTGAGTTTTGCAAGATTGGCCTGGGTTGACGCAGGGGAGGGCAGGCTAATGGTTGGCACATTAGCATAGGTCTTATAGCCGGGCGGCTGTTGGCCCCAGTTGAGTAGGGTGCTGATCGCTTCCCCATAGCCCGGTTCACTCCAGCGGTGATAGAGCATTCCCAGGTCCTCATGCCGCTCAGTGACCTCCAGATCGGCAGGTCCCGTTTCATCCAGATCGGTAACCTCACTGGGCGTCACTAGCTGCTCAAAGCCAATGCCGGTTGCGATCGCCAGCACCGCCCATAACAAATAGCGTCGCCCCAAAGATTTCCCCAATGACGTCGGCTTGGCAGATATTTTTTCCTTAGAGCTGGCAACATCCATCGACTGAGGGTCAGAGGAGGCCTGAGTTGCAGCATTTGCAGACAGAGACAACCTTGAACGGGCCGTAGTACCTCCTCGAAAACGATGGCGGGCAAATGCTTTAACCCTGACCCAGGTCTGCATTAGGTGCATGACTGCCAAAGAGATCCAGAGATAGCCCACCTGAGAGTGCCAGCCAAAGTGGTGCAGGCCCATGGTGTCGGCCACTAATCCGGTCAAGAAAACATACAGGCTGCTGCCGACCAGCAAGGTGATAACAACATAGTCCAAGTCACGCCTTTTCATCGCCAGTTCTGCTCGCGTCTTCATTAGGGTAGCTAACTTATTAGGCGGCTGAGCTAAGGGAGTAATTTACAATAGGGGCATGGACCAGGGCACGATGCCAAAACACCGAACGCTCCAGCTAAAGGTCTAAGGTGTCAGTAAGAGTCATATTGTTTTAAGCGTCATATCGTTTTAAGCTTCATAGCTCTTTGCATAGCCAGACACTGCTGATTTCAACATTAAAACCTGCTTTTCGATAAGCGGATAGCGCTGGCTGGTGGCTTGGGTCACCACCCGTAGAAACCGTCGCAACCTGGGCACCAGCAGATTTTAGCTGCTCTAGGGCAAACTGATACATTTTGGTGCCGATGCCTTTTCCAGCATACTCAGGGTCAACCGCATTGAGGCCAATCTCTCCAACAGCGTGCTCAGTGTCCAAACAAAACGACACAAAGCCCAAGATCATCTCGTCCATTTCTACGGCATACACCCGCCAAGGAGAGTCGTCTGTGAGCATTTCAGTGAGCAGTGCCCCTTGGGCCTTATCCTCATGGGCTTGTGCCAAAGCGTAAATAGTATCCCCGAGGATTTCTTGAAACGACCTGAAAATAGGTGCGAAAGCAGCCACCCTAATCTGCTCAAGGCGGGTATAGTCGTCAGCGTGAGCGCGTCGAAATGTTATGTCAGGCATGGGTGAGTCTTAAACTATTCAAACAACGTCTATGTATTCTCAGGGTGCTATCTTCAGGGTGCAGATGCGGTAAACCTACACCCTGGGTCTCTTCGTTAGGCCGCTATCGTCAGCGGAAGATTCTCTGCTTCATAGGCAGCCTGAAGTTCTGGCAAAGCAGAGACCTCTTTGACCAGCCGTTCAACGTTCCGGCCCATTGTGATCTTAAGCTGGGGGAAAGCATCATTCCAGCTACTGTAAATGACGATTAAATAATCGATAATCGTGGCTTCAGCGCCAACCACAAAGCTGCGCCCTTCCAGGCGTTCATTCACGATTGTCCAAGTATCAGAGACTTTGTCAGCTAATTGTTGCAAGAGTTTTGCCTTGGCATCCCCCTCATCCATTATTTTAGCCACGGTAAAAATCTTGCTATAGGCAGGATGTAGCGTCGCATAGTTGAACATGAGCCACTGTTGAAAGTCAGTTTTTTTAGCGCGATCGCCCTTCAGCCAAGCGCTGTCATGTTTTTCTAACAAATAGAGGGAAATGGCTGCACCTTCGCGGATCAGCATACCATCGTCATCTAAAATCGGGACTTGGTTGGCGGCATTTATGCGGGTTGCATAATCAGGGACATCATCCCGGTGAATAATCTCAGCAGGCTGCCCTAACTTTTTGAGCAATGTCACGATGCCAGTGGAGCAAGTACCGGGAATGGAATAGAGTGTGTACATGATTTTCCTTGGGTAAATTGTTGATTTTGTTGATGTCTGGTAGTCAGCGTCTCTGCTTATTTTTGAAGGTTGTTGCGAAACTCAGGGACCGGCATTCCAGCGATGCCCCAATCTTCCACAGCGACCTCGTCGATCACCACAAACGTGGTGGCAGGATTTTTGTTCAATACATTAACGAGCAGATCCGTAATCCCCTTAATCAGTTCATTTTTTTGTTGAGTTGTGGTTCCCTCTCGGGTGATTTTTACATTCACGTAGGGCATGGTATTTCTCCAGCTAATTTAGCTGGCCTGCTAATTGAACTGGTTTGATAGTCTGCTCAGCTTGCGTACCGAGCTGGGTTGTATAGTGAAAAACTTTTGAGATAATCTGCCATTTGCCATCGATTTTGATCAGGGCTAAAAGATCGATATAGTTTTTGGAAAACAGTGAGCTGCGCATACGTACGATCGCCGTTACATCGCCCACAAATTCTATGGAATCGATGGAAAACCCATAGGCTTCACCAGAGGATTCGGGTGAAATCCGTTTTTCAACAATCGGGAAATAGGTATTCATATCGAGGTGCAGCAGTTCTCCACTCGAGGCCGTGAAGTATTGCGCACTGGCATGAAATACTTGGGCTAACAACGCCGTATCACAACGATAGAGACCGTTGTAATAGGCCTTGAGCACCTCCACAATGGCTAAATACTCAAAACCCGTTGCGGGTTGATTGGCTACAGGGACCTGTACTTGATTCATCATTCCTCCTTATGTCGAGTTGGCCCTATGTCAAATGGGCGTATCTAAACGTCAACAATTTGACGATAACTCTTCACTCAAAAAGGATAAATATAAAATTCGTTGAAAAACCTTTTACTCATGGTGAATAATATAGAGATAAGCCCATGCCGTTAACGATCAGCTGTTATGGATCAGTTTCTATGGATAAGTTCGTGGCATTGCAAGTTTTTAGACGGGTCGTTGAGTTGGAGAGCTTTAGCCGTGCGGCTGAGGACTTGCACTTATCTAACGCAGCCGTTAGTAAAAATGTGCGCGAATTGGAACAGGCCCTGAAAACTCAGCTACTCCAGCGGACGACCAGACGGTTAAGTTTGACGGAAACCGGGCAGCTTTATTTCCAGAAGATTTGCTCGATGCTGGATGAGCTGGCAACGGTTGAAGAGACCGTTTCAGATCTCTCGGTTAAGCCCCATGGACTACTGCGGGTGACCGCACCGATGTCGCTGGGGTTAACCCATGTGGCCACGGCCATTTATCAATTTCAATTAGCGTATCCAGATATTCAAATAGAGCTGACCCTGAGCGATCGCTACGTTGATTTGATTGAGGAAGGCTTTGATGTGGGCATTAGAGGGGGCGGCGCTCAGCTGGATACGAGTCTGGCGATGCATCGCATTTGTGAATTTCCACGGGTCGTCTGCGCATCACCGACCTATATTAAGCAGTATGGCAAGCCGCGATCGCCCCATGAGCTGAAGCAACATCAGTGTGTCATTTATAGTCTGGCGCGATCGCCCCATGAGTGGAGTTTTTGGCAGGGCACTGAAACCGTCGTCGTGACCGTTGATGGGCCTTTAAAGGTGAACAACAGTCTGGCGGCCAGCCAAGCCGCTGTTGCAGGACTCGGGATCATCTTTTTGCCCATGTTTGTGGCATCAGAGGCCTTAAAACAAGGGACCTTGAAAATCGTCTTAGAAGAATGGTCTAGCGAACCCTTAACCTTGTATGCCGTTTTTCCGAAACATCGCCAACGCTCTAGCAAGCTTCAGGTATTCATCAGCTTTATCTCAGATGCCCTTGCCTCAATTTCAGACTAGCCTGAGCTTTTAGCGAGTCAACAACAGTCTTGAAACTTGTGTCCATCCATGCTTTCAGCACAATCCTTTAGATGTGAACCAGGCCACATTTAGGTTATTACAACAGGCTCAGGAGCGATGGTAGGCAAGTCAGTAAACAACAGTCTAAATCTGGTGCTTTTCTGCCCAGCTTTTAAGCTCTTCTAGAAAACCCAAAGCAGTCTTGCCAAACTCAGTGATTTCATAAGTAACCGCAATTGGGCGATCGCTCACCACCTCCCGCCTCACTAAGCCTGCTTCCTCCATTTCACGGAGTCGCTGCACCACCATCTTTTTGCTGGCTCCCCCCAACTGCCGGGCCAAATCGTTAAAGCGCACCGGGCCATTTTTGAGGTGCCAGAGAATAGATCCCTTCCATTTTCCACCCAAAACTCTCATGCCACGTTCAATGGGGCACGGCTCTAAGCAGGGCTCTGAGACGTGTTTGCGGCCTTGTGCATCGGTCGTGATTCCTAAAGAAGTGCCCATGAGGTACGTGGTTACTAAAAGTAAACTGGTTGACTCTAGTTACTTGCCTGATTATGTTAAGTCACATCAGCAGAAACTGTCACGAATCCCGCTAGATGGTGGGATATTTTCTGCTGTGCATACCTTTGACGTTTTGTATGAAGCTTTTCAAGCATCACCAGCGAAGGAACCCCTTATGTCTGTCGCAGATATCCATCTCTACACCGCCTCCACGATGAACGGCTGGAAACCTGTCATTTTTCTCGAAGAAGCTGAGGTTGAGTACGAATTAACCTATATCGACTTTGGCAAAAAAGAGCAGAAATCTGAGTGGTATATGCAACTCAATCCCAATGGTCGTATCCCGACGATTGTCGATCGTGGCAACGATGATTTTGTCGTCTTCGAGTCAGGTGCGATTCTCTGGTATTTGGCTGAGAAGTACCAAAAGTTTCTGCCTGTCGGCGAAAAGGCCCGCTCAGAAGCGCTGCAATGGTTAATGTTCCAGATGTCCGGCATTGGCCCAATGATGGGCCAGGCCATGTACTTTCAGCGCATCGCAGCCCCTAAAGGGAATGAAGACCCTTATGCTATTGAGCGCTACGTGGCTGAGTCTAGGCGATTGTTAGAGGTTTTAGATAAGCAACTGGCTGGCAAAGCCTATTTAATGGGCGATGACTTCACCATTGTAGATATTGCCATGTACCCCTGGGCACGGTCTTATCCTTGGGCCAAGGTTTCAGTAGAGGGATTGAACAACTTACAGGCCTGGTTTGATCTTATTGATTCTCGCCCTGCTACCCAAAAAGCGCTCACCATTCCCAAACCGTTTCCTGCATTCTTCGGCAAAGGCGATGAAGCCACCTCCGAAGCGGAAAATGCTTCTCGTTTTTAAGGCGCTAAAGCTTTGACTTGCCCTACAGTCCGTCCCCTCATTTCTAAAAGTTCCCATCATTAAAAGGCCCCATTTTTCAAAGGAGAATTCTGCCATGAAGAACATTTTTATCATTAATGCCCATGAAGCCTATCCTTTCTCCGAGGGAAAGCTCAATGCCACGTTGGTCGAAAAGGCCAAAACCAATCTGACCCAGAAAGGCTATGACATCAAAATCACTACGATGAAAGATGATTATGACGTCGAGCAGGAGTTGAACAAACATCAATGGGCTGACGCGCTGATTCTGCAAAGCCCAGTAAATTGGATGGAAGTGCCTTGGAGCTTCAAGCGCTATATGGACACCGTTTACTCGGCTGGTATGGGCGGACAACTTTGTAATGGTGATGGCAGAAGTCGCCAAGCCCCTAGTCAGCAATATGGCACTGGAGGCACACTGACCAATACCAAATACATGCTCTCCCTCACCTTAAATGCCCCCAAACAAGCCTTTGATGATCCGAATCAATGGTTTTTCGAAGGCAAGGGATTAGATGATTTGTTTTGGCCAATGCATTTGAACTTTAAGTTCTTTGGCATGCAACCAATGGCAACCTTTGCCTGCTTCGATGTGATGAAAAATCCCAATATTGAGAACGATTTTATCCGATTTGAAGCGCATCTAAATCAGCACTTTGAGCCGCTGCCGTCCGTATAGCATTGCCTACTACCCACTGCAAATAACCTTTAACGTCGTCCTGAATACATTTCGGCAGTCGGTGTGCGTGGACACGGTTTGGCTATGGTAGCTTGATTGAAAAAACTCGTTTGCCCCCATGACCTATCCGCCAGACAGCACTTTCTACCAGGAACTCCTCAGCTTCGGCGACGGCCTACTTAACCAGACCCGTGATCTGATTTTGCCCCTGTGGCAAAGCAACGCTTTTGAGTTTAAGTTCAAAGATGACGATTCTCCCGTTAGTGTCATTGATCTCAAGTGCGAGGAGTTAGCCCGCGATCTCATTCATAAGCACTATCCCCACCACGGCATTATTGGAGAAGAATACGGC
The DNA here is from genome assembly GCA_019634055.1 of Leptolyngbyaceae cyanobacterium MAG.088. Taxonomy (GTDB): domain Bacteria; phylum Cyanobacteriota; class Cyanobacteriia; order Phormidesmidales; family Phormidesmidaceae; genus Leptothoe. The sequence continues at coordinate 7,392 of JAHQVZ010000113.1, forward strand.
ACCGAAAAAGGCGACGCGGAATTCGTTTGGACCATTGACCCCATCGATGGCACCCAAAATTTGATCAATCGGATTCCTACCTTTTGCACTATTGTAGGACTGCTATACCAGGGGAAACCAGTCCTAGGCTGGCTTGATTTTCCAGTGTTGGGCGAG
>JAHQVZ010000015.1 GCA_019634055.1 Leptolyngbyaceae cyanobacterium MAG.088
ACAAATTTCTGAGAGGGCACTGCATTGGCTCCAGATGCTAGGGCTTCTGCTTCTGCTGGGTCTGCCAAAATAAATAGATAATCGATGCCTAAGTTTTGGACGGTTTGCCCAATGGTCTGATGTAGCTCTACAGACTTGTGCCCTAGCTCTTTCATGGTGCCTAATACAGCAATATGGCGCTGACCTGGCTGAGCTTTGAGTAGTTTCAAGGCAGCCATCATGGACTCAGCTCCCGCATTGTAGGTCTCATCCAGTAGCATGATGTCGTTGCTGAGGGTATGGCGCTGGGCACGTCCAGTGGGCATATCGACGGTCAGTCCTTGGTTGAGAGGATGCCAATCAAGATTTAATGCTTGGAGTGTTGCGATCGCACTTAAATAATTCAGGGCATTGTGCTGCCCCTCTAACGGCAATGGCAGGATGACATTGTCTATGGCAACCGTTTGTCCTTGAAACTCACCACGAATATCACCACCTGTTAACCCATAGGTAATCGTTTTTCCTGACCAGACCTGAGCCGCCGTATCTATGAGGCGGGGATTGTCATAATTGAGTACAGCAATGCCATCAGGCGGCATATTGGCTAACAGCTCACACTTAGCGTCAGCAATGGCCTGCTCTGAGCCCAGTCGCCCGATATGGGCTGTGCCAACATTTGTGATCACAGCAACGTTTGGCTGTGCAATCTGCGCTAGTAAGGCGATTTCCCCTGGCCCCCGCATGCCCATTTCTACGACGGCATAATCATGGTCAGAGGTTATTTCTAGCAGGGTCTTAGGCACACCAATTTCATTATTAAAGTTGGCGCGGGTTTTATGGACAGAGCCGTGGAGCCCCAGAACTGCTGATATCAGCTCTTTAGTCGTTGTTTTGCCCACAGATCCGGTAATGGCGATGACAGGAAGGCCTAGCTGCTGACGCCACCAGCGACCGATAGATTGATAGGCGGCTAAGGTATCTTTTACCTCAATGCGAGGACTCTCCGTTGTGATTGCTCCCTGACGAGTAATGGCTGCGATCGCGCCTGCTTCTAGCGCCTGTTCTACAAATTGATGGCCATTAAAACGTTCACCCTCTAGGGCCAGAAACAAATCATTGGGCTGTATTGTGCGCGTATCTGTACTAATCAGTCCGACTGACTGCTCTAACTGTTTGGCGTTAAGGGTATGCCCTACAACTTCATTCTTAAGGGCATTTAGAACCTGGGAAACAAGAGCAAAGCTAGGCATAAGAACATTTTGAATGACTGGACTAAGACCGATCTGTCAGTGTTAACCCATCGACTAAATATAGGCTTAATGAAGAAAGGTCAGTAAATTCACAGAAGCTTTAGCAGAGCTTACGGTAAGTATGTTCCATCTGAAAACTTGTATAGGCTAGACTGTGAGCGGAATAAAGATTAAGTGTGTACCAAAACACTGTTAGAGGTAAATAGGAATGTTAACCTCATTCCACTTAGCCTCGAAGGCACATCATAAGTGTGTTTACTAGTGTTTCCTTATGTGACGTTGCGGCTTTATATGAACCTTTGACAATTATCAGCCATTTTACTCAGTTCTTTGGGCTGAATTGCTGAGCCCCCACGAATTTTCGAGGTTTTTTGTAATTTTTCATGCTGTCTGAGGTCAACATAAGCAGTTAGACTTAGGTAAGGCTAGTCGTGGTTATTGGTCACCACATATTTTCCCTGTACTGAGATTTATTTACGCAAGGTGTATTTGCTGAGGTTTCACTGGTGAACGTCCAATCGAGCTATTCGCAATCTGACTATGGTGCGCGGCTAGTTAGCCCACAGGAACAGGTGCTTTATGATCATTGGCTTGGCTGCGTCAATTCTGAGCAGCCTGATGCTTTAATTGCGCGCTTCAATAAGCTTTTTATTGATGGTACTGGCTACAGCGATCGCGAAGTTGTCAGCAGTCTCGATACGATTCTGCTAGATAAGCACGCTGATATGTATTTTCACCATGTACTGAACCGATGCTGCCATATTCTAATCAATCGATGGCAAAAGCATCGTGATTATCAATCAGCGGTTGCTGATTTGGTCGCTCTGTTTGAATATACTCCCAGCCATGCTGTACGTGAGGTCTCGCGGGCTCGTTCTGTGCGCCGTCTTCGGGACATCGTTTCTCAGTTTAAGAAGACTGAGCAGTACATTATGCTCAAGCGCCTTGTGCAGGCAATGGACGGGTATAGTGAGCCTGGCCTGCGTTCGCGTCTGCCTTTAGGCACTCTCATTGGCCGCTACCCCTACCTATATGAGCATTGTTTATTGACTGACGAGAGCCCCAAGGAGCAAAAAACTCATGTGCGGCGTATGCGTTATCAAGTTCAGAAAAAAGTAGAGCTTGATTTATCTCAGTATGTAAACTATCGAGTGCGGCGGTCTCGGCTAAAGCGAGAAGGTCTACTGGGTCAGCAAGGACAGTGGCTCCGTCCATCTACAAATCCCACGCTATTGAGCGATCGCGAGCTAGTTGATTCCCTACAGCAGTTTTCTGGTAAGGATGCCAACGGACGAACGTATAAAGACTTAGCGCTACGATTCCGTAGCCAGTGTTGCGAATCAGTAACCTTTAAGTCCTTTAAGGATGACTTTTATGAGTATCTAGTGTCTGGCGTTGATCCGGCCTATGGTCGTCAGCATTTTAATGATGCGCTCTACCAGAACTTGAAGGATATTTATCCTGAAAACGATAATCAACGACTCAACGATTTTTTATTGGTACGCACCTGTTCTAATTTGTTCAACTTTTTAGTGGTTGATCCCGCAGGCTCCCATTCACACTTTGTGTTTATTGATTTGATTAATAATCTAGGGGCCACGCTGACCACCGGTTTACTCCTTAGAATTTTGCTGCTGTGTAGTAAGGTCAAGCCCTATTTAGAGCGCCGTCTGTCAACCTTGTTTAACCATTACGAGTTGGCAAAGCAAGATTCAGTCGGGTGGCTCGTGAAAATCTTAGAAACCTTGAACCTTGCCCTCAGTCTCACCTTTGGCCATCTCGATATTTCCCACGCGTTGGCTAGGGGATAAGCGGGCTAATTTTTAGCAGTACCAACCCCCTGTAGCATGCGTAGATTCAATGCTATTGGTGGGGGTTGTAAATATTCAAGCGGGCAACATTACCAGGGATCTCAGGCCCTTGCCAGCTGAAATCGTCAGCACATTGAGTATTCAGAGCTTAAAAAACTTAATATATGGCTTTATGCCCACAGCCTTACTCCATGAGGATGGGTAGAAAGTTTAAAGTGCCTAGTTTTGGGGATCGCAATCGGCTGACAGCATTCAACCAATGACTATCTGGGCGATGTTCTTGTTGAGCCCTGAAATAATCGCTAAAAAGGTTGCACTCAAAAGGGTATAGCTCATTAACTAGGGCCGATATCGCAGAATATTTTCTTTAAGATTTTAAATTTTCTTTTCAGTTTGTTGTATAGTCTGCTAACTTTCTAGGCATCTTGCCCATAGACAGTTGACGTATTGTGGGTCCACAGTCACTACTATCAAATCGTACCTGCCAAGTTATGAGCCAATTTAGACAGTCCAATGCCATGGCAACTGCCCCTGCAGGCGCTGACCAAGAAGCTGACACCTTGGTTGAAGCTTATGCAGAAGATTTGATGGATGAAATCTTTGATGATGTTGATCGTATTTTAGCGGGCGAGGAAACTGCGATTTACGCTGATCCCATCATTCAAGCCCAGGAAGCGGCTTCTGGGTTTAATGCTGAGGCAGTTAATGTTCCAGCGATGATTGTGCCATTTACGACTCAGCAGTCGGCAGAGCGGGCCATAGACAGTGACGAGGCCGCCGCCAGTGACGATACCGCTGCGTCGACCCGTACATTCTCTAAAAAGAAGCGCTGGGGAAATTTTCTGCTAGGGGCGCTGTGTTTATCTGCGTTGACTGCGGCAGGCATTTGGTGGATGCGTCAACAGCCTGCGATTTTACAGGCAACTAATACACCTGCTATACCCGCTAATGCAGGAATATCTGATGCTGTGGTCTCTGAAGAAGCGGCCTTTGGTGAGTATCTTCAGCGGTCACTACGCATTATTAGCGGTGAACGTAGCGCACAAATTGAAACTCAAACCCCCGGCTCCATTGCTACAGCCACTGCCCCCTCTGCCAATAATCAGGCATCTAGACAACAACCTAATGTGATTGAGCGGGTGTTTGTTCCACTCTTGCAGCCGGGGTCAGGTGCCAATCAAAATCGCCCTGCGAATTCAAGCGTTGCCAACAATCAGTTGCCAGCGCCAAATACGAATACTGCGCCAGAGACGACACCGGCTGATACGTCGGCTAGTGCGGCCCCCAGCCTTTCAAACCCGAATGAGCCTGTGCCTAATATTGCTGCAAGTAGTACTTACGAACTCGTTGGGGTGTTAGAGTTAGGGGATCGCTCGGCAGCTTTATTTGAGGTCAATGGCTCATCTCAGCGGGTTTATATTGGTGAAACCATCGGGGGAAGTGGCTGGAGTATTGTCTCGATCAATAATGAAGAGGTGGTAGTGCGACGTAATGGTGAAGTTCGCTCTATCTACATTGGGCAGCAGTTTTGAATACACTATGTTAAGAACACTGTGCATTCAGCTAAGTGGGGTTGACGTAGTAGATGAGTATATTTGATGATTTCAGTCGTTTTTTGGAAACTCGATTAGATGAGTTTCTAAAAGCGCATCCCCATTTGGAGATGATGGCGCTTGAGGAACAGCTGCGAGGGCAAGAGGAAGATGCGATCGCGACACTGGCTACCCTCAAACGGCGTGAGGCTGAACTAGAAACAGCCGTTTTAGAAACGGCCAAGGATATTAAACGTTGGCATGAACGCATTGCTAAGGCCGAAGCGGCTAAACGCCTTGATTTAGTTACGCCTGCCAAAGAGCGTGAAGCGACCCTACTGCGGCAAGGTAATCATCTATGGGGACAGATGCAAAGTGTGAAAGCACGACTGACGGAGACCCAAAGCTTACAACAGCAAATCCATGTGAAACGTCAGGAATTGAAAGCAAAGATAGCGGCAGCGGCCCAAAATACAGCTCAGGCCCCTCCCAGAGATTCCAGTACGACCGGTTGGCATCGTAGTCCTTTCCAAGCAAAGCCGCTGGACCCATTAGAAGAAAGTTTTCAGCGTTGGGAAACTGAAGCAGAACTAGAAGAACTGAAACGGAACATGGGCAACTAGGTGGCTATGACGGTGATTGGACTGCGAGTCAATCGTGAGTTCACTACACCAGCGAGTGGTGTCTGAGGCAGAAGATTTGGTCGTCATCAAGGATTGAACACATGCTGCACGACTCACCACTCATGAACCGGGTGCCCACCGGACGGTGCTGGCCTATGTGCTAAACCGCTCGCAATGCCTGTACGGTTTCAACTACAGCCTGAGCTACTGTGTCGATTTCTGATGTAGTGGTAAAACGACCCAGGCCAAAGCGCAGTGATGCATAGGCTAGCTGATGACTGCGGCCTAAGGCTTTGAGTACATGGGAGGGGGCAGTACTGGCAGAGCTACAGGCCGAGCCGGAGGAGAGGGCTACGACTGGTTGCAGACCTAATAGTAAGGCTTGTCCATCAACGTTATCGATGCTGACGTTGAGGTTGCCTGGCAAGCGTTGGGTAGGGTGGCCATTGAGATAAATGGCGGGTAGTTGGTTGAGTTGGGTAAGGAGGTGCGATCGCAACCCATTCAACCGTTCCTGTTCTGAGGCCATCTCTGCTATGGCTAATGTTAGGGCTTGGGCAAACCCCACAATTTGTGGTGGGTATAGGGTGCCAGATCTCATACCTCGTTCATGACCACCGCCATGGAGTTGGGCCGCCAGATTGACCCGAGGCTGCCGTCGCCGCACATAGAGTGCTCCAATCCCTTTGGGACCATAGACCTTATGGGCCGTCATCGACATTAGATGAATATTCAGCTCTTGCACATCTAGGGGGACTTTGCCAATGGCCTGGGCTGCATCGGTATGGAATAAAATCTCATGGTCTTGACACAGAGCACCAATCTCTTTTAGCGGTTGTAACACGCCAATTTCATTGTTGGCTGCCATCACCGAGACTAAAATAGTCTCTGGGCGAATTGCTTTTTCTAAGCTAGACAGAGAAAGTAATCCATCGGGCTCTACGGGCAAATAGGTGACTTCAAACCCCAGAGATTCTAAATAGTGACAAGGATCTAGAACAGCGCTATGTTCTGTTTTTACCGTAATGATATGTTTGCCATAGCTAAAATAAGCCTCTGCAACACCTTTAATTGCTAAGTTGTTGGCCTCGGTGGCCCCACTGGTAAAAACAATCTCTTCTGGCTTTGCATTTATACTATTAGCAATGGTTGCACGACTTTTTTTGATGGCAGCTTCAACCGTCCATCCATAGTGGTGAAGACTACTCGGATTGCCAAAATGCTTTGTAAAAAAAGGCAACATTGCTTCAACAACACGCTGGTCAATGGGGGTTGTTGCATGACAATCAAGATAGATTGGAGAGTCTGCCATAGGCTTAGCCTACTGTGTGTTGAATAGGAATAAACCGATTGAAAATCCCAAGAATTCTGACCCGTACAGCGGGGATTTCTGTTGTGTACAAACTAAAGACCCAAAAGTTTTGACGCTGGGTGTTATCTTCGATAAAGTCTTGCAGGTCTTCTTCCCCGATCAGAGTGCCTTTTTCAATGGCGGTCTCGCAAATATTTCCGAGGGCTTTACCCAGATCGCCTAACCAGTTATCAAGGTCATCTGCATTGCAAAATGCAGCACGGGCCTCATTTTGTAATGTTTCTGCTGCAAATGTGTTGTACTTTTCTTGGCCAGGGTTAGTGGCAATCAGCACAGTTGCCAATGCGCCTAATCCTACAATGCCTATAAACGCTTTGACTTTCATTGAATTCGAGTAGTGACCTGGTCATTTACGGCTGCCTTACCGTTCTAGCATAGCCAGACCAAAAGATATTGAACTAAAGCGGGTGGGGGGAATCGAACCCCCATCATTAGCTTGGAAGGCTAAGGTTTTACCACTAAACTACACCCGCAGGATAGTAAACCAGTTTAGCAATCACCCAACTGGCTTTGCTAGGTTAACATAATTTTCTATGGAGCGTTCTGATCAACTTATGATTTTTAGCTAGCCTGCGGAAAACCTTACAGTTAACTGTATTCGGTCAGTCATCACCGCTTGCTGGCCAGTGTAGGCAGGTTTAAACTGAATAGCTGCCGGATTGAGACTGAGTGCATGGGTGATCAGACAGCTGGCAATTTGAGCTGTCATTGAATCTTCATCAGGGGGCGCAAACACGTCACTAATGGAGCCATCTGCCCTAATCACTAATCCTAAGGTTACTTCGCCAGCTGGCAACGCATCGTTACAGGTATGGTTAGTCAGGCTTAAGGATGATGTGTTTTGTAAGACGGGCAAAATATCGGGCCAATCACCTGGGGTACCGGCAGCCACTGTTGGAGTCCCGACAATACTGATTGAGATAGCACCAGTGCCTGTTTCTGGTTCAGAACTTTGGGCTTCCTCTGCGGGGACAGCGGGCGTATCTGTAACGGGCGAGGTGTCTGGAGTAATGATGTCCTCAGGGATATTAATTTCGTCAGGCGTTTCGACCTCCTGGGTGGGGTCAACCTGATTAGTCGGTTTTGTGACTTGCCTCTCAGAGGGGGTAACCTGGGTTTCCGGCTTTTGGGGTGCAGTCTCTTGCTGAGGTTTCTGCTGGGCAATGGTTTGATTGGTTTCCTGTGGTGCAATTGTAGGGTTCTGACCACCGATGGGGTTAGGTGTTTGTAGGGGGGTGTCAGTCGTCTCTGGCGGTGGCGGCGGTGGTTCAGGGGCCGCCACTGGAGTAGACCCTTCGTCTACAAGGGTGATGGGAATATCTACAGAATTGCTGGAGGGTGGATCTACACGCAAAATTGTCGGTAGGCCAACCGCTAAAGCACCAGCGTGGATTAGTAAAGAGGCACCCACCCAGACGGGCCAGGGCAATTGGGACAGTTTAGAGGGCAGCTTAGTTATCTGTACGTCAGCCATCGGTGCTGTGGGTAGAGTCACCTTTTTAAATTAAATGGTACGAGATCTTACTCAACCCCTATTAGCCCACTTTATCAAGTGGAAAATAGCTGGCATTAGAACAGTTGCCACCTCCATATGAGAAAAGCGTCTATCAATGATCGATAGACGCTCGGTAATGCTTCATGTTCATGCAGATCATTTAGGCTGCCATCGGTGGCTCTATGACATCTTGTCGTCTAGAAAAACCATGTTCCATCGGTGGCACTCCTGCAGCTAGTAGTCTTCTCAGTTTAGGAATCTCAGCACTGTTATAAACGCGAAACTCACTTTGCACAGTGGCCTCAGCTTGACGCACAGCTTGGTTAATTACCAGGGAGCCCTGAGGATCTGACTCAGAACGATGAAACGTACCGGGTGGAATGCGTAGGATGCGATCATTTTGGGTAAGACGCACCCGATGGAAGGGATAGTCCCAATTAAAGTTAACTAAGTAAAAGGTACGCCCTCCAGACAGGGCCAGTAAATTATCTTCTTGACGGGGGTGTAAATAAAATTGCCAATCACCGGTTTTAGCACTGTGGGGACTAATGGCTGGGCCATCGTGAAAGACTAAATCACGAGCGTTGGAATTGGGAACAGTAATATCAAAAAATTGGACGCTAGGAGTATCTCTAAATTTTTCAAATGGATATAGTTCAAACATAAAATTAATGCTGACTGTTCAGGCATGACGATGCCTTTAACCTAGCTATCCCCATTTGTATGATCAAATCGCCCAGCGAAGACTATCTATGCGCTAACCGAATAGGTTATCCCAATGAACATTTCACAACTCAAGGTACTAGTCACCATTGGCCAATGCGGTAGTTTCTCGGATGCTGCCATCCAGTTGGAAATGTCTCAGTCTGCGGTGAGTCGTGCGATCGCATCCCTAGAAAATGAGCTCAATGTGCCACTGCTGGTGCGGGGACGCTTGGGGGCTAAACTCACCACCGTTGGTGAGCGAGTCGTGGCCCATGCGCAACAGATTTTAGACCTGCGAGAATCGATTGAATACGAGGTTAACCTCGAAAAAGCTCTTTACAACAGTCGTTTACGCATTGCCTCTTTTCGGAGTGCAGCCACCCATCTATTGCCCTCTAAAATTGCTGAGTTTCAGCGCATTTATCCTCGAGTAGACGTGAGTCTAGATGAATTTGATCCGGCCGGTGTAGAACAAGCATTACGTTCTGGCGGTGCAGACCTAGGGTTGCTGCCCTTACCGCGTTCAGAAGACTTTACCACCTGGGAGATTACGCGCGATGAATATGTTGTACTGCTGCCAAAAACCCAACAGCCTCTGACAACCCCGATTACCTGGAATGAGCTATCCACACATTCCTTTATTTTGCTGAACTATGCCGAATGTACTACGGCAGTGAAAGAGCACTGGTCACGTTGGCAACAGCCTCTGAAAGTGGCCTATAACGTCAAAGAGGATTCCACCATTGTGAGTATGGTGGCTCAAGGGTTGGGGGCAGCGATTTTACCTCGCTTAGCCGCTATGCCAATCCCTGAAACAGTTGAAATTCGACCCCTGCCTGTGCCCCTGGAACGAGTGATTGGCGTAGCCATACTGGCAACACCACCCCCATCACCCGCTGTCACCAGATTTTTAGAAGTCATGAAAACCTGACAATTGTCATGATAATTTGTTAAACCACGGGGAATTCTGAAAAACTGTTGTGTATTATACGGTTATAGAAAGTAAAGTGTTACTTCTGATACCGTATTTAAGGATCTTTGGCATTATGGCCCAGTTTACTGTCAGCGAAGTGCTTACAAAAGTCAGTCACCACGAGTCTTTGCGTCGGGCCGAGCTAAGTAAAATCGATCTGGGCGGAGCAGATTTAGACCGAGGAAATTTTGTCCAGGCGTATCTGCGGCAGGCTAATCTAACTGGAGCTTCCTGTGAAGGCAGTGATTTTTCAAAGGCTACGCTGATTTTAGCGGTGCTCTCGGGGGCTCGATTTGATAAAGCTCGTTTAGATGCGGCTGAATTAACCCGTGCGCGTCTAGAACGGGGTATTTTTCGGGAGCTATATGCGCCAAAGGCAAAGTTTCATGGCGCACATTTAACGGAAGCAGACCTATCGTTTGCCACGTTAACCCAGGCAAATCTATCGAATGTTATCGGCTATAGGACTCGCTTTAGCTGGGGTAATTTGGTTAAAGCCCAGTTAACTGATGCTGACTTTAGCGAAGCCATTTTTGAAGCCACTAACCTGACGCGTAGTAATTGTTATCGGGCAACGTTCTGCAGTGCTAACTTTCAGCAAGCTGACTTAGAGGCAGCTAACCTGGAAGCCGCTAATTTGAATGGCGCAGACCTGACTCGGGCGAATTTGCTCAATGCCACCCTGAAGCAAGCATACTTAGATGGTGCTGTCTTGATGTCGGCTCAGGCTGATTGGGCCATGCTGAATGGCGCTAGTTTGATTGAGACTGATTGGACTGATGCGTCAATGATGGGTGCGCAGCTAGAAGGCGCTAATCTGGCGGGCGCAAATTTGACAGGCGTCAACCTGCAGCAAGCAAATCTTGAAAACGCTAACTTGACAGCGGTTGACTTTACCGGTGCTGAGGTAGCAGGTGCCATTTTGACTGATGTGCAAGGGTTAACCGAAACCCAGGTTAGTTGGTTGAAGCAAAATGGAGCATTAAACGTACCTGGATAGACATCTTGGTCAATTCCGACATGGCTCCAGTCGTAATTTTTGGAATCCACTGTAATTCAGTTGAGGCGTTTTGAAGAAGTTAGTTATCAGGCTGTCTCTACCTGATTACCATGAATATCCTGACTTTTTGGCAACGATATCACAGTGCTGAACGTAGTTTCTCCGATGTACAGCTACCTAAGGCTGATTTCTGTCACGCAAACTTGAGTGGCTTAGACTTTACCCATTCTGACCTGTCTGCAAGTAGTTTTATTTGGGCCGATGTGAGTGGTGCTGTATTGGTGGATGCCAATTTACAAGATACGATTGCTATTTGGCTTCAAGGATTGTGGACTGACCTAACAGAGGCTGATGTTCGACGAGCAGATTGGAGCTGTGCCAACTTGACTGCGGCTAATTTAGCACAGTCAAATTTCGCTAAAGCTAAGTTAAGTGGTGCCACTCTATGTGAAATATCTGCACAGGATGCCAACTTTTCCAATGCTCAGTTTTTGGGTGTATGGGCTAAAGGGGCAGATTTTAGTAGTGCTTGCTTATATAAGACTGACTGGGCTACGGCACAATTAACAGAGGCTCAATTGGCGGTCGCTGATATCAGCTGGAGTAATCTCTCCCAGGTCATTGGCATAAAAGCCAATTTTACATCTGCCAATTTAGCAGGCTGCAATTTAAGCTTTGCAGACTTTACAGATGCCTGCTTTAGAGAGGCAGACCTAACGATCACCAATTGCCAAAATGCTTGTTTAAAAGGGGCAAACCTACAAAATGCCGATTTACGTGGTGCAAATCTTACAAATGCCAACTTAGCTGGCGCTGATTTAACCGGAGCTAATTTGCAAAATACAAATTTAGCCAACGCCCTATGCACTAATGTGCTTGGAATCCCGAGTGGGGAAACTGTCGCACCAAGTTTGATGACTGGTTTGGGCAGGCGCAGTGCTACGTGGAAAAGCTACATTAAAAATCAGGCTTTTTGACGAGGCAGAAAAAGGTTAGTGCGGCTGTGCAAGAAAGTGTAGCGGCAGCTGATGCATCACAGCCAAGGGCTTGCATAGGAAAGTAAAGGCAGATTGCTAGGACCCCTGACAGACCAATGGGATCACTCAGGAACTCAACAACCTCTTGGGCAGCTTCTAGCAATTCTAATAATTTAAGAAATCGATCTAATAGTGTCATAGTCGTGGCATTGCCTATCCAAGTAACTGATCAAAAACACTGGCAAGGATAGATTTGGGTACTTTACCCACCCATGTTTTAATTTCATTGTGCTGGGCATCAATTAGGGTAAACTGTGGCACCCCTGATGCGCCATAGTTCGATACTTGAGTCGCCCACTGAGGATCATCAATGTCTAGCATGACGAAGTTAATGTTGCCGCCGTATTGCTGATGCAGGGTGGCGACAGTAGAGGACATGCCCTGACAGGTTGTGCACCAGTCGGCATAAAACTCAATGAATGTGGGATTAGGCGATGCGATCGCATCAGCATAGGGCATTGCTTCAGCTGCCATCACCTTTAAGGTCATTAATCCCGAAAGCGGTGTAAAACTAGTCGTTTTTGCTGCTGGACGTGTTATTAACACAGTGACCAATACAGCTGCAGTAATAGCGATAAGAGCCCCCAAGATCTTGAAAGATGGTCCTTTTGAACCTTCCTTAGTGGTAGAAACCATCAACCAACTGCCCCTTTAGCGATAGTAATAAGCCAGAAACACATGAACTCCTAGCATCAGAATAAACACACTAACTAGAAAAATATGGGTAGGAAGCCAGATAGCACGCATGTTGCGAATCAATGGCCCTTTCGATAACGTCAGATTTTTATTCCCAGGCACCCCAAAGATTTTGCGAGGTGACTCTAGCACTCCAGTCTCTGCTACGACACCCACCAAAGCAGAAAGCGTCACTGCAAAGAAAACCCATAAAAAGATCGCATTAAAATTTAAGCCTGTAGAGCCGATGGTGTGAACTACTACAACCGCTAATAACCCTACACCTAGAAAAATATGCAGACTCCGCCATAAAATGACAGACCCAGGCAGTTTCAGCTTTCCAATCCAGCTGCGTCCCCGCTTGCGCAGTGATAACAACATCTCTAGAAAAACAAACGCTAGGGCAACATAACCCGTAGTCTGCTTATAAACTTCACCACGAATAAACTGATGTAACTCTACCGACCGTTCTCGAAGTACATCCAAATAAATCGGACTGACCACAAAGGGCGCTAGTAAAACAGCACTTAGGAGCGTCAGTACAATTAGTGTTGAAAATCTGGGTTTCATTACTCCTAAGGCACCAATAGCGATAGATAAGGTAAAAACATTAGGGATAGAACTACTGGTATAACCAACAAAACTATCCCTAACGTGGGAAAAATCTCTTGAAAATTAGCTTCCCAACACTTTGCTAACAACCAAACGTTGATAGATGTATCAAAGGGAATCTAAGAAGCGGGCACGCTATCAACAGGGATATTGATGACGACACCACCCATAACTTCGCCCATCTCAAACTGCTTGTCAGGATAGCGCTCAAGGTGTACTGGATGGGTATTGTGGCAAGTAACACAGGCTTCAGCAACAGCCTTGTCAGGATACATAGCTGAGAAATAAGCCTGATCACCTACTTCCTGATAATCCTTATAGGGCTCACCCGAAGCAACCATCTCATCCATTGCTTTTTGCTCAAAGTCACTCTTAGGACCGTGGTTATCATTAATGAACCAAGGTGAAATCAAACCATAGGTGAACAGGCCTGATTCATTGGCAATCTCATAACCCAGACGGAACATTTGAGCCGGGAGTGGAATACCATCAGTTTGCTGCCAACCTTCGGTAGACTCTACATCTAGCACGCCTTTTTCTTTTTCTTTTCCTTCAAGCTTTTTGACACGGCTAACAACGTGCTTGGTATAAGCAGTACGGTCAGCAGCAAGCACCGTATGAATGTAGTCAGCAACGAGATCAGGTGAAATACTGGGACCAGTAGTTGTGGCTACAGTAGAAGACCCACCACCGCTGCAAGCAACTGCTGTAAAGCAAACAGCAGCAGCAATACTTAATAATGCTATTGTCCTAGCGCGAATACGCTGAATCCAATTCGTTAACATCTTGAGTTATCTCCTGGTACATCCGGATATTTATCCACACAGAGAATCCTGAAAACAAGTTGTGTTATTCAGGGGCATTACTCGTCCTCCGCTTTTCAGCAGCCTTCATTAAATCGAAGGACTGCAATTCAAGTTTCGGAGGCTGAGCAAAATTGGCTTCGACCAACTCGGGATCGAAAATACTGTTATAGCTATACTCAACACCGTGACAGTTCATACAAACATCGCCAACCATGCGATCCTGCGGCTTGAGATTATAGGTATTGTTGTGATTGACATGCACAATGGCCTCATCAAACTCATCGGCCACTCGAGGCAGATGGCAGGTAGAGCAACTTACAGCACCACTGTCAGGTCGAGGTAAATCTTTACTCGAAGCAAATAACTCAGCATGCTTAGAGTTTTGATAATTAAGAGAATGCTGGTCATTATGGCAAGTCAGGCAAGCGTCTACAGATGCCTCGACTGTATTAGCCGAATGTACATCGTGACAGGCATTGCAGTTCATCTGGTTTTGCATGGCATCATGCTGCATAGGCAGTCTAGCCATAGCTGGAGTCAGGGGAGATTTATCTTCCAGCAACCGAATACCATGCTTACTCAACAAAAAAGTGTCTACGGCCTGTTCATGACACGACTGACAAGTTTCATGGTTAGGGACAGCAACAAACTCTTTTGTCTCTTCATTCTGATGACAGCTCGCACAGTTCACATCATTAAGAGCGTGAGCACTGGTTTGCCATAAACTTGAAATGTCATTTAACTCTTGCTCTGTGGTGGCACTAGCCATAGAACTAGGACCCACCACTAACAGAACGATAAAGCTAATGACGACAAAAGGACGCAGCCACCGCGCTAAATAAGACATCATGAGCTACCTCCTGCCAAAAACTCCTGTTGGAGATTCGGCTGCGGGGCAGTTTCCAAAGATGTCGTTACGACCCGATCGGGTACCTCTTGAACAGGCAGCATCTCAGGAGCCCCCATATTCTGACGTAAAAAACCGGTCGAGATAGTCCGATGGTCGTGATAATTATGACAGCCAGCAGTCCAGCACCCATCAGGAGCAAACCCCTCATGACTCTTAAGCTGAGTCACCGTCAACTCTTCATGACACGCCATACAAAGATCTGGCTGGAGGTTAACCCCACGCCCAAACATGTGTACGTGCTCATTGTGACAGGCCGTACATGTTAGAACATTCACCCTTTCCCGATACTCTGCCCAGCGTGGGTCGCGGAACTTTTTAGTACCGTGGACATCGTCAGCTAGCTCTGCTTCATGGCAACGTGTACATGTCTCATTACTGACAGGCTTAAACCCTTCATGACAAGATGCACAAGATGCTTCGAAAACATGATGTCCTTCAGATGTTTCTCCGGGCAGAAAGACTTGCTTTTGGTCCAGGGCGAACGCTGCTGAAACCCACACAAGCAGAACTAACAGTGCTAAGACAACACCTGTCTTGAGCGACAACAATTTACTCAGTCGTTGCTTCAAAGCCATTAAACCTCTAAGCAATCACCATTAAAGCAACACTATTAGCATGATGATGAAAGCTACTGCACCACCGCCGATGATGC
>JAHQVZ010000114.1 GCA_019634055.1 Leptolyngbyaceae cyanobacterium MAG.088
AGCGTCGGCATAGGAACGATTTTGTAGTAGGAACGCCAAATTCGCCTTTATGCTAGCTCAGGCACTAAAAAAGCAGCCATCGTATTTAGACGAACCAGTTTCTATTGATACAAGCCTATTCACCTAAACCACGGACAAAATTGACCAGAATTGTCAGAATTTACTAAAGGGCGCAAACCCACGCACGGTCCAAAACCGAGCGCTAATTGGGGGCTGTCGCTCAAGCGACAAAACCACCCATGCTAATTAGGATCGCCGACAAGCTACGAACCCCTTTCAGTGGGTTTTGACCCCAATAGCCCTGTCACTTTCAGTGCAGGGCGAGATAACGCTTCCCTACCCAGACCCAATAAGTAGGTGATCAAGTGCGAAGTAGTATTACAACGCATTATAGTCTTGTAACAAATACTCGCAAAAACCCTAAAGCTGACTTTAAGCAGACCTTAACCTGTGTAATACCTCCAGTAGTCTAAGGAAAATACTAGACTATGGGAAAATAACCAATGAAATGGCAACATCTCATTCCAGGCCTTGCTCTAGCCAGCTTAGGAGCCTTGACCGTAGGCACTGCCTCCGCAGCTGCCGCAGACCATAGCCCTCCTCCCACTGCCCAATATGCCGCTGGTGAAGACGTTGATCTTGCCCTAATCATTGCTGAATGGAAAGATCGCTATCCTGATATTCCCGTGTTTGCCTGTGCCTGTAATGCTGATCTATGCGACAGCACCGAGCGATGGCCATTTCGTACCTATGACCGATATCAGCTAACGGTCTCCCTGGGGCCAAATAATGGAACCTACACAGAAAGTTTGGGCTTTAACTGCTTTGATATTGAAACAGGACAAGGTCTCAATGAAGTATCTGAAGCCCCTTCAGAACCACCTGACACCAACCCTTCTCCAGAACCAACGGGTTCTCCAACCGCATCTGTATCTGCCGATAAAACTAGCTTAATTTTAACCTGGCCCGACAATCAGACCAACACTATTGACGTTACCAGTTGGACCATCAACATTTTAGATGCCCTGGACTGTGACAGTGCCACCCTGGTGCCCCAAAAAACATTCAACGGTCGCTTTATTGTGGGCGACCCCGTTGTTGACCCACTCACCGACAATGTGGCTGTGCCCGTACTTTTAGAAGAATGTTTTGAAACCCAACAAACCGCCATGTTTGTTGTTAATTCTCAAGGCCCAGGTGCCTATGCTTTATATCGGGTCCAAGTACCAGGGGCAAATCCACTGCCCAATGAATTTTCTAGCTATAGTTTCTCTAGCGTTAGCGGCCTACAATATTGGGACTCCACCCTGCTAGTCCGCCATGGTTCTGCGTCAGGGGCAGAGGCGTTGTTAGCATTTCGCCCAGATATTACACCCGCTGGCAAGTTTGCTAGCTGTGGCCTTTTGAATACCCTAGAAGGGGCAGATAGACTTTGCCCGGTAACCTTAGACGCACCAGAATAGGGAGTCGTGCCCTGGTCAAGTGCGAAGGACAACCAATGCGTCATCAGTATCACGACAGCCGTCTTGTTCTAACCCGTGGTTAGAGGCCATTACTGGAGTCGCTACTGTAGAGGTATGAATTACGTTTCCAACAATGTCGTGGTTTGACCGGGCATGTCGGTTTACAAGAGCCTGGTTCAGGTACCTTTCTAAATCAATAGCCAGTTGTTCTAACCCAGGAGCTACAGGGTCTTTAGCTAAACGATTAAGTAAAGGATGCAAAAAAGTCTGGTGGCGATGCTGCCCTAATTTACTGTAATGCTGTCGCAGACAGTCTTCTACATCTAAATCCCACTTTTTCTGAAAGTGCATAAGACTGTCAAGCTCCCATGCATCGCTCCAGCGCAACATAAAGTACATCCAATCTGACCAATGGGTAGGTCGCTGTGAAACCGAGGTAACTGATGCTGAAGGCTCACAGAAAATCTGTTCATCAATGTGATGAATATTAAAACAAAAATCCATGTCGGCTTGCTCTCCCAACAGCTTTGGGTCCAAGTAGCCAATTTGGTCAAACACGTCTCGTTTGACCAATAGACAGGTTAGGGCTGCCAATTTGCAAGCATATCTAAGCTCAATCGCCTCAGGCAATGGGTGGCTATCACAGTTCAGGGGAGAAACAACTGCAGCATCTGTCTCTTGAGCACATTGCCAGAGACGACTTAACCACCCAGACGAAACATGGATATCATTAGTAATAAAGACGACATACTCTGTCGTTACCTGACTTAAGCCCAGATTTCGAGATTGATTGGGCTTAAGAAAGCGATCGCAACGCAGCAGCGTAAAATTATACTTAACAGCAGCCTTGGCCAAATACCTTTGAACACGTCTGGGTGAACCGGCATCCACATAGACAAGCTCAAATGGTACTGTAGTATGCTCGTAAATACTCTCTAAAGCTTGCTGGACACCATTAAAATGTTCTTGTGGTGATATTACAAGCGTAATCGATGGCTTTAGAGCTACTTGGGATATGGCATGGGGGACAAAAGATGTAGTAGTCATAGCACCATCCAAAAATTGGCAATAAAACAACAGGCCGCACTATAAGCACTGACCATAAACCTGCGCATAAATGCAGATTACTATGTTGTGATGAGTATTTATTGAAATAGCCTGAAGTTAGAACAGACTGAGAAACCTTACTACTATTCTCCTTTGAATATCATAGGTAACAACATATATAACCCTGACAGAATATTCCTGACAGAAGGACTTTCAATAAAACGTCCATAGGCATAGAACAAACTCTCTATAAGGCTCCGCCAAAATGACTAACCAGATAGTTAACACAATTACATCCAATCCTGACGAATTACCGTAACAGAGATTGCAATTTAGCAATTGCTTAGTAGCTAGAACCTAAATGGAGGGGGCATTTAAGTCAAATTATGAACTAGCTCATATCAAGAAAAATCAGTATATTTTGGGATTTATGGTCTCCGGAGAAATTAAGCATTTTGGAGCTCATTCCAAGTAGTACATCTCCTAATATGCTTATTCTGCCAATTACTCCATAACATCAATAATCACATTGGGGTAATCGGGCCTACCAACAAGATTGAAAACCTATGGGGTAAGCCGCCCACCTATGACAAATCTCGCTGTCGTAAATAGGCCAACACCGCCTCACGGGAGCCTAAATCTCCTTTTTTGCCATACTTATCAATACGCTCCTGTTCTCCATAGATCAGCTCATAGCATTTAGCCTGCAAGGTACCTTGGGAATGAACTACAGTTGCTTGCCAGTCCATTGCCATACCCGGCGCACTGTAAACTCGCAGCGCAGGATATTCGGCCAGCGCCACGGTAATTATGGTCATCACCGCCCGCTGTTGATGGAAGGGCACTGCAACGACTAATAAGGACGTTATCTTCTGAGCCTTGGCATATCGAACTGTAGCGCGAGCTTCAATCAGGGTATTTAGGCTTTCTGTCGGGTCTGTGGGAACGGGCTGCACTAGCTCGGGTGGCACGTAGGCAGCAATGCGATCGCACCACACGTTTTGCCCCGGATACCCACTCATCGCCCCTGTTCCCGGAATCCAAATCGCCGACGTTTGCCCCTGGTCTACCAAACTTTGAGCCCGCTGAAAAATAGAAGACTCATTATCTGGGGTTTGACCAAAAATATACGCCGCATCACAGACTGCAGGCAGCGGATCACAAAACACACGATGGAGCAACTCTTCAGATTCAAACATACCTAGTCCAACTTAGTCATTACAGCTAATCAGATGCCTGCCTAAACATTGCAGCATCGCTTTTAAATAAGGGCCATAAGCGCCAATAAACATAGCTTGCCATGGCTGATTAATCCGGAAAATAAGCCAATAGTGGTCTGGCAAAACTAAGGGCTTGGGTAAGTCTAGTAAAGGGTAAAGGATAAAGGGTGACTCTTCGTTGTCTCTAGACATCCTACAGTTGTCTAGAGACACCCTACAATTGATGGGCATGAGCAAGCGGGAGGACACAACCATGGCGGCTAAACGCTATGCCATCCTTGGCACAGGAGCCATTGGCGGTTATTACGGCGCACGGCTACAGCAAAGTGGCTGTGATGTCCATTTTCTGTTGCGTAGTGACTATGACCATGTAAAAAAGCATGGCCTGGTGGTTAAATCAGTCAGTGGTGATATCACACTGCCCCAGGTCAATGCCTATAACAACCCAGCAAATATGCCACCGATGGATGTTGTTGTAATCGCCTTAAAAACAACTCAAAACCATCGTTTAGCAGACCTCATGCCACCGTTAAATGATGGGGCCGTGGTGCTGACCCTACAAAATGGCCTGGGCATTGAAAACGAAATCGCCCAGCTGGTATCACCACAGCAAATTATGGGAGGGCTCTGCTTTATCTGTTCGAACAAGGTCGGCCCCGGACACATTCACCACCTCGACTACGGCAAAATTCAGCTAGGAGCCTATGGCGCGACTAAGCAACAGCGAGACCTAACACCAGCGATGGCAGCGATTGCCGATGACTTCCGCAGGGCAAAGATTCCGATTGACGTGACTAACGATCTGTTTATCGCCCGCTGGCGTAAGTTGGTATGGAATGTGCCTTACAACGGATTGTCGGTGGTCTTGGATGCAACAACCAATGAACTGATGGCAGATGATGACGTCAAAGGCCGCATTCATAGACTGATGAACGAAGTCATCAACGCGGCTAACACCTGGGCCCATTACTTGACTGTAGACAATGCCCCATCTCGCCATATTCCCATGTCGTTTGCCACCAACATGTTAGAAGCCACTGCCCAGATGAAGCCATACCGCACCAGCATGAAAATTGATTTTGACGAGGGTCGCCCGTTGGAAGTAGAAGCCATTTTAGGTAATCCGGTGCGGGCAGCGGCTGAAGTGGATGCAGCCACCCCCGAAATGGCAACGCTTTACGAGCAAGTGAAAAGATTGGCCAATTGAGGTGGCCTTTACATAGGTTTACAATGGTGGATGGTCAAGGGCAAACTTTGGGCTAAGGGTGTGACGAGTAAACGGTGAAAGGCAATCGCTCTTTAGCTTAGATGTTTACCCCCAAAATGAACGTTGACCACCTACTGGCACCCCTTGGCAACCTATTTCCTGCAGATCATAATTTTGAACCAAGTTTTAACCACCATTGACCAGGGCTTTGACCTTTGGGTGACGCTGTTGGAGCGCACCTTGTTTTTTAAGCTGTGGGGCATGCCGCTGATTGTGCTGTGGCTATTGGGGGGCTCAGTCTACCTCACATTGCGCATGGGGTTTATCAATGTGCGAGGCTTGGTCCACAGCCTGGCCATCTTGCGCGGTGACTACGATGACCCTGAAGACGTGGGCGAGGTGAGTCACTTCCAGGCGGTGGCAACGGCCATGTCCGCCACGGTGGGGTTAGGCAATATTGCTGGTGTTGCGATCGCACTCCAAATCGGTGGCCCTGGTGCTGTCTTCTGGATGACCGTAGCCGGGCTGCTGGGCATGACCACCAAATTTACCGAATGTACCCTGGCTCAGCAATATCGCATCGTCAATGACCATGGCCAGGTCCTGGGCGGCCCCATGTACTATCTCAGTCAGGGGTTAGCCGAACGGGGCCTCAAATCCATGGGGCAACTGCTAGCCGCCACCTTTGCCATCATCTGCATGGTGGGAGCCCTGGGCGGGGGCAAC
>JAHQVZ010000115.1 GCA_019634055.1 Leptolyngbyaceae cyanobacterium MAG.088
CGCGATTGGTCTGCACTTCTATCCCATCTGGGAAGCAGCCTCCTTGGATGAGTGGTTATACAACGGTGGCCCTTACCAGTTCATCATCTTCCACTTCCTGATTGGCTGCTTTGCTTATCTGGGTCGTCAGTGGGAGCTGAGCTACCGCTTGGGTATGCGTCCTTGGATCTGTGTTGCTTACTCCGCTCCTTTGGCGTCTGCAACTGCAGTTTTCTTGATCTACCCCATCGGTCAGGGTTCTTTCTCTGATGGTATGCCTCTTGGTATCTCCGGTACGTTCAACTTCATGCTTGTTTTCCAGGCTGAGCACAACATTCTGATGCACCCCTTCCACATGCTTGGTGTGGCTGGTGTATTTGGTGGTTCCTTGTTCTCCGCTATGCACGGTTCTCTGGTTACTTCCTCCTTGGTTCGTGAGACCACTGAGGTTGAGTCTCAGAACTATGGTTACAAGTTTGGTCAGGAAGAAGAGACTTACAACATCGTTGCAGCTCACGGCTACTTCGGTCGTTTGATCTTCCAGTATGCTTCCTTCAACAACAGCCGTTCCTTGCACTTCTTCTTGGGTGCTTGGCCTGTCGTTGGTATCTGGTTCACTGCACTGGGTATCTCCACCATGGCGTTCAACTTGAACGGTTTCAACTTCAACCAGTCCATCATCGACTCTCAGGGTCGTGTTGTCAGCACTTGGGCTGACGTTATCAACCGTGCCAACCTAGGTATGGAAGTAATGCACGAGCGTAACGCTCACAACTTCCCTCTAGACTTGGCCGCTGGTGAAGCTGCTCCTGTTGCTATGGTTGCTCCTGCTATCAACGCCTAGTTGTCTTGATTGGGTTGCTAATCGAGCTAATTTAATTTAGCAGTGAAAGCACCTCTCGTTTGGGAGGTGCTTTCTGCTTTTAAAGCTGTTTTTATCGTAGTTGCCATAATCATTTAAATATATGTTGTTCCAATTGCTGAACTCTGAGTTAATGGCTGAATGATGCAATAGATTAAGGGCGATAATGGTTAAGCATGTTCTATTATTAGGACGTTGATTTAAGTCAATGTTTTCCTAGAGGCATGTCTGATTGACTCTAGTGCGGCATACTCAATTCAGATAGCGGTTTAAGCTATGTTAGATATCGAATTTTTTAGTAGCGATAAGCAGCCAATGTGTCGTGTAGAAGTGGCCGACACGTTTTTGCTATGGCTTGCCCGCACTGATTTTGCTCGCATTGGTGAGGAGGCTGCTACGGATCTATCTATTAATGGTGAAAGATTGACGTTGCCGTTGGTTCAACTGGCTCCAGCGACCCGAAAAACGTTTGTGGAGTTTTTTACAGAGTCTGTTGTGCTTCACACAAAGCAAATACTTTTACAGTTAGAGCAAGATAAGCCTCAGGCAGAACTCGTGTATCGCTTAAAAAAGCTAATTGAGCTCTTAGATTGTTTGAAGAACGAAGACTATCAATATTTACAGCGGGTTTAAATCATCCACTCTCAATTAATTCCTTGCAACCTTGCAACTTTTGGTTGCAAGGTTGTTATTGGAGTTGAGTTGATAGCATCGAGAGTTTTTTAATGCGCAAAGGTGGCAACAAAACAAAAAAGAATCGTATTAGTCTATGAATCGCGACTGAGCGCATCCAGGACACCAGAATTCATAGATGGGTGTTGGTTACTTTTGGAAGCGACGCCAGAGGCCTAGGGTAAGTAACGTACCTAGAGATAATACCCAGCTTAGATAAGAGGTGCTGCCGTAGTGGATGTCAGTGTCATTGCGATCGCTGATCAAATCAGGCTCAATCCCCGTTTCATTCACAGGCACCGTCAGAATATCCCCATGGCCCTGCTGCTCGATTTTGACTTCCCACTCTCCGGTCAGTGATTGTTCAGGACTAAAACTAAACCGACCTTCACTATCTGTTACCCCTTGAGTCCAGGGAGTGACCGGATTATTAGGAGAATACACATTCACCTTAGCGCCCTTGAGGGGAGTGCCATTGCTAAAGGTGCTCTGCATGTTCAGCACCTGCGACTGGTTGTTAGAGAGCTGATCTAGAACATAATTAGTCTCAACCATGTGGGCTGACGCTTTGCCGGCGACTGTGAGTAGCCCGAGCACAATAAAGGGGGTTAAGGAAGGTAGTTTTCGCAGTGTCATCAAAACAAATCCCTATAAATATAAACTCGACGTCCAGACTGCCAGACAGGTTAACTAATAAAACATCACAATGCTAACCTGTGGGGCCTAAAATGTAACTTTAATTTTAAAATTCAGCTGACTTAGGGGCGAATCAGGCTTCTTTCTACATTACGACGATAAAGGCCAATGGCCTTGGCCCGTTGAATTGGCATATAGGTCAACATAGTGCCAATGCCAATGCCGTTGGCAATCAATCCAAATGTAATCCAGGGATTGCTTAGGGTTAATCCTTTGATTAACCCTAAGGCTGTGCCCATTAAGCCAGTTGATAACGATAGGCCAAAGGCAAACCTGGCCTTGAAACCCCGTTGCCAAAATCGGTCTATGGTCAACCCGTTCATGACGCCGATGACGACACCGCTAATGAGGCCAAGGCCGGTGGTGGTGACAGCGGTCAAACTATCGGTGGCTGTAATGTCAGCTGCAACATTGACCAAAAGACACAAGGGGGGCACCAGAGTAACTGCTACGGCCCCCAAAATAGACGTAATACGAGCCGCTGGAGACTTGAGGCCAAGTTCATTGAGTATCCAGCCTGCCACTTGCATGCCTAGGCTATTGCCGAATATTGCCATCAATAAAAGCGCGTTTCTGATGCCGGGTAATTGTGGATTGGACTCCGGTGCCAGAGTGGCTAAGACCCAAACGGCTACCCAACAAGTGGTCAATAAAATCAACAACGGTTGATAGGGTGAGCCTTTGGGGGTGAGTAGCGGCATGGGGGCCGTCTTCACATTTAAGGTGAGGGAGTGAGTTGCTTGTTGGGCATTGCTTTTTAGGGTCAGGGTGCGCTGGTAGGTCTGTCCCGACATTAATTGGCTAGTGTCAATATGGATTTTGGTTGTAATGTCGTTGTCCTGAAAATCAGCAGGAAAGAATTGAATCCAGCTGTGGTAGTTGTCACTCCGCGTTGGGTCGCTACTGTGGGGAGCCACCTGCCAGTGGCCGGTTAATGTTGTTTCGGGGACGGTATTGTTTAATGCGATCGCGGTCGTTAATAGCTCCCCTCGTTCATTCGCCACCAGGTCAATGGTTGACTGCTTCAACGTTATTTGGGGTTGGCGCAGACCATGGTCTGGAATATTCTCTAGGGCGACACTGGCGTTTGCAAATCGTTGGTCTAGACGAGGCTGAACCATTTTTTCAAGCCACGTTATCCATTCGGAGCTTAAATCAGCTTTGAGCTGTGTGAAGTCGACTTGATAGGTAACATCGACCAATTTACCCACATTATTGGCGGGGGTATTGGTCAGTAGGCAGATCAGGGTCATCCCAAGACCGTAAAGGTCTGACGCTTCAGTTAGCTGCCGATTAAAAATTTGCTCTGGCGGCATAAAGCCCAGGGTGCCTTTGACCACACTGCTCATGCCGACTTCACCATCACCAATGCGGGCAAAGCCAAAGTCTACTAAATAGACCTTTAAGTCATCACTGACTAGAATATTGGCCGGTTTAAAGTCGCGGTGAACAATGGGGGGAATGCGACTTTGCAGGTAGGTCAGAATTTCTAAGCAAGAGATGGCGATTTGACGGATGGCATCAGGGCTAAAGCTACGGGGCTCTGCTAAGCTTTTAGCCCGTTTATATTCCTGGACCATGCAAAAGCCTTCGGGGGACTTAAATACGCCCAGGTATCTGGGAATACCTATGTGTTTTAAGCTTTTGAGGACCTGGCCTTCCTGTTGTAAGGCATCGTAGCCTCCCCAATCAGATGACTTAGCGAACTGGAATTGTTTAATGACTACCCGTTGGTCAGTTTTTAGATGGGTGGCCAAATAGGTAACGCGTCCTCCAGACCGATTTACCCCTAGCTCAGACTCTATGCGAAAACCATATCTGGAAAAGTCAGGTAGGTCGGATGCTAGAGCTGAACCTGTAAGGTCTGTCATTCTTACAATATGGCGGAGTTTATCGTTTACTCATATCGCATAGTTTTCCCGTGATCTAGATAAAAAGAGGAGTCTTTAAACTGAAAACATCCGCCGTGCTAAGAATGTGTGGATATGCCCCAATGCATAGCGTATTGATACTTACTGTGTGGGATATACGGAGTAGGGGCTTACTGCAGTAAGACCCTACTCGCCTGTAATGGAAAGCTCATCGATCCACACATGGGGGGCTACACCACCGGGGGTGATTTTTTCGTCAGGGGAGACATAGATGATGGATTGGAGCAGCTGGTGAAAGTCTCCGGCAACGGTGGCTGACTCAATACTGGTGCGTTTGCCCTGTTGGATCAGCCAACCGTCAAAGGGAAGGGAAAAAGACCCTTGTAGAGCATTCACACCGGCATGGAGAGCTTGTAAATCGTCAATGAGAACAACATTATCGGCGTCTTCCAGGCTATAGCTAGCCTCGGCAGGTTCTCCCTGGGTGATATGGAGAAAATTGCTGCCGACGCTAACCTTGGCCCCAATGCTGGCATGGCCGGTGGGCTTAGCCCCCATGCGTTTGGCAGTACCGGCACTGTGGAGAAAATTGGTCAGCACACCATTCTCAATAATGGCTAAGCGCCGGGTGGGGGTACCTTCGCCGTCAAAGGTTTCTGGGCTAACGTTGCCCGGGTGCAACGCGTCGTCGTAGACCGATAATAGGGGGGATGCAACAGCCGTATTCAGACTCTCGGCGGTGGATAAACTCCGTTTGTCTAGAACACTCTGGGCGTTGTAGAGATTACCAAAAGCCCCGATCAGGCTTAAAAATGCATCGGGTGAGAAGACAACGCGGTACTTACCCGATGTGATTTTTTCGTAGTCGAGGTGGCTGAGGGTTTTTTCGGTGGCTTCTTGCAGACAGCCGTCAATATCCAGGGCCTCGGTGCCGACACCGATGCGCACAGCGTGACCCGAGCGAGGCTTACGTCCTTCCTGCTCAGTCTTGGTATATAGATAAACTGAGGCGGAGGTACGTTCGGCGCTGCGTTGGGCACCGTTGCTGTTGACATAGAAGTTCTCGCTGGTGTTTTGGGCCAGACCGTTGTACGGAACACTTGCGATCGCATCATGGGCATTTAACAACGCCTGTTCGACCGTTACCAACCGTTCAATCAGATTGCCCACAGGGGCAGCGTCGGCCAGGGTGATTTTCACCTCTGGGAGGGGGGCTGTGGCCTCAGGGCTAAAGTCAGGAATATGCTCAGTGGCCCCAAAGGCGCTGGCTTCAGCGGCTGTTTTTAGGGCCAGTTCCAGACCCCGTTCATCGACATCGGTGGTGGACGTAATGCCCAGGCGACCCTGGTCGTTCCAGACCCGGACGGTAACACTGGCTCGGTTGGAGGCTTTGACTTGCTTTGGTTCGCCTTTATCTACCTGCACACTGGTGCTATCGGTGGTGGCCCCGTAGATGTCGTACTTGGTAATGCCTAGACGCTGGGCAATGGCTTGGGCGTTAGCAGAAATTTCGGTGACTTTAGACATGGGTTAACAAAACAATGGATGAGGAGAGTTATGGAAATTGAATAAGTTGCTGACGGAATGATCTACAAATCTCTCCCCTTCTGGGAGGGGCTAAGGGGTGGGTCTGCGATAGCTTTAGCGGTTATAACCCACCCCTTCCCCTGCCAGGAGGGGATTTTCAGATAGCTATCGGCCACCGACAGTAATACTGTCGACCTTTAGATGGGGCTGACCGACCGTGACATAAATGCTGCCGCTAATGGAGCCGCAGAAACCGGGAGCCAGGCTTAAATCTTGGGAGCACATGGAAATCTTTTGCATAATGTCCACGGCTTCGCCGATCAGGGTGGCTCCTTTCAGAGGACGGGTGATTTTACCGTTTTCCACTAGATAGGCTTCATCGACGGCAAAGTTAAACTGGCCGGTAGGGCCAACGCTGCCGCCGCCCATCTTTTTACAGTAAATTCCTCTATCTACCGAAGCAAACAGATCGTCTAGGCTGTAATCGCCAGTGTCAATAAAGGTGTTGCGCATACGAGATGCGGCAGAAAACGTATAGTTTTGACGACGACCGCTGCCGGTGCGAGGGTGGCCAGTGCGCATAGCGCCTGCCCGGTCAGACAGGAAGTTTTTCAGCACACCGTTTTCGATGAGTAAAGTCCGCTGGGCGGGCATGCCTTCGTCATCCATATCGATGGTGCCAAAGGATTCAGTCGAACGGCCTTCGTCCCATGCGGTGAGGTTTTCATGGGCGATTTTTTCACCTTTTTTGTCAATAAATGGTGTTGTGCCCCGCTCAATCTGAGTGGTCTCTAACAGATGACCACAGGCCTCATGGAAGATAACGCCCCCAAAGTGATTGGCCATGATGATGGGATAGTTCCCCGACTCTACATAGTCGGCATAGAGCATTTTGCCGGCAGACTCAGCCAGTTCTTCGGCGGTGGTGCCATAGTCCCACGCGGTTAAGAAGCTGGGGTCGCTGGTGTTACCCAGACGCTGACCAATGGAAGAACGATGGTCGCCATCGGCGCAGAGCACATTGGCCCCAACGGACTGTGTGAGGCGAATATCGCGGGCAAAGGTACCGTCACTGCTGGCAATTAAGACTTCTTGCCAGTCTCTAAAGTAGGCCGTGCGTCTTGCCTGGAGGTGTTTGGCGACTTTAGAGACTGAGGCATTAGCGCCTAACAGGACATCGCCCATGGCCTGCATAGAACTGCAATTAGCCAGCCAGGTTTCCTTGGTGGCCGCATAGTCCCTAAACATTTCCAGGGTGACTTCTGGTACATAGGCTGAGGTGGCGGGCAGCAGCAGCCCCATAATCGATAGCCCTTTTTCTAGGGCGGCTTTAAGACCGTGGAAGCTGACGTCGTTAGTGCTGACATAGCAGTCGGCGTTACCCTTAAAGACCCGCACCCCTGCACCCGTGGTCAGTCTTGGGGAAATGCTGGTAATGGCATCGTCTTCTGCGAGGCAACTAATGTAGTTAGTGCGCTCTAGAAAAAATTCAATAAAATCGGCTCCAGCTGCTCGACCTAATCCCAGCAGTGTTGATAGGGGAGCGGCCCAAGTATCATCAAAGCGATCGGTGGCTGCCTGGTAGGTTTGATTTGGAATTTCCTGCAGGCGTAGGGATGAAAGGGGTGGAGCAGCAAGGGTCATAGCGGTTGCTTAGTCTCTCAGTACATAGATTAATTTCCATCAGTCTAACGCATGGGTTTCGTTAGCGATCTTAGGTTTCCTTAAGGGTTGACCCATGGGATTCTTGGCCAATTTTCAGGATGGGTCTAATTAGATTTTGTATGATTGGTCACTAGGGGGCTAACCCAGTATGGGTCTGCCATGACATCAGTGGGCATAGGTTCTTATTTACTAAGGATTACACCAATGGGTACTACATATATGTGGCCATTTAAGGCTATGTAAGTATTTGTAAGGTTGTGGCGGTTGACCGATAACTATGGTTAGTGTTTTACAGACGTCTTTGGGGTTATTAAAATCTCGACTGTCTCGGAAGATTGTGACATCGATTTTTCTTAGCCTGGTGGCGATTGAGTTTGTGGTGTTTATTCCGTCGTACCGTCAGCGACGGGCGGACAAGTTGCGGCAGCTAGAGACGGTCTCGCAAGAGGTAATCGCTACTATTAAGGCCAACGCCATGCTAGATATGCAGCCGACGTCGCTGCTGGCACAGGCTCAGACAGCTTTAAAAACAGACTCAATTATTTTAGGGGCCACTCTCTATGATGAGGCGGGACAGCTGATTAATGCGTTTGGAGAACCCCCTTCCTTAGGTTTGCCAACCGGTGGGTTGACTCAGGTTAAAACTAAGCTCACAGAGTCAGGTACTCGCTATGATGTGGCCTGGCCCAGTAAACAATTTCAGGATCGTTACATACTGGTCATTCGCCATGATGCGAACTCTGTTAAACGCTACATGGTGCAATATTCTGTTCTAATTCTCTTTATTGTCATCATTATTGCGGCCTTTGTTACCCTGGTGACCGTGTTTATGTTAGAGCGGATGCTGATCAATCCGTTGCTGTTGTTGCGGGATGATTTGTGCCAGGCGGCGGATGTGGTGGATCGGCCTCAACTAGCTGAGTTTAAAAGTCTCAAACGGGCTCAACAGGATGAGTTAGGAGAAGTGATTCGAGCGTTTGCCTCGATGTTTGGCCAAATTTCTCAAGAGGTACAGGAGCGTCAGCAGGCCGAATTAGCATTGCGGAGCGAGCAGGAGAAAACCGATGCGCTATTACAGAATGTGTTGCCAGTTGCGATCGCAAACCAACTCAAAAACGATCTCTCTAACCGCACCGTCATTGCCTCCCGCTTTGAAAACGTCACTATTCTCTTTGCCGATATTGTCGGTTTTACCCAGCTTGCCGCCCACACCGCCCCCACCGAACTGGTGTGCCAACTTAACGACATCTTTTCTGTTTTCGATGCCTTAGCCGAGCGTCACGGGTTAGAAAAGATTAAAACCATTGGCGATGCCTACATGGTGGTGGGTGGTGTGCCTGCCCCCATGGCCAACCATGCCGAGGCCGTCATGGCCATGGCCATTGATATGCAAGCGGCGGTCAAACACCATCCCTTTAAGTTAAGGATTGGCATTAATACTGGCCCCGTGGTGGCGGGGGTGATTGGCAAAAAGAAATTTAGCTATGACCTGTGGGGAGATGCGGTTAATATTGCCAGTCGTATGGAATCCCATGGTGTGGTGGATCGCATTCAGGTGAGTGCCGATACCTATGAGCTCCTCAAAGCAAAATTCCAATTTGAAGACCGGGGGTGTATTTCGATTAAAGGCCGTGGTCAGGCCCGCACCTATCTATGGTTGCCGTCATCTGTAGGGGCGTTGCATGCACCCCCCCTACAGATGACGAGAAAAAGTTAGTCCTGATAAAACAACTCTAAACTTTCCTGGTTGCCCACATAGCGCCAGTGCCAGGGTTCATAGGTAACGTTCTGTTCATTGTCCTTAGGGAACGACATTTCAAAGCCGTAGTAGGCCGCATTCTCTTCTAGCCAGCGAAATGCTTGGGTTTGCTCAAAGGATGCATTGAGTTGAGTGGCTGGCTGGGCCAGGTCAATAAAATCGATCGCATAGCCCGTGTGATGTTCACTGTACCCAGGAGGCGCGCTGACCTCAGCGCGGGTCTGAGTCGTCTGGCCCCGTTCTGCCTTGAGATCAAAAAACAGATACCGTTGATCTTCCAGGGTGCGAAATCCAGAGATGGCGTCTAGACTGATCCCCACTGCCCTGGCTTCAGCCATCATTGTTTCAACCTTTTGGGCGACTTCGGGCTTAAGGAGCACCATAGCGTTTGTTGATAGGGGCACCAAACTACTGGTCTCAGCAATTTCATAGGAGCGATGGCCCAGAAGATTATCTGACGCATTCTGCTGATCGCTTACGGTGCTGGTTGCCGTGTTAGGGATATTTGTATCTGAGGTGTTAGCCGTATTTTCCGTGTTCGGCTCGGCTGATTTTGCCACAGAGTCTGGGGTGGCAGCTGGCGTCACGTTTGGCGCATTGGCTGTGGCTGCACTGGAGCGCATCCACCAAATAGCTGCGCCGCCTAAACTTAGGACGGCCAGTGCCATCAAGAGCCAGATTGTGACGCTTGATGAAGATTTTGCTGACGACGGCTCAACGCTTGTAATTAGGGTTTCGCGCCTAGCTTCAGGAATATCGTCAAAATTGGTCATTGATTTGCCAGGGAAATGGTTCACTCATACGTTCTGCGGCTAGTGTATGGCATCAATGTTTTTTTGGGGTAAGTTAGGCAAAAAAATCCGATAAAAACCGATAAAAAGTCTAAAACCCCTATCTATTAGTCCAGCTTCCGTGGCAAACTTTCATCAACGAATGCTATCCAATCAGGGAGCAGCATGCTTAAGGCCTGTGATCACAGGCATTGGGCGTTTCATTGTTATTGTTCACAAGTTATGGACGTGTTGAGGAACCCCCATGGCCTTTGAATATCCTGACAATTTGCAGTACACCGATACCCACGAGTATCTAAAAATCGATGGCGATATTATCACCATTGGCATTACAGAGTTTGCCATTGACCAATTGGGTGACATTGTTTTCCTGGAGCTGCCAGAGCTAGGGGATAACGTAGAATCGGGTGAAAAGTTTGGCACCATTGAGTCCGTTAAGGCGGTAGAGGATCTAAAGTCCCCGGTGGATGGCGAGGTGCTTGAGCGTAATGATCAGCTGCTGGATGCCCCAGAGCAAATTGGCGATGATCCTTACGGTGACGGCTGGCTAATCAGGGTCAAGGCCGATGATTTAGACGGTATCGATGACGATACGATGAGTGCAGATGAATATGCTGAGCAGGTCGAGGGTGTTGAGTAACGCCTAATGGGTGTTTGGCAGGGTTCGAGACGAGCCGCTGCGAATTGCCAGTGAAATCCTGAATAAAATAGGTAAGAATAAGTATTTATAACCATCAGGTAGTAGCCTGATGGTTTTTGCTTTTAGATAGCCGATGGCCTAAGGGCTAAACGTTGTCTTAAAATCCGTGGCCTATCTGGAGCTATTGATGTCCTACGAACAGTCTCAGTCGATGTCTGCAACCCTTTCTAATACCTGGGCTAATGAGTTAGCCATACCCAACGAGTTTCCCAAAAGACACATCGGTCTGACGGCCAAGGACATTGCCCATATGCTAACGGTGCTGGGCTATGACGACCTATCTGCCCTGATTGATACGGCGGTCCCTGGTGAGATTCGCTTAGCGGGCTCTTTGTCTATGGGGGAGGGCATGAGTGAGCATGAAGCGCTGCAGAGTATTCGTGCGATCGCAACCCAAAACCAGGTACTCACTAGCTACCTTGGCCTGGGCTATTACAACTGCATTACCCCACCCGTCATTCAGCGCAATATTTTAGAAAACCCCGGCTGGTATACCCAATACACCCCCTACCAGCCAGAAATTTCCCAGGGTCGTTTAGAAGCCCTGCTCAACTACCAGACCATGGTCAGCGACCTGACCGGGTTAGAAATCGCCAATGCGTCGCTGCTAGATGAAGGCACGGCAGCGGCGGAAGCCATGACCATGAGCCTGGGCGTTTGCAAAAATAAGGATGCCAAAAAAGCCAAAACCTTTTGGGTCTCGGCGGCCTGTCATCCCCAGACCATTGAGGTGATTCAGACCCGTGCTTTGCCCTTAGGCATCAAGGTGGTAGTGGGTGAGACGCCTGATTTTAGTCAGCCTTTATTTGGTTTGCTGCTGCAGTACCCGGCCAGTACCGGAGCGATTTGCGACTATACCGATGTGATTACGGCAGCCCATGAGGCGGGTGCCCTGGTAACAGTGGCGGCAGATTTGCTGAGCTTGACCCTACTAAAGGCTCCGGGTGAAATGGGCGCAGACATTGCGGTGGGCAATACCCAGCGGTTTGGCGTGCCCCTGGGCTATGGTGGCCCCCACGCGGCTTACTTTGCCACCAAGACAGCCTATGCCCGCAAACTGCCGGGGCGTCTGGTGGGAGTGTCTAAAGACAGCAACGATAGACCGGCGCTGCGGCTAACGCTCCAGACCCGTGAGCAGCATATTCGCCGGGACTCGGCCACGAGCAATATTTGTACGGCCCAGGTGCTGCTGGCGGTAATAGCCAGTATGTATGCCGTTTACCATGGCCCCGCTGGTCTAAAAGCCATTGCCACCCGCGTGCATCGCCTGACCGCTGTGCTAGCTGCCGGATTGAGGAAGTTGGGCTTTGAGCTGCCCGAGACACCATTTTTTGACACCTTGGCGGTGGATGCTGGGGAGCAGGCGGGGGAAATTTGCGATCGCGCCCTCGCCCAGGGCCTTAATCTGCGTCGCATTGATGCCACGACCATCGGCATTTCGCTAGATGAAACCACCACCCCCGATGCGGTGATTCAGCTACTTGAGGTATTTGCGGGTAACTTGTCCATGCCTGCAGTAGAACGTCTCACGGCTGAGCCCATTATCCCCACAGCGTTGGCCCGCACCAGTGACTACCTCACCCATCCGGTATTCAACAGCTATCACTCAGAAACCGAGATGCTGCGCTACATGTACGCGCTGCAAATGAAGGACTTGTCCCTGGCCTCAGCCATGATTCCCCTCGGGTCTTGCACCATGAAGCTGAATGCCACCGCCGAGATGATGCCGGTGACCTGGCCCGAGTTTGGCCAAATTCATCCCTTTGCCCCGTTGGACCAGGCCAAAGGGTATCAAGTGTTATTTGAGCAGCTAGAAACCTGGCTATCTGAAATTACCGGGTTTGCTGGCATTTCTTTGCAGCCCAATGCCGGTTCCCAGGGTGAATACGCCGGACTGCTCGTTATTCGTCAGTACCATCAGGCTCGGGGCGATCAGCATCGCAATATTTGTTTGATTCCCCAGTCGGCCCATGGCACTAACCCGGCCAGTGCCGTGATGGCGGGGATGAAAGTGGTTGGGGTTAAATGTGACGACGATGGCAACATCGACGTGGCTGACTTGACTGCCAAGGCAGAAAAACACAGCGACAATCTAGCCGCTTTGATGATTACCTACCCCTCCACCCACGGCGTGTTTGAGGCCACTATTCGCGAAGTGTGTAGCCTGATTCATCAGCATGGGGGGCAGGTGTATATGGACGGAGCCAACATGAATGCCCAGGTAGGCCTGTGTAGCCCCGGAGACATTGGTGCCGATGTGTGCCACTTGAACTTGCACAAGACATTTTGCATTCCCCATGGTGGCGGTGGGCCTGGGGTGGGCCCTATCGGTGTGCAACAGCATCTGGTACCGTTCTTGCCTGGCCATAGCCTGACGCCCACCCTGGGAACAGAATCGTCCGTTGGGGCAATATCCGCTGCCCCCTGGGGGAGTGCCAGCATTCTGCCAATTTCCTGGATGTACATTCAGATGATGGGGGCGGCGGGGCTGACCCATGCCACTGAAACAGCAATTTTAAGCGCTAACTACATTGCTAAGCGGTTAGAGGGGCATTACGACATTCTCTATAAGGGCAACGCCGGTCTGGTGGCCCACGAGTGCATTGTGGACCTGCGCAGCTTTAAAAAGTCGGCCAATGTGAATGTGGATGACATTGCCAAGCGCATGATTGACTTTGGCTTTCATCCGCCCACCATGTCCTGGCCGGTGGCGGGCACCATTATGGTAGAGCCCACCGAGAGTGAATCTTTAGCAGAGTTAGATCGCTTCTGCGATGCGATGATTGCTATCCGTGATGAAGTTCGTCAAATTGAGGCGGGTGAGTTGCCCCAGGACAACAACCCATTGGTAAATGCGCCCCATACGACAGTTGATTTAACCGCAGACTGGGATCGGCCCTATAGCCGAGAGCAGGCGGTGCATCCCACCCAGTGGACCAAGGAGCGGAAGTTTTGGCCGACGGTGAATCGCATTGATCAGGCCTATGGCGATCGTAATCTCGTCTGCTCCTGTTTACCTATGGATGCCTACGAGTAGGGGGCACGGCTTACCATTCCCTCCTGAGCAACAGAATCGTAGGGTGCCGTTAGGCTGTGCCGTAACGCACCCTCTTCGAGTGTTTTGACTAACTTTCATGGGTGATAGAAACTCAACAACCTACGCTGCCGCCGATATCGTCAATTACTACGCACAACTTAATCGCCTACAGCCAGCAGAGGCTGCTCTTTTAGAGCAATTACGGGACCAGCTACCTACGATGAGAATGCTAGATGTGGGCGTAGGCGGTGGTCGTACGACGCAACATTTTGCGCCCCTGGTGGAACAGTATGTGGGCATTGATTATTCTCCTGAAATGGTGGCGGCCTGTCAGAAACGGTTTAGTCAGCCAGATGATTCGATGCGCTTTAGAGTAGCTGACGCCAGGGATCTGAGCCAGTTTGACGACAGCTCCTTTGACTTTATTTTGTTTAGCTTTAATGGCATTGATTATGTGTCTCACGAAGATCGGCTGAAGATTTTTCAAGAGATTAAGCGAGTGGGAAAAGGAGGTTGTTATTTTTTCTTTTCTAGTCATAATCTACAAGCGTTAGAGAGTGGACTCACCTGGAAAAAACAAATTGGTTCTAACCCCCTCAAAACCTATGAAAATCTGGTAATGTTGGGTCTTTTTTGGTTGTTTAATCGCCCCATGACGCGAGACACGTTGGCAGAGGCAGAGCATCTGATCGTCCGTG
This sequence comes from Leptolyngbyaceae cyanobacterium MAG.088, assembly GCA_019634055.1. Classification (GTDB taxonomy): domain Bacteria; phylum Cyanobacteriota; class Cyanobacteriia; order Phormidesmidales; family Phormidesmidaceae; genus Leptothoe. The sequence goes on from JAHQVZ010000115.1 coordinate 14,258, forward strand.
ATGAATCTCACAATTTTCGGTTAGATACCTATTACATTCGAGCGGCACAACAGCTTAAACAGCTATCCAAAGACTTTAGCCAGGTGGAGATTTATCCATGGCAAAGTACAGAGCGCGTTTTAGATATGGATGCTGCGATTATGGATAGGGACCTATGGGTTTATTATCTATGCCAACTAAAAACTTCTGGCAGAGCCAATTAGACGAATTGAAAAACCTTTTATGCCCCTATTATCTATGTCGAATAAACACGGTTGATTGATTAGAATAGGTGCGTAGGGTGGGCAGTGCCCACCGTTCAAGGTTTGTCCTGCAAGAACAGCGGCTATGATTGCCATCCCTCATTACATCAGTCCTGAAGAGTATCTGGCGTTAGAACGCCAAAGCTCGATTCGCCATGAGTATCGGCAGGGGTTGGTGTATGCGATGGCGGGGGGTACAGATAACCACGAGCGGATTGCGTTTAATCTGCTGAAGATCATTGACAATCATCTGGGTGATGCGTCAGATTGCCGGTTTCATGCAGGCAATGTAAAGGTTAATTATGTGGATGAATTTTATTACTATCCGGATGCGTTTGTTACCTGTGATGCGCGTGATCGAGAAGATCGTTACATTAAGCGCTATCCGAAGCTGATTGTTGAGGTGCTTTCTCCTAGTACTGAGGTGTTTCACCGGGGGGATAAGTTTGAGGATTATCAACAGGTGGATTCTCTGGAAGAGTATGTTTTGATTGCTCAAGGGAGTCAGCAGGTAGAGTGTCAGCGACGCACTGTAGCAGGTGTTTGGGAAAAGATAATTTACGAAAGGAACGATACGGCTGTTTTGAGCAGTATTGGATTGGAATTTGCGGTGGCTGAGCTTTATCGCGGAATTGAGGCGACTTGATTAGAATGGGGACGTGATTTCATAGCCATGCCCCATGTCTTCTGGAAATGAGCCACCGGACAAGTCATTTGAAAAAAAGCTCGTTGATGCTGTCACTAAAGCTGTGGTGTACGGTGGTGGCGGATATGGTTTGTACAATCTCTATGTAAAGGATGTTCCAACAGCAGCTATATCATTCATTTTTTCCTTGGGAGCCAGCTTTATTGATAGCTTTGGGCGACCGATTATCGAGAAGTGGAAATCTGGATTGGAGCAGCTAGGTCAGCAGGTTGGGGATGCTTCTACGAAGGATATTGGCAAGAAAGTTGAGCTGGCGGCAAATCGGAAGTTTGACCAGCAGTATTTGGAGGCGTTGAAGGTTCAATGCGATCGCATCGAACTAGAAGGCTTTCAAAACCTGCAGCCCCTGGCCTTAGATAAGGTCTATGTGCCGTTACAGATCCAAACGCGCGACCAGATTAACCTAGAGGGCCAGAAAACCATTTGGCACTTTCTACCCAAGCGGTATCAAACACCGCAGCAATCGCCCCATCGACGCATGGTGATTTTGGCCGCTC
>JAHQVZ010000116.1 GCA_019634055.1 Leptolyngbyaceae cyanobacterium MAG.088
TCAGGCACCATGGGGGGCATTGGTGAGCGGGCGGGTAATGCGCCGCTGGACCAGGTGCTCCATGGGTTGCGCATGCGCTTTGGTTGGCAGGTGGCTGGCATTGACTACGATGCGGTGGATCGGGTGGTTGCCTATTTACATCAGCATGGCCATCGTCCCCATGCGCCCTATTCGCCCCAGGCTCAGCGTCATGAGTCGGGGATCCATGTCAGTTCATTGCTACGCGATCGCAAAAGCTACACGGCCTTTCCCCACGGTCATCCTGATATTTGGTTTGGCAAATGTAGCGGTGCCAGCAATTTGCAGTACCTGTTTGAAAATCACCTGCAGAAGTCGCTGCAGCGCTCCCAGTACGAGCAACTGCGGGCAGCCATTAAAGCGATCGCCCTGAAAGAAAAACGATCCTTTTCAGTCAGCGAGGTACTGGCCTTGATCGATGAAAAGGAGCTATTGATGCCCAAATCTAATCCGTAACATGGGTGGATAACGTTCGGGTGTTTTGAGTCTGCGCCCAACGTGTTGCTTCTATTAAACGGCACGTTATGAATAGAGAAAAATTTAGGCCCCCACGAATAGGGGAGAAAAGCCCTGAGCAGTCCTTTTTGCTATATGTCGATGCTTATAATCTTCCAGGTTCTGGCGGTAACTGATCGCTAATGGCACCGCATACCGCTGAAACTGCCACTGTCCGGGGTGATGCCAGATAGTTCGACGCTGAGGGATCGCCGCTGCGACCTTTAAAGTTACGGTTGGTGGCATACACCCCGACCTCCTGTTTGCCCAGCACCCCTTGTCCGGCATTAATACAGGCACCACAGCCCGACTTTAAAACCTGTGCCCCTGCCTGTTCTAAGTGGGCTACATACCCCAGTGCCTCGGCCTGCTGCCGCACTTCCTGGGAAGCGGGTACCACAAATAAGCTGACCGTTGGGGCAACTTTTTGTCCTTTGAGCACAGCGGCGGCGGCGGCTAAATCATGTAACTTACCGCCAGTACAGGAGCCGATAAAGGCTCGCGTAATTGGCACATGCCCCAGTTGGTTAATGGAAACCACCTGATCTGGCTTGGGCGGATTGGCTACCTGGGGGGCTAGATTGGTCAAATCAAACCGATGGGTTTGCTCATAAGCGGCATCCGGGTCAGCGGTTACCTCAGTAAAGGGAATAGAGGTGCGATTGTCTAAATACTGCCGGGTAATGTCATCTACCGGAATCAGCCCACAGATAGCCCCACATTCAATGGCCATATTGGCCAGGGTCATGCGTTCATCCATGGGTAGCTGTTGAATAACGCTGCCGCAAAATTCAATAACATTGCCTGTGGCCCCGTCACAGCCTAGCTGACCGAGGATCAACAACATAATGTCTTTGGCACTGATGTGCATTGGCAATGTGCCCGTCAGTTCAATTTTGATGGTGCCGGGTACCCGAATCCACACATCGCCCATGGCAAAAATATTGGCCATATCAGTGGTGCCGACACCCATAGAAAAACAGCCAAATGCACCATAGGTACAGCTGTGGGAGTCTGTGCCTGCAATCACCATACCGGGCCGAATAAAGCCTTTTTCGGGTAATAACACATGGCAGATACCGGCAGCTTCGCCGGGTGAGACCACATCAAATAAATGGCAGCCTTGTTGCTGGGCAAAGTCAACCATTTGTTGATGCATGGAGACGGCCCCACGGTCCGAGCGGATATCGTTGATTTGGATAAAGTGGTCGGCGACTAAAACAACTTTTTGTGGGTCCCAGACGGATGCATTATCGCCAAAGTGTTGATAAAAGAGCTGGCCAACGGGACCTGCGATCGCATCATGGGACATCGCTAAGTCCACATTGGCAAAAATCACCTCTCCAGGTTGCACATAGTGATTCCCAGATGCCTGGGCTAAGAGCTTTTCCGCCATAGTCATGGGGCGGACTGATGTGGTGCTGTGAGTGGTTGCGATCGCGCCCTGACGACGCTGTTGATTATAAGCAATCAGCCCACCCGCCTGGATAATATCCTGGACAGTGCCCATCTGCGCAGGAGAATCTACAATCTCAAGCGGTAATCCGATATTAATACTGTTGCGATAAAAAATTTCAGCAAAAGACTTAGCCCTCACTTTTTGAATGCCTGCAGCCTTAAGAGCAATGGGGGCAAACTCTCGGCTAGAACCACAGCCAAAATTATATCCTGCTTCAATACTGTCGTATTGCTGGAGTTTGCCTGCCCCTAAGAGATGCTCAAAGGCGTAATAAGCCAGGTGCTCTAAGTCATCATTGGTGCCCCGCTGGGCCGGAATAATGTCATCTGTGTTGATGTCATCACCCACATAAAGAATAGAGTCAGGCATAGCGGCTTTAAAACTTAAGGAGTTTACATAAATTCTTTCATAAAGCGGAACCTTTAGGGGACTGCGTCAAAATAACATCCCCAGCAAGAGCAGTGAATGGGCTTCGACAGTTCAGCTTAGCTCACCGTCGAACCCTAGGGTGAATGGTGAGTGGTGGTTGACGTTAAACTGCTTTGAACTAAGTGGGTGAACTCAAGCTTTTATAAGATATGAACAAGACGTTTGACGTTGTCAATTTTGCCCCCAAACCCGAATTTTTGGGGCTTTGAGTCTAGCCTCCCCCAGGATCTAGCCCAAGGGGCATGCAAGAAAGGGAAGAGGGGCCTCGCGATATCTAATAGCTAATTGGGCCAACCTACTTCACTAGCTTGTCTAATGCCAAATCTTATTCACTAGTGAGCGTATGAGTGCACTCACCACTCACCAGCGGAGCGAACTCACCATTGTCTAAGAGCAAGGCAATTGGATAGTTTATTGGGACGCATATTCCTAGCAGCTAGTTGTTATGACCAAAATTGAACTTGATTTAAATCGGGCAAGTTGTGCATCTAGAGCGCATCAGTCAACCATTTAATTCGGCGACGACTCTGCCTGCTGACCTTGCAGGTTTCCGCTAATGAAGTGGTAAAAACCTGCAAGGAAAATTATCTGAATGCATCAGTAAAAATGCCATTTGCTGCCATATAAATGGTCGATTTTCCCCATGCTTATTAGCGATACAAACACGAAGGCCATCATTAAAAACAACTGACTTCATCATTGAAAACTCCTAGTTTTGAGTCAAGCCCCAAGGGCATATGACTTCTCAAACGCGGAAAATGCCAATGACTGATCTCTTATTAACCGAAATAGACGTCAATAACACAGACTCAATCTTTACTGACGGTGGCATTACGGTTGCGCCATCATCGTACGGTCTAGATTTAAGCAACCCTAATCACCAGTTAAGTGCCCCGTTAGAGATAGACACTGCATCAGAAAAGAGTGCTGATACCCAGCTCTCCAATCAGGCAGATGCCTTCGTCCAAGACTTCTCAGATCAGGTCATGTTGTATGACACCTTTGCTGAATCTTATTGGCAAGGTGCCTTTGATTCAGACACTCTTATCGGCATTGATAGCCAAGAATCACTGATCTTAAACAACACTCCTAATTCTTCTTCAACAATTTTTGAGGGTCTTTTTCACTTTGTCTCCTTTAACCCAACAAGACTCTATTCTTATAAAGATGATTATTTGCTCGTTAGTCAGACCACTGGCGAAGTTCAGCTCAACCTTGACTCTTTTCAATTTGACGCTTATTTACAAATCGTAGATATTACTACAGGCCAAGTACTGGCATTTGATGATGATGGTGGTAATAGCACAAATGCTGAACTGACCTTTACTGCCGAGGCTGACACACAGTACTTGGTCCGAGCGACTAGCTATTGGGCATTCGAAATCGGTAGCTATAGCTTGACAGCATCCTTTAGTCCTGGTGAACCACCGACCACACCGCCCAGTGGCTTTGACAGCACTTACGGATACGGTCTTGTCGATGCAGCTACAGCCGTGGCGGAGGCTATTGATCAACCACAGTTTGATGATGTCGCAGATATTGGTGGCAATCAGTGGAACAACGATATGATAAATGCCCCTGAGGTTTGGGCTCAAGGCTATACGGGTGAAGGCATTACAGTGGCCGTCATTGACTCAGGCGTTGACATTTATCATGAAGATTTAAGTGACAACATTTGGATCAATACTGACGAGATCTTAAACGATGGCATCGATAACGATGGTAACGGTTATATCGATGATTACTATGGGTGGAACTTTGGTCAGGGCCAAAATAACAACAATGTGTTACCTGGAACTGACACTTCAGGGCAGGGCCATGGTACCCATGTTGCAGGTACAATAGCAGCTGCAAATAACGGCATTGGTATGACAGGTGTTGCCCATGATGCCAACATTATGGCAATTCGCATGGGCGATGTATCAAATAACGGTGTCTTTGAGAATGCAGGAAATTTAGCTGAAGCCATTTATTATGCAGTAGATAACGGCGCTGATGTCATTAATATGAGTCTAGGCTGGTCTGATCCGACCGGCAGTATCTATAATGCGATGGCTTATGCAGCAGCTAATAATGTGATTACTGTAACAGCCGCAGGCAATAGTGCTCTTGCTGCACCTGGCTCACCCGCTTACTATGCAACAGAATATGGAATTTCTGTAGGTGCAGTCGATAACAATAGCGATATTGCGTACTTCTCTAATGAGGCCGGTACCGATAGCGATATGGTTCATGTGATGGCACCAGGCGTCGATATCTACTCGACAACGCCTGATGATACCTACGGCTATCAGCAAGGAACCTCGATGGCAGCTCCCCATGTTGCTGGTGTTGTGGCTTTGATGTTGAGTGCTAATCCTGATCTTACCCATGATCAGGTACGTGAAATCTTGTCAGGCACCTCAACGTTGAATGATACATCGACAGAGAGCCCAGCTTTGCCTGTACAAGCCACTCAATTTAGTCTAAATGACGAGATAATTGACCTGGTGGCAAACTACTCTCTAACTAATCAAAGTCAGTATGCAGACTTCTTTGAGAAGATGCCATTTTTCAATGGTGAAATTGAAGGTGTTGCCTCAGAAGATACTCAGTTGGCCGCTGATACGGGCAATCGAGATCTTCTTTTCTCATACACAGATGACTGGCAGTTTCAGCTTCCCAAGCCGTTTTCTGATGATCTGTTAGCCCCTGTTCTAGTTTAGTAGTGGCGTTCTCCAAGAGACTAACATAGGTTATTTTTAGGGGCGTAGAGTGTAATTTACAAGATGACTTACGTCCCTGTATAGAATTGTTATCCTTACACATTACCAGCATATATCTATGTCTCAATTCACAACCAACTATGCCTATAGTTCTTGGAAATTATGTTGTGGTTGCATCGCAACCATTGGACTAGTGACTGGATCGTTCATGTCTAAGGCAAACTTTATGACTGCTATGACCTCAAAAGAAATACAGCAAGTGTCTCTACAGCAAGGTATTCAAGGCAAAGTTACACGCATCGGTGGCAATCATATGCCCAGTAATATAGACCAGCCAGAGACTGCCGGTCCTGAATTTATCCAGACAACTATCTGGATCTTTGCTGGGCAAGTTGCTGGTACTGGATCGCCCCGATGGTCGGTGGCTGATGCGCAGCAACATGCTCGGTTGGTGCGTCAGGTAGAGAGTGGCCTCGACGGTTGCTATTCAGTCGAATTAGCTCCAGGAGAATACACGGTATTTGCCCAATATGACAACGCACTTTACTTAAATGCATTTCAGGGTAATGGTAGCTATAAATCGGTTAATGTATTGCCCAACCAGGTGCTAGAGATGGACCTTATCAATAGTGAGAATGCATTGTTCTAGAAACCCATATCCTAACTCTCTTAGGTGAGGGCTCATAATACATGAAGATATAGGGCTAGCATGTCTCTCACTTTAAGTATCATTGCCGATCGTTTATTTGCGTACCGTCTCCTTAGCCTAACCTCCAACGTTGGGCGTATTTCCGTAAGTAAGTCCCGGCAGCCTGTACAGACAAGAAAAGATGGGTAAACGTTGGGATCATGGCTGAAATACCAACAACAACACCAAAGTAGATATTCTTCAGACTATCTTTGTTAGTTGGGTTGGTCACTGCATCAATCACCCGTGATTCATATACTTCAGCCCGGGTAGTTAATGACTCTGGTGAGTGTTGTATAAAGCTAATTAACCAGCCAGATACCGAAAAGACAAACAAGACCCACCATGTAGCCACGATTGCGATCACAATATCAACACTGAGGTGAGCAATGTAGCTGGCTAAAGATGTGGTTTTCAATGCTCGCTTCGCAATCCAGACAGTGATAAAAAATGACAGACTATCGAATAATGCCCCTAAGATGCCCACAGGAAACTGAAGGAGAAAATAATGTATGCGTTCATCCCCAAAGGCTTCTTCTGGATAAGCCGTCAACAAAGCCAGCCAGTAGCAGCTGATATTGAGCAGGGTAAAAAAGATAAATAGCTTCGGAAAAAATGAAACGAGACTACCGCGATGCTGGTCATAGTAATGTAGCAACCGCGCTAAGGATCGCTTCCAAATGGCCATGATGGGACGTACGCGCAGTTTACGTAAAGCGGTAGGAAGTTGCATATCAATTAATTAGCTAAATTTAGGCGCCGACGAATACAGATATTTGTAATTTTTTAGTCATTTTACTCAACATAACTAAAAATATCTGAACGTGTAACCGTACTCTTTCTGGTAGGTCAGTATTTATACATGTACCTGGCTTACGTGTGAATGATGCGATCGCACACCAGCTTACCCAATGCTGCAACTTTGCCATTAGTGGCTCATCACATACGTTCTAGAACCTGAATGCCCAATAATGATAGCCCTAGCTTCAGGGTGCGCGCCGTCAAATCACAGAGCATCAGGCGAGAGGTACGCTGGGGTTCTTCCGCTTGCAATACCGAGCAGCGATCATAAAACTGATTAAACTTTTGGCTCAGTTCAAATAAGTACTGGCATAGGCGATTGGGATATAGCTCCTGCGACACCTCCATCACAATGGCGTCCAGCTGCAATAGATGCTTAGCCAGGGTCAGTTCAGCATCCTCCCCTAGCAAAATAGACGCATCACCCAGTTGGGTAAAGTCAATGTTCCCCTTGCGGCTAATGCCCTGCACCCGCACATAGGCATACAGCATGTAAGGGGCCGTATTACCCTGGAGAGCCAGCATTTTGTCGAAGCTAAAAATATAGTCGCTAGTGCGATTTTGACTCAAGTCTGCATATTTCACAGCACCCATACCCACAGCCGTAGATACGGTGTGAATAAACTCTTCTGTTTCGTCACGATTTTCGTCGGCAATGCGCTGGCGTAAATCTTTGTCAGCTTTATCTATCGCTTCGTCCAGTAGATCCTTGAGTTTGATGGTTTTCCCAGAGCGGGTCTTCAGTTTTTTGCCATCTTCTCCTTTTACTAAACCAAAGGGCACATGCACCAGGTCAACATTCTCAGGCACCCAATTTGCTCGGTTAGCCACCTGAAACACCTGAGCAAAGTGGTTGGCTTGCCCGGCATCAGTAATGTAGATAACTCTCGTCGCTTTTTCGTCTATGGTGCGCTGGCGGATCGCGGCCAAATCTGTCGTGGCATAGTTAAAGCCGCCGTCAGACTTTTTGACAATTAAGGGCTGCGGGTCACCGTCTTTGTTGGTAAAGCCTTCTAAAAAAACAACCTGGGCACCCTGATCTTCTTCTAGTAAGCCAAGAGACGTTAAATCAGTAACAACATCCTCTAACAGTGGGTTGTAAAAAGATTCTCCTCGCTCTTGAATGGTAATATCCAGGCGATTATAGATTTTTTGAAACTCTTTGCGCGATTGTTCGCACAGGGCCTGCCATGCTTTGCGGGCATCTTCTTGCCCCGATTGTAAATCGACCACCGCTTCTCGGGAGGTAGTCTTAAAGTCTTCGTCTTCGTCAAAGCGTTTTTTGGCTTGCTTATAAAAGGTGACCAGGTCACCAATGTCTATGGTAGAAGCTTCAACCATGGCTTCAGGGCACACATCCTTTAGGTGGGTGATGAGCATGCCAAACTGGGTACCCCAGTCGCCTACATGGTTGAGCCGCAGCACATCATGACCCAAAAACTCCAGGGTGCGGGCAATACTTTCGCCAATAATGGTGGAGCGCAGATGGCCCACATGCATTTCTTTGGCGATGTTGGGGCTAGAGAAATCGACGATGGTGCGCACTGCCGGGTTGGCGGTGGGGA
>JAHQVZ010000117.1 GCA_019634055.1 Leptolyngbyaceae cyanobacterium MAG.088
CCTCTTTACCCCCTAAATGGATATTCCAGGATAACAGTCTGCGATGGGGAATCCTTTGTAGTAAGGGGTGTAACCCCATTTGTTCAAGGGCCTCCATCCCTGCAGGCATTAAGCCTTCACCTCGAAAAACCCGTTCAAACGTCAGTTCTTGTTCTAATAGGGTTACATGAATGCCACGACGAGCGAGTAAGTGTGCCAGGCTGACGCCTGCAGGACCAGCCCCAACAACAAGGACATGCATGGTTAACGGCGATATCTATACAACAATGGGGGAGCCAGTAGTCAATTGTTCCTGGTTGCTGATGGCTTCCGATTGGGTGTCAGCTTTAACTGCACAAAACATCCCAAAGCGACATAGACCTGCCCCAAAGGCTAAACGCATCAGTAATAAGGTGGGGATTTCTCGCAAAGACTTAATCAAACCAGAAACTCCAAAACGTATCAGACCTTTGGGGCGGACCACACCTTGCCAAATTGAATCTAACCAGGAGGGCAACGTTTCCTGGGTCCAGTCTGCTGTGATAACAGTGCCCTTGACCAAACCTGTTTCTGTAAGATTTTCAGCGAAGCCTTCGATGCTGGCAAATGCAGGGTGCGACCACTGATCTAAGAGCTGACGCATCACTGGCTTTTCCCAGAAATTTAAGGGAACCTGTCGGTCGTCTCGCTGATTCCAGTCCGCTAAAACCAAAATGCCACCTGGTTTTAGTACTCGCATTAATTCTCGAGCAAAAACTGCTTTATCTGGCATGTGAGGGCCTGCTTCCACCGACCACACCACGTCAAAGCTATTGTCAGGGTAGGAAAGTGCCATGGCATCGTCTACCTTAAATTGGGCGGTGATACCTGCTGGTGTGAGTTGCTGCGCGCGCATTACTTGTTGAGGACTGATGGTCACACCTGTGACATTAAATTGATATTTCCTTGCTAAGATCCGGCTGCTGCCACCGATACCGCAGCCTACATCTAATAGTGTGGTGCCAGGGGCTAATCGATCTAAGCCACCCCATCGCACCATCTCATGGACAAAATCAGCTTTTGCCTGCAAAAAATCCTTGACATGTGGGGGAGAACCATAATGCCCCAGGTGAATATGCTCACCCCAGTAAAACTCTAAGATGCCATCATCAGTCCATTGATCATAGGAATTAGCTACCGATGCTGAGGAATCATAGCGACGGGCTGTCAGCAGATAGATAACAATTCCAAGCACTGATAACGCTAACAGCAACTTGAGTAAAAACAATAGGTTCATTAGAGCAAGCAAGGTGTAAATATGTCTTCTTTGCGCCCAGGAGCCTTAGCATTCACGATTGCTTAAAGCTTTGATACAAAGCCCCATGTACGATGCAATTCACTGACCAAACTCAGCCGATTGCTACCTCTGTAGCGCTGTCTGAATCTTTACCTTTGTGGCATTGATATCAATGCTTAGGGAAGATACATTACTTTACATCTTACTCTGTAGCGTGGTTCTGTGCCTTGCCGGTCAGTTTATAGACCCATAGGTCTAGCTCACTTTGAAAGGCTCTGAGCGCTTACCATTGCTGATTTTCCCGAGTATCTTTGACAGCGGCCATGAAGAAAATGACGGTAATGGGAATACTCAAGGCTAAGACGATACTAGTTGGTAGTACACCTAGGTCTGGCTCTCCATAGGCCAACTCAAACACAGAACCTACACCCGCAATGGCAGTAATGCAGGTTCCAGCTAAAAACAAGCCACTTTTCGGGGTCACAGTATTCTCCTAATAATGAAAAATGAGCTATTAGATGCATCGCGCGTAGGGGCATTGCATGCAATGCCCCTACATATTTCTAATCAATCTTCTTAACATCATTAGCAGAAAATCCGCCTTTTTGAAGTTCTTGGGCAAGGGCGATCGCATTATCTACCCGGTCAACAAACATCACGCCATTGAGATGGTCCATTTCATGTTGAATCACTCGGGCCAATAGATCATCCGCGTTAACTTTTTGAGGGCGGCCATTTTCATCCTTGTAGCTGACTTGAATGGCCGCTGGTCGAATGACATCCAAAAATACATTAGGAATACTCAAGCAGCCTTCTTGTCCACAGGCCATATCTTTGCTGTAGCGAATGATTTTAGGGTTAATCATGATGAGGGGTTGGTTCGCCGATTCTTCTGGATCTGTATCAACCACTAAAATCTGTTTATGGATGCCAACTTGGGGGGCGGCTAGACCAATACCATCTTCGCTATACATGGTCTGAAGCATTTTGTGGGCAAGCTCGCGGATGCCATCATCCACTTTGGCAACGCGCTTAGTTGCCTTTCGGAGCACCCGATCTCCCAAATAATGGAGATCAAGAGGGGGCTTTTTTAACTTTTCTTTGCTGACTGAAATACCCACGGTTAAATTGATTAGGCTGATGAATCTAACTCTATCCTAGCAACTAGGGTTTCATCTCGCGTAGGGTATCCCTGGGTGTGGTGGAGAAAGTTCCTCAGGATACAAGGTTTAATCAGGTTGCTTGTTGTTTTTGCATCGTTATAATCATTCGCTTATTGTCTAAGCCAGCATGGGTAAGTTTTTTACGAAAGCAAGCTATCTATTGCGGGAAACTTTTTTGGGTCTGCAGCGCGGTGGTTGGATGAACTGGGCCGCTGTAAGCACCATTATGGTGCTGCTATTTCTATTTGGGATTAGCTTGCAAGCTACCTGGCAAGTGGAAAGTTTACTGAATCAGTTTGGTAGTCAGTTAGAAATCGCAGTCTATTTAGAAAGTGGGGTTACGGCTGATAGTCTTAGCGATCGCATTAGCAACTTAGCCGAGGTTGCTCAGGTAACGACTGTCACCAAAGAAGAGGCTTGGTCTCGGCTGAGTGAGGAACTTGGTATCGCTGATATGCCGAGGGCGACTGAGCAACTGAAAGGTAATCCACTGGTGGATGAAATTAAGGTTAGGGTGCAAACCTCTGAAGCAGTGCCCGCTGTGGCGGCTCAATTAAAGGATTTGTCCGGTGTCGATGAGGTGCTTTACATTACGGAAGCTGTGCAACGTTTGACGGAGCTCAATCAAGGGCTGCAGTATCTCAGTTTAGGCGTGTTAGCGATTTTAAGCCTGACTGCGATCGCCGTAATTACAACCACCATCCGTCTGATTGTGATGGCGCGACGACGAGAAATCGAGGTGATGCAGCTGGTGGGAGCCACCTCCATCTGGATTTATATGCCGTTTATTTTGCAGGGAATTACCTTTGGGGTGTTGGGGGCGTTTAGTGCCTGGGCCTTGCTAGTGGGAACCCATCAATCACTGCAACGTCTATCGGCACAGCAGCCTGAGTTCCTTCAATTTTTAGCAGTGGGTCTGGAGTTTACCCCTAGACAAATGATTTTGCTACCTGCGGCTCTATTTGGGTTAGGGAGCTTAGTCGGACTTTTAGGTAGCCTGGTGGCCGTTCGTAAGTTTACCGTTCGAGCTTGATGGGACCAAACCCCATGGAATTTGAACTTTGTAACTCCTATGCATATAAAAACTCCCAGCCACTAAGGACCAGGAGCATGTAAACGTTTCGAGTGAAAGCTGTTATTCAATAAATATCTGATGTGTCTAGTAAGCTAGACCCATGCTGCGAGTGGTTTCAGCACCCAGGTAAACACGAATACTTAAGAAATCAGTGGGGCAAGCGGTCTCACAACGCTTGCACCCAATACAGTCTTCAGTCCGAGGGGAAGAGGCAATCTGGCCAGCTTTGCAGCCGTCCCAAGGTACCATCTCTAGCACGTCCAAGGGGCAAGCCCGAACACACTGAGTGCAACCAATGCAAGTATCGTAAATCTTGACCGAATGAGACATCGAAGGAATGCTCCAATATTATTAAACGGTTTCAGCTATATAGCGGCTTGGCTATGACCTGTGATGCAGTGAATCTGACTGTAAAGTAAACCCCAATTACTGTGGATTACACTCCGAAAGATCCATTTACATTAGCCAAAGTTAGCCAAAAGAGTTCTCCAATCAAGATTTAGTCTATCAGCGCCGTTTTTAGGGAACGGGGCAACGTGTCAAAAGTTTATGGATTGTAATATTGTTGGTGTGGGTTGCGGTGGGGGGCGCAAAATGCAATCGTTGTATGCCCATGTAGGGCGCACGCTTTCCTATAAGATGAAAAAATGCCTAAATCTGTACAGGCGTTTTAACGTCATGGACTTTTACAAACTGGATTTAGGACGTGTTCTTTGCTGCCGCTGAAAAGGAAATTTGGAGACTATGGCTGACGACATTTTAGGAAAGGTTCAAAGTATCGTATCCGAGCAGCTCGGTGTTGATGTAGCTGAAGTTAAGCCTGAGGCTAGTTTTGCTAACGACTTAGGTGCTGATTCCCTAGATACCGTAGAGCTTGTAATGGCCCTTGAAGAAGAATTTGACATTGAGATTCCAGATGAGGCAGCCGAAGCCATCGGGACAGTTCAGGCAGCCGTTGATTTCATTACAGAAAAGTCAGCTGCATAAGTGTCTCTGTCGGTTTGAAAATCTGTTTTTTTATGCCTTGGGACCGTTCCCCTCGTGTCGATGACCATGACAAGTATTGAAAAAAAACGCGTTGTGATTACTGGAATGGGGGCTATTACCCCCATCGGCAATACCCTAGATGCCTATTGGCGGGGGTTGCTGGCAGGCAAAAGCGGCATTGGGCCGATTACATTTTTTGATGCCTCAAAGCACAAATGTCGTATTGCGGGTGAGGTCAAAGGGTTTGATCCATTAGAGTATATGGATGCGAAGGATGCTAAGCGGACTGATCGATTTGCTCAGTTTGCGATCGCAGCTAGCAAACAAGCTCTGGCTAATGCCAATCTCACCATTACCGACCTCAACGCAGAACAAGTCGGTGTCATGATTGGCACTGGTGTAGGCGGTCTCAAGGTAATGGAAGAGCAGCAGTCTGTTTATCTAAAAAAGGGACCTAGTCGCTGCAGTCCATTTATGGTGCCTATGATGATTGCCAACATGGCGGCAGGTCTGACGGCAATTCATACGGGAGCAAAAGGGCCTAACTCCTGTGCGGTTACAGCTTGTGCTGCTGGGTCTAATGCCATTGGCGATGCCTTTCGCATTGTCCAAAATGGCTATGCCCAAGCCATGATTTCTGGGGGGACTGAAGCGGCCATTACCCCGTTGTCATTTGCCGGGTTTGCATCAGCTCGAGCGTTATCTACCCGCAATGATGACCCCGACCATGCCAGTCGACCGTTTGATAAAGGTCGGGATGGCTTTGTTATGGGGGAAGGTGCTGGCATTTTGATTTTAGAAGAACTGGAGCATGCTCTTAGCCGTGGTGCCCATATTTATGCGGAGATGGTGGGTTATGGCATGACTTGTGATGCCTACCATATGACGGCTCCAGTGCCTGGTGGTGCAGGCGCTGCTCGTTCTATGGGGTTGGCCCTCAAAGATGCGGGCGTCTCACCAACCGAAGTGAGCTATATCAACGCCCATGGCACCAGTACACCGGCTAACGATCCTACTGAAACTGCGGCCATCAAAACTGTCTTGGGAGATCATGCTAAGCAGATTCCCGTCAGTTCTACGAAGTCGATGACGGGGCACCTGTTGGGCGGATCTGGTGGTATTGAAGGTGTGGCCGCTTGCATGGCTGTCGCCAATGATCAGGTGCCTCCTACTATTAATCTGCAAGAACCAGATGATGACTGTGATTTAGACTATGTACCTAATCAGAGTCGTGCCCATACTGTAAATGTGGCGATGTCTAACTCATTTGGTTTTGGTGGTCATAACGTTACGCTGGTTTTTCGTAAGTATCGTAGCTAGTGCTACAGCTTGATAGGTATAATAACCTAACAGAAAACATTAAATAAAACCGAAAGTTCTCTCATTTTTGAGGTTACTTATCGTACAAGAGCATGTTCAAATTAATGAATGTGCTCGCTAATCACGGTATAGGCTTAGGCCGGTGGCTCTCCTGTGACTGAGTTGGTGTAGTTAGTTTGCGTGCTCTGCAGGTTTCTATTGCAACCTAAGTTTGTTGGTGAGTGGCTGTTTGCCTGCTCCAAACTGTTGTCTGTGGGATGTTTTGCCTCATAACTATATGTTTTAGGCTTATTTGCCTGAGATGTATGGCTATGTAGATTACGTGCCTGTCCGTTCTTGATCGATGCTTTGGCCTGTTAGGGGTTAACCGTTTGTCACCTCCTAACCTGCTAGCACCCTTAGCAAAGGTGCGTTCCTCTAACTTGTTCACACCTGGACTGTACCGTCGTTAACTACTTGGAAAACTATGGCTGTCGCAACCCAATCTCTTGAAACGCAGTGCATAAATGCCATTCGATTCTTGGCAATTGATGCTGTTGAAAAGGCTAAATCTGGCCACCCTGGTCTTCCCATGGGTGCAGCGCCAATGGCGTTTGTGCTTTGGGATCAATTTATGCGCTTCAATCCCAAAAATCCTCAGTGGTTTAACCGAGATCGCTTTGTCTTATCTGCGGGCCATGGCTGCATGCTGCAGTATGCTCTGCTGCACTTGACTGGTTATGACAGCGTCAAGATAGAAGACATTAAAAACTTTCGTCAGTGGGGAGCGACTACGCCTGGCCACCCTGAAAACTTTGAAACTTCTGGTGTAGAAGTAACCACAGGTCCTTTAGGGCAGGGTATTTGTAATGGTGTGGGGCTAGCAATGGCTGAGGCACACCTAGCGGCTCGTTTTAATAAGCCTGATTGCACTCTTGTTGACCATTACACCTACGTGATTTTGGGTGATGGGTGCAATATGGAAGGTGTGTCTGGCGAAGCTTGTTCCCTGGCAGGTCACCTCGGGTTGGGTAAACTGATTGCCTTTTACGATGATAACCATATTTCTATTGATGGTTCCACGGATATTTCCTTCACTGAGGATGTGAGCAAGCGCTTCGAAGCCTATGGTTGGCATGTCCTCCATGTGGAAGATGGCAACACAGATCTAGATGCGATCGCAAAAGCCATTGAAGACGCCAAAAAAGTAACTGACAAACCCACCATGATCAAGGTGACCACCACCATTGGTTATGGTTCTCCCAACATGGCCGATACCTCTGGTGTGCACGGGGCAGCCCTGGGTGATACAGAAATTGCCTTAACTCGTGAAAGCTTGGGTTGGGACCACGAACCCTTTGTCATTCCTGACGATGTAATGACTCGCTTTCGTCAGGCGGTGGATAAAGGTGCTAGTGCTGAAGCTGAATGGAATCAGGCATTGGCTACCTATCGCACTAAGTATGCAGCAGAGGCGGCTGATTTTGAGCGCATGCTGAAGGGTGAGTTGCCTGCAAATTGGACTGATGCCCTCCCCACTTACTCCCCTGGCGATAAGGCCATCGCTACCCGGAAAACATCGGAAGCTACATTAAATGCCCTAGCGCCCGCTATCCCCGAGCTTGTCGGTGGTTCTGCAGACTTGGCTAAGTCCAACAATACCCTGATGAAGATCTCCGGAGACTTTCAGAAAGGTGCTTATGAGAACCGTAACCTGCGCTTTGGTGTCCGTGAGCATGGTATGGGTGCTATCTGTAATGGTATTGCCCTGCACAACTCGGGGTTAATTCCTTACTGTGCCACATTCCTTGTGTTTGCTGACTATATGCGGGCGGCCATTCGTCTGTCAGCTCTGGCTGAGGCGGGTGTTTTGTATGTTATGACCCACGACTCAATTGCGTTGGGTGAAGATGGCCCCACTCATCAGCCAGTGGAAACGATTGCTTCTCTGCGGGCTATCCCTAATCTTTATGTCATTCGACCAGCGGATGGTAATGAGACGTCTGGTGCCTATAAAGTCGCGATCTCTAGCCGTAAAACACCTACTCTAATGGCCTTCTCTCGTCAAAATCTGCCACAACTAGAGGGCAGCTCTATCGATGGAGTGGCTCAGGGAGCTTACGTCATTTCCGATGAAGCAGGTGCTGAGCTACTTCTCATCGGCACCGGTAGTGAAGTGTCTCTTTGCCTGGAGGCCGCTAAGCAACTACGCTCTGAGGGCAAGAAAGTTCGAGTTGTTTCCATGCCTTGCTGGGAACTCTTTGAAGCGCAAGATGCTGCCTATAAAGAGTCTGTTTTACCCAAGACCCTCACCAAGCGTCTCGTCGTAGAAGCTGGCATTGAAATGGGCTGGGGCAAATACTACGGTGCGGACGGTGCCATGATTAGTGTTGATCGTTTTGGTGCGTCTGCTCCGGGTGGTCGCATTATGCAAGAGTTTGGCTACACCGTAGAGAATGTAGTCGCTAGTGCTAAGGCACTTTAGGGGATTTGATTTGTGCCCATAGGGTTCTCTGCTTCACATTTGAGAGAGAGCTCTATGAATGCCACCTTTGACTAATCACCATTAATAACTAACAAAACAAGAGCCGTAAGAAATGCATCTCCTACGGCTCTTGTTTTATGACAATTTTTGAATTAAAGCCTACAGCCAAATATCCTCATGCAGTGGGAGATTTTCGAATCAGGCTAGCTCTTGCAATATAAGGCTTTTAGGGCTGTCCATGGTCTTAAATCACTGGACAGTGCCATAGAGGAAAACGTTACTCAGCAGTGTCTTCTGAGGTTTCAGGAACGCTTAGATCATTAGGAATAGTATTCGTCGAGGCAGGAGCTGTTTCTTCAATGGGTACAGTCTCTACCGATGTGGGTATTTCAGAGACCGCATCCCCAAGCCAACCGGCACTCAAAATTACCGTAATCCCCATAAACACAATTGTCAGGAGCCAGGTGGCACGGTTTAAAGCTATTTCAGCACTTTTAGTGCTGGTAAACATCTGGGCTTGCCCCCCTAACGCCCCCAGTCCGTCACCTTTAGGGCTATGAAAGAGCACCAAAATAATTAACCCAATGGCAGAGACTAGCCATACCACTTGTAAAACCGATAATACCATTACAGTTTTAGCCCGACTTTCCGTAAACTAATTGCTGTGCATACCTATGCCGCCATTATCTGAGCACATAGACACAGCCCAACTATCCTACCTCAGGCTACGGTGCACTGACGAATGATTTGAGCACTTCCAAGCCTTATTTGATAGTATTTCAGCGTTCAATTTTGGGGACAAACCATTAAAGCGAAACCTTAACGGGGGTGCGATTACGTTTAACATCGACACGGGCTGGTTGAATCATAGACTGCCCAGTCATTTCCTTTGGTTGAGGCAATTTAAGAATCTCTAAAATGGTAGGAGCAATATCCGCTAAGCAGCCTTCTTCTCTGAGCTCAACGTCACAGCCACGGCCTGGAATTTTTAACCGTTCACCTTCTACCAAAATAAATGGCACAGGATTAGTGGTATGAGCCGTCCATGGACGACCTGCGTCATCCCACATATATTCAGCATTGCCATGGTCAGCGATGATGATGGTTGTGCCACCGGCTTGACCCACAGCATCAAGTAAGCGCCCTAATTGTACATCGACAGACTCAAGGGCTTGAATGGTGGCCTCCATGTTGCCTGTATGACCTACCATATCGGGGTTCGCATAGTTAATGACAACCAGCCCGTAAATCCCTTTACCCACCGCTGTAATAGCCGTATCGGTTACTGCTTTAGCAGACATTGCAGGTGCTTTATCATAGGTTGCTACCTGCGGACTTGATATAAGCTCGCGGTCTTCACCCTCAAAGGGATTTTCACGACCCCCATTAAAAAAGTAAGTAACATGGGCATACTTTTCAGTTTCTGCAGTGCGAAACTGCTTGATGCCATGCTCAGCAACAACTTCACCCAGAATATTGCTGAGGTTTTGGGGCTCAAATGCCACTTGCACAGATAATGAACTGTCGTACTGTGTCATTGTGACAAAGTTCAAAGGAGTGACTATTTCCCTCTCAAAGCCTTGAAAATCAGGAGCGACAAACGCCTGGGTAAGCTGTCGAGCCCGGTCAGGGCGGAAATTGAAGAAGATGACGCCATCATTAGCTTCCACACTTCCAGGCGCTAATCGTACTGGTTGAATAAACTCATCAGTAATATCTTCTGCGTAGGAAGCTTGAATGGCTTCTAAAGCTGTTTTACCAATGCCACTACCCGAATCTGTCATGACGCTATAGACCTTCTCAATACGGTCCCAGCGTTTATCGCGATCCATGGCATAGTACCGACCGCTTAGGGTCACAATACGTCCTATATCCTGACGCTCTATATAGCCCTGTAGTTTTTGAATGGCTGCATAAGCCGCTTTGGGTTGGGTATCACGGCCATCGGTAATAGCATGAATACAAATATCTTGAATATCCTGGGCTTGTGCCATGTCTAAAAGGCCCAGCAGATGATTGAGGTGAGAATGTACACCGCCTTCAGAACAAAGACCGACTAAGTGAAGTTTGCCATTGTTATAGCGAACCTTCTGTAATACATCTAATAGAGCTGCATTTTCTTGAATGGATCTGTCCTGAACTGCGTCGGAAATACGGACAAGTTCCTGAGGCACAATTCGACCTGCTCCGATATTAAGGTGCCCTACTTCAGAGTTACCCATTTGACCATCGGGCAGACCAACATGTTTACCTGATGTTTGAATCAAGGTGTGAGGATAGGCAGTCCAGAGACTGTCGATGACTGGGGTCCTAGCATTTTTTATTGCATTTCCATTGTCCTCATCACGATAGCCCCATCCGTCTAGGATGACGAGAACCATTGGAGAAACAGACTCCTGCGCCATACTTACAAATCCTTTTTACGATGGTGAACGACTGTGCTTTTTCCTAGCGAGATCATATCACCCGCTCTTTCCTGACTATTAAGGTTTTCTTAATAATTTATTCTTGCCAAGAATAAATGTGGCTTTTGAGCCTGAGTGACGACCAAAATTAGTGCAGTAACTCAGATGCACATCCGATTTTTGGGAAATTCTGGTAACGCGTTATGTTCGATTACTTCATTGATTTTAGCTATCGATAACGGCACCATCAGTTGCTAAAAGTTATCGTGAACATAGACTCTTTAGCTATTGCTGGCTGCTATGTTTACTCAAAATGTCAATGAGCTTAATTACTCATTAAAAACCTTGGCCGTAAGTAAGTTTAGTTTCACTGTCTAAACAGCCATGTCCCTAACAAGGTTAGATAATACTCAATCAATATTATCTAATAATAAATTTAGAGGTGACTTTCTCCTATCCCCACTTAAGTAGTCGTCTATGCGCCTTTACTACTTAAGTTTATGCGCCTTTACTTTTTTAAATGTCAGAACTACAGAAAGGCTTTGGGAGCATGACATAGACATTTATATTTCATAACCAATATCCATACAATGGTCACATAGCTATACTTGCTTACCCTGGCTTTTTGGTCGCTGCTTTTTCTTTTTGTTTTTCCTTTTTCTTTTTGCGTTTAGCTTCTGCTTTAGCTTCTCTTTCGGCTTCTAATTTCTTGAGTCTGGCGCGTTCTTTTTCCTCAGCTATTTTTTCTAAATAGTAGCTGTAGTCTCCTCGGTATAAGCGCAGTTCCCCTTCTCTGATTTCGACTATCTTATTGGCCACCTGGGAGATGAAAAATCGGTCATGGGAAACAATCAGAACAGTTCCGTCGTAACCTTTTAGGGCAGATTCCAGCATCTCTTTGGCTGGGATATCTAGGTGGTTGGTGGGCTCATCCAAGATTAAAAGGTTAGCTGGGGCCAGTAGCATTTTGGCCAGTGCAAGACGCGCCTTTTCTCCGCCGCTGAGAGCAGTAACGGGTTTGTAAACCATTTCACCACTAAATAAAAAACGTCCTAGGAGTGTGCGCACGTCCTCGTTTTTCCAGGTGGGGACTTCATCATGAATCGTTGCCATGACCGTTTTATTGAGGTCTAGGGCTTCTGCTTGGTTTTGTTCAAAATAGCTGGGAATGACATTGTGCTCGCCTAAGGTTGCCGAACCTTCTATGGGAGCCTCTAGCCCCATGATCAATCGCAGTAGCGTCGATTTGCCAGCACCATTGGGGCCGACAAATGCGATGCGATCGCCCCTTTCAATCAGCAGGTCTGCCTCTAAAAAGAGGATGTTGTCGCCATAGGTGTGGGTGAGGTCGTTAATCTGGACGACTTCGCGGCCGCTACGAGGGGCGGGTGGAAACTTGAATTGTAAGGATCTAACATCAGAAACCGGTGCTTCAACTAGCTCGATTTTTTCCAGCTGTTTCTCACGACTTTTGGCTTGGGTACTGCGGGTAGCGCTAGCCCGAAAACGGTCGACAAACGTTTGCTGTTTGGCAATTTCCTTTTTCTGACGGTCGTAGGTAGCTTGCTGAGCTAGTTTACTTTCTGCTTTTTGGGTTAGATAAGTGCTGTAGTTGCCCAGGTAAGTGGTTGAGATGCCCCGTTCAGTTTCTACAATTTGGGTGCATAGACGGTCGAGAAATTCACGGTCATGGGAAATGATCACCATCGGGGTGGTTAGGCCTTTGAGATAGGTTTCTAGCCATTCAATGGTTTCCAGATCTAGATGATTAGTGGGCTCGTCCAGTAAGAGCAAGTCTGGTGCTTTCAACATAACTTTGCCCAGACCCATTCGCATTTGCCAGCCACCGCTAAAAGAGCTGACCAGGCGTTCGCCATCGTCATTGTGAAAGCCCATCTCAGGCAAAATCTTTTCAATTTTGGATTCTAGGCCGTAACCGTCTAGGGCTTCAAACTTCCGCTGCTCACGATCGAGCGCTTTAATCAACTTCTCTAACTCATCGGGCTCGGCAGTTTCCATTTGAATAGGAATGTCTGCTAGCTTTTTTTGTACGGTATTGGCTTCTTCGAATACTGTCCAAAATTCTTCACGGACAGTACGGCGGGGATCAACTTCAAATTCTTGATTGAGATAGCCGATGTGCAGCTCATTGGGGCGGATGACATTACCGCTAGTCGGCTCAATCTCCCCCATGATAATTTTGAGCTGAGTAGATTTGCCAGCTCCATTGACACCCACTAGACCGATGCGATTACCTGGTTTTACTTCCCAGGTAACGTCTCGCAATACTTCTCCGGTGGGATAAACCTTAGTGATGTTTTCGAGACGCAGCATGACTAGTGAAGATTACCAATGTTGAATACCTTCATGAACTTTAACAAAAATCAACGTCTACTTGGTTGACTGGTGGTTAAAGCCTTAGTTTTTACGGGTGTTTAAATTTGCTAAAACATCATGAATTAAGCACTGGCTAGGGCAAAAGAGGGGCCTCCGCAATATTCTCTAACCCGATAGATTCTAATAGGTTTTGCCAACTGGCAATTGCTAGACGGTCGTTTGGTTGAGTTTTTAAATGGTCTGTGAGGGCGCGTGTGGTATCGAACCAAAGGCCATTTTCAGCTGCGATCGCAGCTCTACTAATGCCATCGCTGTTCGCTAGTTCTGTGGCTAGACCAGGATCAGGAGTCAAGAGTTGAACAAAGCCTTCTGCCATCATTGCAGCTGTCGAATCATCTGCACAGTAGACTTCTACACTCCAGTAGTAGTAGTTGTCTGAGCTTAGTGGCGCTAATCCTGTCGTTTGAGCTAACTGTAATGTTGCAATTCCAGCCGTTGAGCTAGGCAAAAAGGCAGTTTGATAAATAGGTTGGTATATACCGTCATCCTCATTGACGACCTCGTACAAATGGAACTCCACATGACTGGCATTATTACTAGGCATATACCAATGGAAGGCTGGGTAGCTGTCAGTGGTATACCCCAGATCGTCATTCGGAAAAACGGAGGTGAGCATAGGGGATTGGGCATCGTCAATACAGCTCGTTTCGTTGGGGGAACGAGTGCCGCCAGAAACGCGTACGCTAGGAATTCCACGAGGTTTAGGCTTGTAAGCAGGGAATGCTTCGACACTAGTGGCCATGAAACTAAGCCCCAACGCCATTGGGGGTATGGTTGAGAAGATGCTACGAATTTTCATGGAAACCTGCTCGATTTTGGTTAACGTATTCGACGGTTAAGGTCTTGAGCGCTATTGTTCAAGAGATATCAAAACCGCTAAACACCTATGAACTTCGATACTAAGCAGACCGTAGGGCAATTACTGCTAGGCGTGGGCGCTTTGGGGATCGTCCTAGCCCCAACCGGTCTTTACGCCGAGGTGATAGTACCAGAGCAGAGTGCCGCCAGTGCTCTGAATATTAAGCAGGAGCCATCTGAGGCCTCTGAAACTAATGAATTTGCTCGTTATGAGTCTGCTCAGTTTAGTGTTGATTATCCAAGGGAATGGCAGATAGCCCCCCAAGGAGAAACTGGGTTGGCAATTGTCAGTAATATTGCCGATGGCGTTAATATGCCTATTCGTACCGATATTGTAATGCTCCGGGAAGATCCACAGACTGCTGTCCCACAGCATCTGGAGCAAATTGTTGCAGACGCAGTCGCTGTCCAGCGTTACTCTTTGGTTGCCATTGACGGGCAATCAGGGTTTCGTATTTGGTACGAACCAACAGCAGGTCAGCGAGCCTTAGTCACTTTTGTCGGCTACGGTCAGCAGCAAACCGTAGTCCTTTCTAGCCAGTATGGTCCAGATGCAGACGCTGAAGAGTTGGTTGCGCAAATTCATGGGTCATTTGTTAACCACTCCATTGCCCAGGCATTTATGCCTTAGCTAAGCTGTGCTAAGCCTTAGCTGTGTTTAATGTCGCCGAGTGTAATACGACACCTCTAGATCAGCACACCAGCCAGCGTTTGTATTTTCATATAGAAATACGGCATCAACCCGAAAGTAGCGACCATCATGAAAAATACAGTCACCTACTCGAGGAATAATTGGGTAAACTGCAAACCACAAGTAGTCGCGGCTAGGCATATTGGTACTCTTTGGCATCGGAATTTTAGCCAGTACCTGGACTTTATATCCGTTGCCTGAGTAGGATTTTGGCGGTGGCGCAGAAGTAGGTTGGCTGCTACGTTTCCGTTTAGAACTAGTACGAGATTTAGTCGTTGTCGATTTGGCTACCGATTTTGAGGATTTAGCTGACTTCGCTGGTTTCTTAGATAATTCGACGGGTGGATCAGTGCGTTCTTCAGATGACGGCGGGAATTGAGGTTCCTTAGGCTCCTTTGAGGGGGGTGAAGGTTTGGGAGTATGTTGAACAGGCGATGCTTTTTTGCCCTTTTGCATAAAGGGATTGCCAATAAATGGATTGCCTTGCGAATCACCCATAACGATCCCTTGATATTGTTGTGGCTAACGTAGCACATGGAAACCCGCATCCAAGGTGAAACCTTGAGTTACCTCTGTAAAAAACTACAGTTCTGGACGTGGACTAGTATGCTATTTTCCCATCGGTTGCGGAAAAGCGGTGCAAAATAGATAGTTCATACAAATCAACCTCCTCAGGCATTAACGTACGCTACAGCATGCTTTATTCTTCGGGTTCACGTTCAGTCAATATCACCTATCTGATTTTAGAAGCGCTGAGGATGTCCCCTGCGTCGATTCCCTATTATGTCAGTCAGTTTCTGGCTGAAAGTTTTCCGGGCAAAGTCATTTTAGAGGGGGATAGTTACTATTTTGATTTGCGTAAATATGCAGAAGAGGGGCTATGTAAAACCGAGGTCATTAGTACGGTTGATTTGCCACCGGGCTATGCTGCTAACGCTCGTGAAACAGAGGTACACAATCATGTGATGACGCTATGGGATGCCAAGAAACAAGAGCTGCGCTACGAGCAGAAGAATTTTTGTTTTGAGGTTCAGTGGCAAGAACATAGACTAATGGTTTTGCAATTGTCCTGGCCCCAAAGCTACTTTGACGATTGTCGTTATTACTGGATTTTGGCAGATAGCCAGGTGATTGCCGATGAGTTTTTTACGGTTGTTTGCAAATGGAATTCCCAGGTACGCGAAGAAGTTCTAGTCTTTGAAGGGGGATTTTGGCAAAAAAATCGTGACCTATATGCGTCGATTAAAAGTGCCACGTTAGAAAATCTGGTTTTGGCCGGCACGCTTAAGGAAGACATTTATGAAGATGCCCAGCGCTTCTTTGAATCTCAGCCAATGTATGCAGAGTACAACGTGCCCTGGAAGCGTGGCCTGTTGTTCATTGGGCCACCCGGTAATGGCAAAACCCATATGGTCAAAGCTCTTGTTAATGCTTTGGGGTATCCCTGTTTATACATAAAGAGTTTTAAGACCCGCCAGAGCAGTGACACTGATAATATGCGCCTTGCCTTTAATCGCGTTAGGGAGGCGGCTCCGTGCATTGTGGTGATTGAGGATTTGGATGCCCTGGTAGATGATGAAAATCGTTCCTTTTTTCTCAATGAACTAGATGGCTTTGCTCTCAATGATGGAGTTTTGATGATTGCCTCTACCAATCACCCGGAACGATTAGATATTGCGATTTTGGAACGACCTAGCCGATTTGATCGCAAATATCATTTTGAAGCACCTGGTATGACCGATCGAGTAGCCTATTTGCACTTATGGAATCAAAAACTCAAAATAGCGATGCAGCTATCGGCAGAAGAGATTGATGAGATCGCAACGGCTGCTGATAACTTTTCCTATGCTTATCTCAAAGAATTACTGCTGTCGGCCAGTATGGTTTGGGTGCAACAGCGGGTCCCAGGTACCATGGCCAGCATCATGGCTAAGCAGCTTGAAAAGCTAAAAACACAAATGCAGAGTCGCTCGTCAGAGGCTGATAGCCAACATGAGCAAGAACCGTCTGACATGAACGGTTTGGCTACAGAAAAATCAGCGTCTGAGGCGTCTAAGGCAGACACTTAGGCGAACACGTGTTGATGTCAAATGCCCTCATGGATTGGGCTATTTGCGAACTAAGTTAGCTCTTGTATATAACGCTTTAATGGATATCTATTGTCTTCCCTAAGCTGACAGAGGCAATACATGTGTGGTGGTCTGCGACGGATTTAAGTTTGCAAATAATTAACCAGAGCCCTTAGCCCTAGGTAGTAGCTATTGACGCCAAAACCACAAATTTGACCAATGGCGACCGGGGCAATGTATGAATGATGCCGAAAGACTTCTCGTTTATGAATATTACTGAGGTGAACCTCGACGGTGGGTAAGGCTATAGCAGAAATTGCGTCACGAATAGCAACACTCGTATGAGTATATGCTCCAGGATTTATCAGTATCCCCTGATGTTGTCCTGCAGCGTCTTGAATAGCATCTACCAGATCACCTTCGTGATTTGACTGATAAAAAACTGCCATGACCCCTAAGTCCTGTGCCAAAGCCTTCAAGGACCTATTTATATCTTCAAGGGTGTCGCTACCGTATATTTCAGGTTCACGACGTCCCAACATGTTTAAGTTAGGGCCATGAAGAACCAAAATACTAACCAATTGAATACTCAAAAGCTACGTAGCAATGATATCAAAGCCTAACCATTAGAAACGGTATAAGTTAGACCTCAGACGTCTACTTTTGAATCAATGGTAGCCAAATTTTAAAAATTAATGATGACAATCAACGACGACGATCATTAACTGGAATAGGAATTGCTTCTGGCTCCGGTTGTGCGGAAGGACCAAGTAAAGAATCGAGCACTCGATTCACCCAGTTCTTCAACTTTTCCAGAATTTTACCAATATCCATGAGCCAGGCTGCTCCTAATCTCATCCAATGAGGTCCTTTGTTGAACCATTATAGAACCCACAAATAGCAACTTATCTTGAAGTAAACTTCAGTGAAGTTATCTGTGGAAGTATTCACATGATAACGAATTCACAGAAATGATCAAGGTATTCCGATCTCGCCATCGGTGATTACACGGCTTTGTTAGTGCCCAAGAGCGCCCTACGTAGGACATCTAGCGCAGTATTACGGCTCATTAATCGAATCCATTCACGGCTTTTACGATGGCCAAATCGGCATTCAATGTGCCAGGTGTCTGTTCGGTTAGCTATGCCAATGAATACTAAGCCGACGGGTTTCTGTGGGCTACCGCCACCGGGACCAGCGATGCCCGTAATACTGATGCCCCAATCGGTTGCCAATTGTCTACGGGCACCCATGGCCATTTGTTCGGCTACCGCAGCGCTCACAGCCCCATATTTTTCTAATGTTTGGGGGGATACATTAAGCAGTCGTTCTTTGACCGCATTGTCGTAGGAAATAATTCCCCCCATAAAATACGTAGAACTTCCTGGTACAGCTG
Source organism: Leptolyngbyaceae cyanobacterium MAG.088 (assembly GCA_019634055.1). Taxonomy (GTDB): domain Bacteria; phylum Cyanobacteriota; class Cyanobacteriia; order Phormidesmidales; family Phormidesmidaceae; genus Leptothoe. The sequence continues at coordinate 18,081 of JAHQVZ010000117.1, forward strand.
TGATCATGGCACCTAACCCTCCACCGGTACAGGATTCAGCAACGGCTAAGGTTGTCTTTTGGGTCAATAGTAGTCGGCCAACGGCATCGCCCAGGGTGTCATCATTTTCACCGAAACAGTCAGTGCCACCGATGGCTTTGATTTGTATTGCCACAGGACTAATTAACTGTTTAGCTTCTTCTAGGCTACGGGCTTTGGCTGAAATTCGTAACTTGATAACACCGTCACTGGCATAGGGTGCCACCGTAGGATTTTCTAGCTTGAGAAAGTTATCAACCTTAGTCGCGAGACCCGATTCACTGACACCCCAAAATTTCAGAGTGTGGCTATGGATAATACTGTTGCTCCAGTTCTGGGCTTGGAGATAGGGAATAGCCGTGGTTTTCCACATGGTGTGGAGTTCGCTTGGTATCCCTGGAAAGGTCATTATGTGCAGTCCGGGGCGAGGTTGCCATAGGATGCCAGGGGCTGTGCCTTGAGGGTTGGGGAGTATCTCTGCGCCGCTAGGAATAAGGGCCTGTTTACGATTGTTAGCACTCATGGTGCGATTACGCTGGGCAAATTTAGCGGTAATGTCAGCTAGAACCTCTGCATTTTCAACCAGTGGCGTCCCAAAAAACTCGGCGATAGTAGCCGTTGTAATGTCGTCGGGGGTGGGGCCAAGACCGCCGGTGAAAATAATCATTCTGGCTCGTTCACAGGCAATGGCGATGGTTTGAGCCAGGCGTAGAGGATTATCACCTACGACGGTTTGATAGTGATGAGAAATACCCAGATGGGCGAGTTGCTGTGCTAGATATTGGGCATTGCTATTGAGAATATCGCCCAAGAGGAGCTCCGTCCCCACGCATATAATTTCTGCACTGCCGGTCATAATGGTTGGCCAGAATAGGTGTCAATAAATAAAAAGTGGAGAAAAGAAAAACGGAGAAAATGCTCTGTGTTGGTCGATAGTAAAGTATTTTTGTCTGATTTGAGCTGATACTTGGAAGGTACGGGCATTTTTTAGCAGGCATGAAAACATGGCCAATCAAAACATGGCAATGGCCAAAATGGCTGATAGGGCTCTTAATGGGTTCTTGGGCGCTACGGGTACTGATTGCCTGGTTGCTGCCGCCTGGCTTTGATGAGGCCTACTATTTTTTGTACACCCAACATTGGGATTGGAGTTATTTTGACCATCCCGTGATGGTTGCGCTGACAACGGCTGTGGGGCCATGGCTAACAGGATATATTGCTCCGTTAACGATTCGGTTAGGGGCATTAGTGCTTTATGGCCTGAGTACGGGGTTGCTCTATTGCAGTGGCCGTCGGTTGTTTGGCCCAAGTGTTGGCATGTGGGCAGTTGCGATCGCATCCCTATGCCCCCTATTTATCTTCAGCTTTGGCCTATTAGCGGCTCCAGATAATGGTTTGATTTTTTGGTGGTCCATGGCCATATATGTGGCCGTGTTGGAGTTTTTTCCGATAAAAAAGCCCTATCGCCCTACGGCCAAAATAGCTTTTATTGGTCTATTGCTGGGTTTGGTCTGTCTCAGTAAGTATCACGGGTTTGTGCTGGGCCTGAGTCTAGTGGGGTTTTGTATAACCAGTTCTCAGCATCGACGGGCCTTATGCTCTCCATGGATGGGAGTAGCGCTGGTTCTGTTTGGTGTCACATTGACCCCGTTGGTTTACTGGAATATCCAGCATCACTGGCTATCCTTTGGTTTTCACCTATCTACACGGTTTGATGGTAGCGACAGGGCTATGTTTAATCCGTTAGCGATGCTTGGTGTTTGGCTGGTGGGCGTTGCCTATCTGTTTCCCAGCTTAGGGTTTCCCCTTTGGTGGGTGAGTGGTCGCAGTCTCTGGCAGCTAGATAATTTACAAAAGCGGTTTGTCCTCTGGCTGGGGTTGCCCATTGCCCTTGGTTTTACATTGCTGGGGGGACTGACCCACATTTATCCAGCCTGGCCTGCACCTGGCCTGTGGAGTCTGAGTTTGTTACTGGCGGCAGCCATGGTAGATTGGTCGCTGTCCACCGTCAGACGGTGGCTGGTGGGCAGTGCCCTAGTGATGGCGGCGTTATTACTGTTTGCCCTTGGTCATGTGGCGTTTGGCACGCTGCAAAAACCTGGCGGTGTGATAGAAATGCTTGCTCCAGCCACCGATCCGACAACCACAATGATCGATGTGGTGCAGCTGCGACGCTTGTTGAACGAGGGGGCAGTAGCAGATGCGATCGCGACTACTAATTTTCTAGTTACCAACGAGTTCTGGCTTAGTGGCTATGTGGATATGGCCGTTAGTCCTCTCACTCAAGCTCCTGTGATGGCCTTTAGCCAAGACCCTCGGGGCCATTCAGTTTGGTTTCACCCGACTGAATGGGTTGGGCATTCAGGAATTTTTCTGACCATTGACGATTATGACCAGGCTGAAATACTGGCAGTCTATGCCCCGTATTTTGAAAAATTTGATTTGTTAGAGGTGCTAGAAACAAAGAGAGCGGGTGCCACAACAGAAACCTTTTATCTGTATGCCCTCGGCCAATTGACTACACCTTACAAATATCCATATTGACACCTATATTGATTATCTGGCATGACGTTTTGCCCGCCAACTGGTGTAGCTCAATAAAGCAGTTGAGCCTAGAGCATAGATAATGCCACTAGGCATCCCTGAAAAAGCCAGCGCCAAACTTCCTACCCACAACGTCAGAGCATAGATAAATAGCACAGTGAAGCGGTGCGACAGCCCAGCATTTAAGAGGCGGTGGTGCAAATGACGTTTATCAGCAACAAAGGGCGACAACCCGCGACGCAGGCGAGCAAAAATTACGGCTGACATGTCCAAAATAGGAACGGCCAAGATCAATAAATAGGGTAGAAAGACAGCGGCTGTGGTGACACCCTTAACTAGACCAATGACCCCCACGCCTGCCAGCGTAAAGCCCATATAGTAAGCTCCACCATCCCCCATAAATATTTGAGCTGGATTGAAATTGTACTTCAGAAAGCTCAAGGCTCCCCCAGCAAGAGCTGCCGCGATGATGGCAGCGGCCGGTTGCTGCATAAATAACGCTACCAGCATCATAACGATGGCAGCAATACCTGAAACTCCAGCAGCTAAGCCATCCAACCCATCAATCCAATTGATGGCATTGGCCATACCCACTAGCCAAACTACGGTGATAGGCAAGCTTAACCAATCAGCCAGTTGCACGATGCCTATGCCTGGAATTGATACAAAGGCAATATCAACGCCTACATGCCAGATGATCGCAGCAACTAAAGACTGCATCACAAGTCTGATAATGGCGGATAGTCCGAATAGGTCGTCTAATAAACCAATTAGAAAAAAGGCTAAGCCCCCTAAGGTAACTCCCCATATTTCTGCTTCCGGCTCATTCATAAGTTGTTGGCCTTGAGCATCCACAAAGCCACCAGTATTCCAAACAACCAGCAGAGCAACTACTGTGCCTAGAAAAATAGACACGCCCCCCAGTCTAACCATGGGAACCTTATGGACCTTACGCCCTCCAGGCATATCAACTCGACCACTATGTAACCCAATTCTCTTGATGATCGGTGTGGATACAAGCACCACAATGGCTGACAATGCAAAAGCCAGTAAGGGATATATCTGAAAAGGCATGGGTGTCAGAGTATGGGGAAGACAACGCAAGCTATTTTATGAACTTACAGATCGAAGACCGATGGTGCACACAATAATAGTCATCGTCACACTACCAGGTTTTTTGAATCTTTCAAGCTGCTTATTATAGGAAGCAGATTACTATTGTCAATTTCTTAGGGAAATTCTTTGTATATGCTGACATTTATATGTAACTGGCAAGTCATGAGTATTTGACTTGCCAGTGTAGTTTAGAAGAATAAATTCGAGCTTGCCTATGATTTGGCTAGCTTATCAATAGATTGCACTTAGGCAAATACAGTCGTTCGTAGATGGGGATAAAGTGGAAAACGGTTGCAGAGATCTGCAACGCGGTTTCGACAGTTGGTCTCAACATCACTATCCTCAGGTAATAGCAATCGATCAGCAATAATGTTGGCAATTTCTTTGAACTCTTCAATGCCTAGACCACGGGTAGTCATGGCTGGCGAACCCAAACGAAGGCCACTGGTAACAAATGGAGATTCAGGATCAAAAGGAACAGTATTTTTATTGGCAGTGATATTGACCATGCTAACCAGCGCATCAGCGCGTTTCCCTGTCATCCCAATAGAACGCAAATCAACTAGAACTAAATGATTGTCCGTACCGTTTGACACCACTTTAAAGTTTCTTGCCTGGAGCTGGGTTGCCAGAGACTGGGCATTGGCAATAACTTGGGCGGAATAGGTCTTGAATTCAGGTTGCAGCGCTTCGCCAAAGGCAACGGCCTTAGCGGCGATGACATGCTCTAGAGGGCCACCCTGACTGCCAGGAAAGACAGCTTTATCAAATTTTTTACCTAAATCCGGATCGCTGGTCATGATTAAGCCACCTCGGGGACCTCTCAGGGTCTTATGGGTGGTGGTGGTAACCACATGGCAATGGGGAATAGGATTAGGGTGATAGCCTGTAGCAACTAATCCTGCAATATGGGCAATATCAGCCATGAGATAAGCCCCAACCTCATCAGCAATGGCCCGAAACTTGTCAAAATGAATTGTCCGAGGGTAGGCAGAGTAACCACAAACAATGAGTTTAGGACGATGCTTAAGGGCAATTTCACGAATCGCATCGTAATCTAACTGCTCGGTTTCTTGACTGACACCGTATTGAACGACATTAAACCATTTACCTGAAACGTTTACCGGCGACCCATGGGTGAGATGGCCCCCATGGGATAAATCCATGCCCATGATAGTGTCGCCGGGCTGTAATAGGGCTAAGAAGACAGCAAAATTAGCCTGGGCCCCAGAATGGGGTTGAACATTAGCATGAGCTGCGCCAAAAAGTTGTTTGATTCTCTCAATGGCAATGGCTTCAGCCTGATCAACAAATTCGCAGCCGCCGTAGTAACGCTTATTCGGCAGTCCTTCTGCATACTTGTTAGTTAATACAGAACCCTGGGCTGCCATTACAGCGGGCGATGTAAAGTTCTCACTGGCAATCAGCTCTAGGTGTTCTTGTTGCCGCTGTTGTTCATGCTCAATGATGGTTGTAATTTCTGGGTCACTTTGTCTCAAAAAGTCAAAATTAGTGGTCATGGGGATGGATGCTTTAAGTGGAGTGTGCGTAGCTAAATAACAAGCTAGACGATCATAATTTTGGGATTTTACAACAGCCTATAGTACCGTGCTGTCAGAGCCGCTTACTAAGCGACTATTTATAGACTGTGACCATAATGATTCCGATTAATAGCTGTTGATTGAAAGCGTTATGGGTAAATGTTAGGTTTCTGTATCAGAATGTAACGCTCGAAAATCTATAATGAATGGAATGAACAGGGC
>JAHQVZ010000118.1 GCA_019634055.1 Leptolyngbyaceae cyanobacterium MAG.088
AGCAAATCATATCGAGTTATCGGATGGTAGCTTGATCGCCAATAGTATTGCTTTAGGTTCAGGTGAAGGGGGAAACCTGCAAATCACCACTGATAGTTTGTCTGTAACAGAAGGAGCACAGATTAATAGCTTAATATCCCCTTTAGGTAGGGGGAACTTAGGTAATTTAGTTATCAATGCAAGTGGTGATATTGTCATTGATGGCACAGATCCTGTTCAACCAGTAATCCGCAGTGTGATAGGTAACTCAGTAGGTTTAGAGGCACAAGGGAATGCCGGCGATTTAATTATTACAGCTGAGAGTTTAACGGTTTCAAATGGAGCTGCTCTAGATTCAAGCACCTTTGGCATTGGTAATGCAGGCAATATTATTATTGATGTGCAGAATCACACACTTTTCGCTGGAACTGATTCTGGCCTTATCAATACCACAGTGCTCAGCAGTGTTACACCAGCTGGGCAGGGTCAAGCAGGTGATGTGCAACTGACAACGGGTACTTTATCGGTTACAGATGGAGCCGTATTAGCATCTGCCACCTTTAGTCAAGGTGATGCAGGCAATGTAATTATAAACGTTGAGGAAGAGGCTGTTTTTGATGGAGTTGGTATGCTTAGCCGCAGTGAAGCCAGTAGCGAAGTGGGGTTGGGCGCACAAGGCAATGCTGGCGATGTCAGGATCTCAACAGGAGAACTAACGGTTTCTAACGGTGCGACATTAGAATCATCCACAGCAGGGTCAGGAGATGCTGGCGATGTCATTATTGAAGCCCAGGGACACGTCATTTTTGACGGGAGTGATCCATCTGGGCGTTTTTCAAGCCGGGCGACCAGCCAGGTTTCTACGAATATGGCCAGGGGCAATGGCGGTGATATAAAGATTTTTGCCAATACCCTAGACATTACTAACGGAGCAGAGCTTCTGGCTAGCACTGCCGGCATGGGCGATGCAGGTGATGTCATTATTGTGCTCACAGATGAGGCAACACTCAACAATGGCAGTATTTTTGTGGCATCTGAGTCTGATAGTCAGGCTGGCAATATCGATATTTCTGCGTCTAATATCCAGTTAGAGAATAACAGCATACTCAGTGCCGAGTCAGCTACCGTCAATGGGGGCAATATTTTTCTTGACTCTGACAATCTGCTGCTGTTGCGCAATAACAGTCTTATTACGGCTACGGCAGGCACAGCTCAAGGGGCAGGCAACGGCGGCAATATTGATATTTCTGCACCATATATTATTGCCATCTCCACTGAAAACAGCGATATTATTGCCAATGCCTTTGAGGGCGACGGCGGCCAGGTGAATATTACAGCACAAGGCGTCTTTGGCATTGAACCTCGGCCACAGCTTACGTCCCGCAGCGACATTACCGCCAGCTCAGAACAGGGGGTGAGCGGCATTATTGTCCTAAACTCACCAGATAACAGTTTTATCGAAAATAGTCTGAGCGAGCTTCCCGATGTACTCACCAATCCAGATACCCTGGTGGCCAATAGCTGCGTGGCCAGAGGTCAGCAGGCAGGGGGCACATTTACGACAACCGGTAGCGGCGGCTTACCCGTAAGTCCTGCAGATAGTCAAATAGCCACCTATGCAACAGGCAACATCCAACCATTAGTTGACGAATCTAACCAGGTTAATAACACTGCTCCATGGCAATCAGGCACTGCAATTACTGAGCCCTCAGGTATTTACTACACAGCTGACGGTCGTCTTATTATGGGTAGAGACTGTTTTTAGATTACAGTCAGACACAACACTGAAGATTTGTACCATTGCCGTGATAGATTAACGATGAACCAGAGTAGGTTGTTTGAAAGAGACCTCTGATAAAACTGGCCCAGATGGTGAGTTTTCTGCGGTTGTAGCACTTGTCATATTGTGTAAGATAACCAAACCAAAGGTAATGAACAATGCTGTCAAAAACTTCTCCATCTTTTTAGATCTCCTCAGTTACGGGCTAAAACAAACGTTTGATTAAGCCAGGAAGTTTGACTTAACTTGGGCATGCTGGGCTCAGCTAAACCCAAAGCAAACATAGACGTAGTAGTTGCCAACAAACTCTGACTAGTCAAGCGTAGAAACGTCTTTTTCATGACAACCTTGGGCATTTCAATATGTTATAGGCTTAACTGAATGAATCAATTTAGCCTTGTTAACTAAAGAGTAAAAGCACAAAGCCTCTAAATCACTAGACAAAACGGTTAATATCAATTTCCCTAACCGGAAAACCTAACTTGCAGAAATCTACACACCGTTAGGAACCTTCACCAGCGAGGGATATATCCATGTATGCGGCACTCAAAACTTTATGCTGAAACTACCAGTACCCGCCAAATTGCCAGACTGTGAGGGTGCCACAAATAATACTAAACAGATCCATATGGAAACAGCCTGTCTCCATACCCTATTGCCCAGCCAGCAAACCACCCAAATCAGAAAGGTATTAGATACCAGCGACCAGGCTGTTATATGTCAAGCTTTTCAAATGAATTGAATACATCCCACTCACGATTCACGATTCACCACTCACTTACACCACCAAAATTTATTTATCTCAACCAGTAACCGCTATATGTCAAGTTTTTCAACATTTTCAACATTAATGATTTTCTGCATACTGTACGTTTGACAGCCCTAGTATGATGTGAAACGGTTCATATCACAGAGTATCTTTAGTAAGATTGTGTCTAGCCCCCGGTTTTTCGTCGCATTTTTGAGTTTTTTAGCGATTAGCAGCTACGCGATCCCCGTCGTAGCTCAAAATCCGCCCCCAGATATTCCGGCATTACCGGAAGACATTACCCCAGAGGTAGAGTCTCAATCCCCTCCAGAAACTCTGCCAGAAGAAGAACCTGGTGCACCACCTGATATTTTGCCCGGCAGCGAGTTACCCGACAGCAACACTGATGATGAACCCGAAACTGAGTCGTGCCCTGCCCTAGCTGATACCCCAGAAATGCCATTTCCGGCCACGACAATCAATGTGCTGGGCAATACTATTTTGGAAGACGCCATTGCACAACTGGTGGCGTGCTACGAAGGGAAAGAGATTCGCCTGTCTGATTTGTTTAACTTGCGATCGCGCATCACCCAGCTATACATCAACTCAGGCTACATTACCTCCGGAGCCTTTGTCCCCAACAATCAAGACTTAACCAATGAAACTGTCGAAATCCAAGTTGTTGAAGGAGAAATTGAAAATCTTCAGATCAATGGCTTAAACCGACTACGCCAAAGCTATATCCGTGACCGTTTGGCACGGGCCATGACACCTCCCTTTAACCAACAGAATTTAGAAAGGGGACTACAGCTCCTACAGCTTGATCCATCCCTAGAGAGAGTCAATGCCGAATTAACCGCTGGGAATGGCCCCGGTCAAAGTCTACTGATTTTAGATCTCGAAGAAGCAGACACCTTTGTGCTCTCCTTTAATACCGACAACTACCGGTCTCCTAGTATTGGCTCTGAGGGAATTAACCTAGGTTTAACGGTGCGTCATCCCCTGGGTATTGGCGATCGGTTAAGCGCCAGCTATGGCACCACAGCTGGCCTTGACCTGTATGACATCAGCTATGCCATCCCTGTAAATGCTAAAGACGGCACCTTCCAAATTAGAGCCAGCAATAGCGATAGCCGCATTATCCAAGACGATTTTGAAGATGTGGGCATTCGTAGTGAAACTACTACCCTATCAGCAGGCTTTCGGCAGCCCATTATACGCACACCGGCCGAAGAGTTTGCCCTGGGGTTAGACTTTGATTGGAAGCGTAGTCGCAGCTTTATCTTGGATGATATTCCCTTCTCATTTTCCTTAGGTCCCGAAGAAGGTCGTTCCCAAATCAGTGCTCTACGGTTCTATCAAGACTGGGTTAAACGTAGTCAGTCGCGGGTATTAGCCGCTCGCTCACAGTTCAGTGTAGGGTTAGACCTATTTGACGCAACGGTTAACGATTCTGGCATTGACGGTCGCTTTTTTAGTTGGCTGGGTCAGTTTCAATGGATTGAACAAGTATCCCCACGATTTTTAGTGTTGACCCGCGTCGGTGCTCAGCTTACCCCCGATGGCCTATTACCTGTAGAGCGGTTTAGCCTGGGTGGCATTGGCACCGTACGTGGTTACAGTCAAAACCAGCTAGTAGCAGACAATGCAGTCACTAGCTCAGTAGAGTTCCGCATTCCCGTCACCAAAGACCCAAATACATTACAAATCACACCCTTTTTAGAAGCCGGTGTTGGTTGGAATAATGAAATTCCAGATCCAGATCCCTCCTTTTTAGCTGGATTGGGAGTAGGTCTGCGCTGGAGAGTCAATCCTGACTTATCGGTCCGTTTGGACTACGGCATTCCCCTAGTCGATGCCGATGATTCTGGCAATTCACTCCAGGAAAACGGCCTATATTTCTTACTAGATTATCAACCTAGTTTTTAGACCAATATGACTAACACAATTCAGTGTAAAACCAATCAACACAATAGAACCGTAGTGTCAGTTGACACTACGGTTCTATTGCCAAATCCTATTCCTAAAAAATAACTCAGTGTTTCAGTCCTGCCCTTCAACCAGAATTAAGGTTTAACCACAAACAACACGAAGATTTGAAGTGTAGACGTAGATTATGACTGATTGTCTGAGGCGTCACTCGTCTCTGAACGAGTCTCTGATATAGGGAGCTAATAGTTAGAGAGGTAGGACTCTAGAATATTAAACTGATCTGGATTGAGACTATAGTACATCCAACGACCCTGTTGACGGGCAGTTACAAGGCCTGCCTGCTTAAGTGTTTTGAGATGAAAAGATAGCTTTGACTGAGCAATACTAAGACGCTCACACATGTCGCCCACACAAAACTCTCCCTCGCGTAGCAGCTCTAATACCTGAATGCGAATCGGTTCTGACAGCGCATGAAATCCTGAAAATACGTGTTCTTGGCTAGTTGAACTATGCATGGTGATCAATCGAATAAACACTAAACCCCATATCCAAAATCAGGCAAGTTTAATAAACCTACCTATGTCATTTGAATTTCTTTCCAAAGTTATCCAAGGTTTTGGCCATAGGCCATCCGGACAAATACGCGAGATTTGTTTATATCAACTGCTCTCTAACTGATGAGATAATCGCTAGGGCGGTAAGCGACGCTGTTGTTGCGCGTAATATCCCCGATCCAAGAGATGTCTCTTGGTAACCCTGTGCGATCGCAACCGCGATTTCCTCAGACGTCCACCCCCCCTCCGGACCAATTACCACCCTAATCGATTGCTGAGGAGAATCGCTCAGAAGTGATTGAACACAAGGTAATAGCCCAGGTGCATTGACTCTGGCGACACAAAAATAGTTCCCTGTAGGCCCAGGCTTAGATTTAACCCAATCTACAAACTGCAGCGGCGGCATGAGCCTGGGCACATAGCCACGTTCGCATTGTTCTGAAGCTTCCTGAGCAATGCGCTGCCAACGGCGCAGCTTTTGGGCACTCGGCTTAAGGAGAGTACGCTTACTTAGCAACGGTTGAATATCCGTGACACCCAGCTCGGTAGCCTGGCGCACCACATCATCAAACCCTGTTTTAGGTAACGCTGCAACCAATTCTACCGTCATTGGTTTCAACGACGGTACCAGCGTCGAGAGAATTTGGGCACATCCCAAAGTGTCTGTTAGCTGTCCTTGCCACTGTTGCCCTTGACCATCTTGAGCAATAAATACATCACCGGGCCTTAACCGCAGCACCCGCTGCAGATAATGAATTTGCTCATGGGTCAGTTGAAGAGTATCGTCTACCCGTTGAGTCGGACTAATAGTAATTCGTTGCATCCGTTGGTTTTCGTCAATTCTTACTCCTCTGACTGACGAAAATTGTAAGCTGGATCGGGGCTAACGCACACTAACAAACCCCGCCTGTTCAATTAATGTCTGCCCCTCAGAGGATAACAGCATGTTCGCGTAGGCGCGCCCAGCCGTTTCATCTTGTTCGCCATCTACCTTAACGATGACGAATAGACGTCGAGTTAAGGGGTAATCACCACTGCGAAAATCATCTTTATTGACCGTATTTTCACTATCTAAACAGGCCTGGCCCGTACGCCAGGGCGCGGCAAACGGAGGAATAAAATCATCAGATTGATTTTGAGCCGCCACAGGAATCGCATAAATCGAGCATTGATTCACAATTTCAGGTGCTGACGCATAGTAAATTCCGCCCTTATCCTCCAAAATCCGTCGCAATCCTGTGGTGGTATCACCAACAAAGACAACGTTCGCCCCATAGGCCTCTGCATTTACAACTGAGTCCAGAAAATACTTGGCCGTACCCGCAGCCTCTGGCGAACGACTATAGGCACCGATGGGCAAGTCAGGTCCACCCAGTTCTGACCAATTAGTCACTTCACTTTTATAAATCGCTTGAATTTCCTCAATGGTTAGCCCCTCTAAGCCCAAGTCTGGATGAACCGCCAAAGCAATGCCATCGATTGCTGCTGGAACTTGCTCTAATGTAAACCCCCGTTGTTGAGCTACCTCATACTCGTTATCCTTCAAGGGTCGGGAAGATTCAGCGAAGGACAACTGACCATCTAGCAGCATCTTAATGCCAGTCCCCGAGCCAGGCGCACCGGTAGAGGGCAGCGTATAGCGCAGCTGAAACTCAGGGAATGTGGCAACAATTGTCTCATTAACTAACTCATGTACCGGAATCCAGGTAGTACTGCCACCATAGTTAAATAAGCCTTGAGGCACATTCTTAAGCCCCTTTAAGCTGTCTTTAGTACCTGCTGATGGTACTGACGCACTAGGATTACCATCAACTCCACGGGTCACAGGGCCTGACCCGCCACGACCACCCACAATCCACGTAAACAAGCCAAATACCCCAGCAATTATGCCAAGACCAACCAGGGTAATACCTAGAAGTGTTTTATTTTGCTGCTGCATAGTGATAACAAATTTTTAATTAAATAACAGTACTGAGCACATGGGCCAAAGTAGTGGCATAAATTGGATGATGAATCTAATGAATAAATCTGAGAGCCTCAGACCCAAGCCAGCCAAAATTAGAGGCAATCAGCTGCCAGGTGAGGGCTTAGCAACCTCCTGACTCAACGGCATAAACATATGAAAAAACAACCGGAAGAGGGCACTTATTTATGAAGAACTAATCAAATTAAATATCTCAGCCTTATGGAATTCATCTGTATTACTCGCTAGGAAAATACTTTATGGCGATGCCCACCATGTAGTTATAACTATCTAGTCACATATACACATATATTTATAAAGTTCGTTTGATGAGAATTTTAAATGGGAACGCTTAAGCAAGTTCTATATACGTGAATCTGTAAAATTATCTCAAATATATAAATGATGAGAACTATAGGGATTTTGCCCGATGCTAGGTTGGAATTGTCTGAGCAATGATAATTTTCCCTAGTGCTAGTTTTGAGTCGTCTAGAGTGTCTAGAGTGTCTAGAGTGTCTAGAGTGTAGATGTTCCTCGCTTAAACGTTACTTGTACGTATTTTTAACCTTATTAGGGTAAATCTTACTTATCTAACGTCAGGTATGACGCTGTAGTACTTAATCTATCAGGGTTTTTTTAATGGCAGCAGTCTTGAAAATTGGCGATTTAGAGCTCGATATTCGAGCATTGCTAGAACGACTAGAGCACTATCAGCTTTTACCTAAGCTGGTGCAGGGAGTCGTTATTGAACAGGCAATAGAGTCTGTTGAGTGCGATCCTGAAAATGCTTATAAAACCTTTTGTCAGCAACGTAAATTGCTCACTGAACAGCAGCAACAGGCGTGGCAAGCCCAAAACAATCTGACCCAAGAGCAGGTGTATATGCAGGCTTTACGAGACGCTAAACTTGCAAAATTTAAAGAAACTACCTGGGGGAATCAAACTGAGTCATATTTTTTAGAACGTAAGGTCAAACTAGATCGGGTGCTCTATTCATTGATTCGCACTAAAGATCCAAGTCTGGCCCAGGAACTTTACTTTCGACTTAATGACGACGGTGAATCGTTTAGCGACCTGGCCCGGACCTATTCTGAAGGTCAAGAATCTCAAACAGGTGGCTTGATTGGTCCCGTTGCGCTCAGTGTGCCTCACCCGATGATTAGCCGCATGCTTTCAGTCAGTCAGCCTGGGCAGCTTTGGTCTCCCACCCCCATTGGCGAATGGTATGTCATTACTCGCTTGGAAAAATTTGTGCCGGCGCAGTTCGATGACTCTATGCGTCAGCAATTGATGAACGAACTCTTTGAAACATGGCTAAAGGAAACGACGCAGCAAACTGACGTCACCCCTCTTATTTGAGGCATAGGCTGCTTAAAAATGCATACCCCCGCATAACGTATGACTTATACTGTGAATCCTATATATCAACAGCTCAGCGATACTGAGCCCTTTGGTCATCTGCCGCCAGAGGTATTACAGACGTTGGTGGATCAAAGCCAACTGTTGCGTTACCGCATGGGGCAACCTATCCTCAGGCGTGAAACCATGCCTCATCAGGTAATCCTGATTAAAGAGGGACAGGTTCGTCTGCTGGGATATGACCCTTATACAAAAAATCCGATTACTCTAAAACTGTTAGGCCCCGGAGACATCTTGGGTTTGGCGGGTCTGGCACGGGGAGTAGCCTGTGAAAGTGCGATCGCATCCACTGAAATTGTAGCGACAGCTGTACCGGTCTCCACTCTCAAGCAGCATATTCTCAGCTATCCTACATTTGCCAATAGCGTTCATAACCCTTGTTATTTGGCAGAGCTGTTTGAAATTATCAGCAAATACTTTGAAAAACAGGCCCATAACGTTGGCGATATTGCTAACTTAACCGAAACCATTCGGCAGCGAGGGGTCACCATTAAGGAAGTACCCGCTGGCCCCTTAAAGTACAGCGATCTTGATAATCAAAATCTTTGGTTCATCAGCCGTGGCAATATAGCTTTTCATGAACAGGGCGGACAGCTAAGCCCGACTATGGCTTCAACCGAGGTCCTCAGTGCCAATGGCGCTCGCCTGTTGGGTATTCCCCATGCCATTATTGCGGCCCAGGTTGAAACCAAGACAGCAGAAGTCTTAGATGGCGACCCATGGGAAAGCACTAAGGCATCCACAGCAGCCTCTGATGCTGATAGTGATATTCCCTACGCCGATGCTATTCCCAAAGGGTTTAGCGAAGATAAAGAGCTCAGCAACCAGGCCTATCCCCACATTCGCGCCCGCGGCGAAATAGATACCCTGGTCGCCTGCTTTGAAATGCTGACCAAGCATTTCAACATGCCCTTTAAGCGGGATGTTGTACACAAGGTCTTGACCAACCAAAAAGCACGATTAGGGCAGGTCTCCTTACCCTCCTGCGGAGCCGTTGCCGACATGTTGGGTCTAAAACCTCAACTCGCTAAGGTCCCGGCCAGTGCCATCGGTCGTCTGCCTAAGTTAGCTCTGATAAAATGGCGCGATAGCTATGCCCTGCTCTATGAAACCTCTGCCAAGAAATACGTGCTTGGTAGTCCATCCGATAAGGGCTTGGTATACCACTCTCCTCAAGCATTTGAAGAAATTTGGGGGCCAGAAGGCGAAGTTCTTCTGCTAGAAACAACAACCCAAACTCCACAGCAGCGGTTTGGGCTGTCCTGGTTTGTCCCCTCCCTCAAGAAATACAAATGGATTTTAGTAGAGGTCCTGGTCGCCTCGTTCTTCTACCAGGTCTTTAGTCTGGCTAATCCCCTGATGATTCAGGTGATTATTGACCGAGTCATTGTGCAGCAAAGCGTAGATACCCTGCATGTGCTGGGCATCTTCCTGGTGATTGTGGCCGTGTTTGAGGCCATTCTTGGGAGTTTACGAACGTACCTGTTTGTCGATACCACTAACCGGATCGACATGGCCCTGGCGTCTCAAACCATTGACCATCTGCTACGGCTGCCACTGAAATACTTTGACCGACGTCCGGTGGGTGAACTATCCAGCCGTGTGAATGAGCTGGAAAACATCCGTCAGTTTCTCACCGGTACAGCCCTAACCGTGGTGTTAGATGCCGTATTCTCATTGGTCTATATTTTGGTGATGCTGATTTACAGCGTCAAACTAACGGCGGTATCTCTATCAACGATTCCGTTATTCTTAGGTCTGACCTTTTTTGTGTCGCCAATTGTGCGTCGCCAGCTACGGGCTAAGGCCGAGCAAAACGCCAGAACCCAGTCATTTTTGGTGGAGGCCCTATCGGGTATCCAAACGGTTAAGGCCCAGAACATTGAGCTCAATACCCGCTGGAAGTGGCAGGACCGCTATAGTCGCTACGTTAGCGATGGGTTTAAGACCGTTCTCACCTCCACCACGGCCAGCTCCGCCAGTAACTTTCTCAATAAGCTGTCGGGTCTGTTAGTGCTATGGTTCGGTGCTTACCTGGTGCTAGAAGGTGAACTCACCCTGGGTGAATTGATCGCCTTCCGAATTATTTCGGGCTACGTAACTCAGCCGCTGCTAAGGCTTACCCAACTGTGGCAAAACTTCCAGGAAACAGCATTATCCTTAGAACGTCTGAGCGACATTATCGACCATCCTCAGGAACAGGAAGAAGAGCAGCGTAGCCAAATTCCTATGCCAGACATTAAAGGCCACGTTCGCTATGAGAATCTGTCCTTCCGATTTGG
The DNA here is from genome assembly GCA_019634055.1 of Leptolyngbyaceae cyanobacterium MAG.088. Taxonomy (GTDB): domain Bacteria; phylum Cyanobacteriota; class Cyanobacteriia; order Phormidesmidales; family Phormidesmidaceae; genus Leptothoe. The sequence continues at coordinate 10,658 of JAHQVZ010000118.1, forward strand.
GGCATCGGGTCCGTTGCAGCTCTCCAATATCAATGCTGAATTTTCAGTCGGTCAGTTTATTGGCCTGGTGGGTTTAAGTGGCTCGGGTAAAAGTACCATGATGAAACTTTTACCCAGGTTATATGAGCCCAACTCAGGCCGCATCCTAATCGATAACTACGATATCAATAAGGTTGAACTATATTCCCTTAGACGACAGGTGGGTATTGTGCCCCAGGACAGTCTTTTGTTCGAAGGTACAATTCAGGAAAATATTTCCCTGACTAATCCTGAGGCCACTACCGAAGAGGTGATTCAGGCAGCCAAAATTGCCTGCTGCCACGATTTCATTATGGAAATGGGTGTGGGCTACAATACCCGCGTTGGTGAGCGGGGGTCGTCCCTATCTGGAGGACAGCGACAACGGATTGCGATCGCTCGCACAATTATTCAAAACCCTCGTCTATTAATCTTGGACGAGGCTACTAGTGCCCTCGACTACGATACTGAAGCCCAGGTCTCCACTAACTTAAAAAAATGGTCCAAAGGTCGCACGGTCTTCTTTATTACCCATCGTCTTGGAGCCCTACGTTCAGCCGACAAGATTCTGGTAATGGACCAGGGCTCAATTGTTGAAGAAGGCACCCACGAAGAACTTCTGGCACTCAAGGGGCGTTACTACTGTCTACACCAACAACAAGGGAACGGTTAGTCATGACATCTCAACAAGTACAAAATGGCGGTGTGCCTGGCGCTCCCAATGGTCAGGCTCAATCCTTTGACCAACCCGTCATCCTGCGTCAGTCACCCATCTGGTCACGGGCCATTGTATGGGCGATTTTGGGGGTTACCAGTGTCAGTGTCCTGTGGGCAATTTTAGCCAAGGTCGAAGAAACCATTCCGGCCCAAGGCAAATTAGAACCGGTCGGCGTGGTCCAGCCGGTGCAAACACCTAGCGGTGGCGTTATCGAAAAAATTCATGTCAAGGAAGGCGATCTAGTCGAGCAAGGCGATGTCTTAATCACCTTTAATCAAACAGCTGCCAAAGCTGAACTAGAGTCCTTACTAAAAATTCGTACATATCTTTCAGACCAGACTGAAATTTATCGCGCCCAGAATGGCAATGGTGATAGCAGTAGTGTTACTGGCCTCGTTGCTGGCGATTTGCAGCAACGGCTAGAAGAAAGAAACGAACTCGAAGCCAGCAATCGGATTTACCAGGCACAAATTGACGGTAATACGGCTGGGCTCTCCACTGAGGCCACTACCGATGTCAACATTGCCAGGGAAGAAGCCCAGGCACGGCAAATCCAAAATCAAGAGCAAATTACTGACTTAAAGGGGCGTTTGAGCCAAACACGTTCCGAACTGATCAATGCTGAAAACGACTTGAGAACCAATGATGAAATTCTCGATCGATTACAGTGGTTAGAAAAAGAGGGTGCCGTTGCAGAACTCAGTCGCTTACAGCAAGAGCAAGAAGTCAGCACTCGCATTACTCGGGTCAATACCCTCAAGGATGAAATCAGCCGTCTTGAGGCCCAAATAAACCAGGCTGAGGCCGAAATCGACCGGGCCGACTTTGAATTTGAACGCACCCGCCGCGACCAGATTCGCAACAATCGTGAGCGCATTTCATCCATTGACAGTAGCCTGGGGCAAGCGGTTCTACAAAATGAAACTCAGCGTCAAGAGCTTGCCAGCCGCATTGCTCAACTAGAAGAACAGTTACAGTTTCGCGAGCTCACAGCCCCCGTTAGCGGTGCTGTATTTAACCTCAGGGCAAATCAACCCGGCTATGCCGCCAACTCTACCGAGCCAATTTTAGAAATTGTTCCCCAAGAGAATCTAATTGCCCGCGTCTTTATCCCCAACCAGGACATTGGTTTTGTACAACTAACCGACGACTGCCGCACTGCCGTCCAGGCAGAAAATCAAGCAGGCATTGAAGCGGAATGCAAACAGGTTGACGTGCGGATTGATGCATTCACTTACAGTGAGTACGGCGACATTGACGGCCATTTGATCAGTATTGGCTCTGATGCCCTACCCCCTGATGAGATTTATCCGTTCTATCGGTTTCCGGCAGAGATTCAGCTACAATCCCAGGTGCTCGAATCTAGGGGTGAAACCTTTACATTACGGTCTGGCATGTCGCTCAATGCGAATATTAAAACCGAGAAACGAACCGTGATCTCGTTCTTTACAGATCTGTTTGTTCGCAAGAAGGATAATTTCTTCTCAAAGTAGGAGATTATTTATATAAACAAACGAGTGTAGTCTTTAGCATTACACTCAGTAAGTAATCCTTAATCGCCAAGAAGAAGATATAAAAAAACTGTTGAATGTATTCAACAGTTTTTTTATATCTTTATTTATAGGGCTTTTACAGACTGAGATAGGATCATTTTCAACGGTCCTACAGAATATGACTTTCTCCATTATCTGGTGTTACCTCAATGCCCAATACAGGTGTAAAAGGATATGAGGGCCAAGGACAGCTTACAGGATCATTTGGTTCAAATTCATCGTCCGAAGGCACAGTGGCGATTGCATCTCGCTTTAATTGATAGTAAACAGCACGTACCTGAGGACCCAAAATAATTTCATCTTCATTTTTAAGGTCATGGCTTTGCAGTTTACGCCCATTGATCAATAACCCGTTAGCACTGGTTTTTCCCTTCAAATTCCCATCTAAGATACGGTAGTAAAAACTTCCATCATGGTTAGGAAGCTGAACCAACGTGGCATGATACCTACTCACAAACTGCGAAGTTAGTCGAACATTACAGTTGACATCACGCCCCACAGAATAAACCGGATCGTCCAATTCAATCTCTCGTTTACCTTGATTATCTTCAACAATTAAAATACTCGACAACATTGTTCTCCACTGGAGATAATAAAATTATTATAAAAAGTCAGGTCAGTCACTAAACTGCTTGAGCTTCTCAACAGTTACATTCCTTACGCCCTCAAAACAGAACAAAGACCATCACCCCAACACAATTTTGATACAAGCTTAAATATTGATTTTGGGGGGAGTTTTAAGATTGTAATAAGACCGATACAAACGCTACACCAACGAACAAACCCAACTAAGCGTAAACCTTCAGTCACAGCGGTTTCACAAACAATCAGTTGCATATCTAAATATTTGCTTAATGTTAAGGCTTTTTCGTGACCTTCTTAATTTCTTAATTAGTAGATAAAATTTTGGCCACTTTATGTCCTAATGTACGTTTTTACCCTAAAGCAATTTTTTAATTTCGTATAGCGAAATGTGTATCGAGCCAGCTTATTTTGCTGTTTTTCCTGATTTCACTATGAGCCTGTGCAAAGTCGCTAGTTCCGTTACATTTTCCGTCGGTATTGCTGCTATTTCTTCTATAGCAGTGGTTGCAGGCCCTGTAAATGCTTTGACTCTCACAACAGCTAGTGGGATAGATTATGACATAGTATTAGAAGAGACCACTTTTGATGCACTTAGTGGAAGATCTAATTTTTCAGACTTGGTCCCTTGGTTTAATGAGGGCGTAGACGGTGAAGGTATAGCATTCGACGAGACTATAGCATTTGAGTTGGCGACTGATGCCTTCAACAAGTTTATTGACCCAAACGAAGCTGATTTAGGTACCCCTAATGGCTCGGCTGAATTTGTTGGTCCATTTTTCCTCTATGCTAGGAACTCAGATAATTTAGGGGGTAGTGCTGCGTTCACCACTTACGATGGAAATACCCAGCTTAATGACAATAGCTCGTTTGTTGACGGTCAATTTGACCCTAATGCAACTGCCTTTTATGCCATTGTAAACCTTGATGTAGAGCCAATTCCAACACCTGCTCTTATTCCGGGTCTCATAGGTATGGGACTAGCTGTCATCCGCAAGCGTAAGTCTGATACAGCTTAGTGAGCTTGTTTTG
>JAHQVZ010000119.1 GCA_019634055.1 Leptolyngbyaceae cyanobacterium MAG.088
TGCCAAAAAGCAGGAAAATAAATCTAGAAAATATACTGATTCTGTTCTTTATTTTCCTGTCTTTAGGTAGCTCTACTCATTACAGTTACTAGGCGGTAACGTATAGGCCGCTGTGCTTGCAATCAAGCCTAGGGTCACATCATCCACCAGCAAGAACACATTCGTATCTGCATTTAAATTAGGCAAATCCTCTACCTGGACTGATGGAATGCCACTAGACAAGACCGGATCTGGTGCTGTAAACACAATGCTCTGTGGTGCTGTATTGTCTGTAACAACCAAACAGGCATTTACGCTACCCGCTGGGAATGTATCTTGCGTATTGATTTCAATGTCGGGTCCCACACCATTGCCGGAAAGATCATTGTTGCCAATGCCCACAATTGGTAAGGTAGCAACGTTTTCTAGATCAATTGTGATGGCCTGACCGCCATTACCCGAAATCGTATTGCCGCTTACACCCAGGGCACCGGTTTCATTGTCGGTGCGCCATTCTTGCACCGTTGCAGTATCGGCAGTGGAGTCTATGCCGTTGCCGCCATTGCCGATGATTTGGTTGTCTTGAATCACAAGCTCCTGGGCACCAGCATCGGTGAGGGTAATGTCAATACCATCAAGGGCATTGTTGATAATTTCACTATTGACAATGACAATTTCCTGTGGAGAAGCCGCGTCAGGCGTAGTCGGGGTCACACTACCATTGATGGCAGTATCGCCGTTAACAATGGTGATGCCATTGCCACCACTATTGGTGATGGTGCTGTTGTCAATGCCAAACAACTGTTGGTGTACTCCGACATCGGCAATCACCTGCAGACCATCACCGCCACTTTGGTCGATTGTGGTATCAATAACGGCTAGCTGCTGACTGCTGGACGCCGTCAGACCATCGCCCTCTGCGCGTAGCACCAGTCCCTCGGCAGTACTATTGAGGATGCTGTTGGTGAGGGGAGTGCCACCGGGAGTTCCCGTGCTCGTATTTGCTGTCACACTGGGGCCAATCCATATAATTTGGCTGGGAACCTCTACACCAGCTGTGGCTATGTTAGAAAAGTCCATCCCTACCCGGTTATTGTTGAGGTCAAAGCCTGCAATGGCAATTTCTAACGGAGTGGTTGTCGTATTTTCAACAAAAATGCCGCGATCTACAGAATTGTTAACTACGTTGTCAAACAATATGGCACTGCCGCCTACATTGTTGAAGAAGATACCGCTACCGCCTGAATTGGAAATCAGGTTGTTGCGTAATTCGACGTTATTGATATCGCTACCGGCCACACCATGCTGAGTGGCCCCGTCGATTTGGAAGCCCGCTAGCACTGTATTGTTACCCAGGGTGACTAAGTCATCTACAGAGCCGCCCGTAATTATAGGAAAGGCACCATCGCCTGAGTCTGGCAGGGCGACTGTGATACCGTTGGCATTGGGCGCATCGGACGCTACGTTAAAGTTCTGGGCTGATGCGAAGGGTAAGCGGGTATCGACGGAGGGAAAGCCTGGAAATTCGATACCACCAATGACTTGCTCAGGCCCCTGGGAAAGGACGCGCACCCGGTCTGGAATGGTAAAGCCAGGAATTGTGATGCCTGGTGCATTTTCCCCATCGACATAGACAATGGTGTTGCCATCGTTGTAGGTGGCGGGATCACTGTTAATTAAAGCGATCGCATCTTCAACTGTTGCAAATGGATTTTCGTAGGTGCCTGGGCCAGCAGTGCCGTCTTGCTCAGGTCCACCTAAATTGACATGAACAAAACGATAGTCTTCTTCTTCCTCTGGGTTCTGTAATGCTTGTATATCTTCTTCTAAGATAATTTCTTCTTCGTTGATAAAATTGACTGCCACCGTTTGACGACGAGCAATGGAATCTCTCAAACGAATAGGCACTTCAAACTCGTTGGCAAAGTCGGCTTCGTCTTTATCTTGAAAGCGGAACTGGGGCCAGGTCGCTCTTAGGGAAAGGGCCACGGTAGTATCAAAGATGGCGTCATGCTGGAGGGAGAGGCCGACATTAAAGTTAGATTCAAAGTTGGCCGCTAAACGCAGTTGCCCCCCCAGGCTACTGTCTTCGCCAGAGAGGAGATAACCACCTGCATATCCCATCAGTTCGCCACCGTCCCAGTCTGCTAGCTTGGCACCAAATTCGGCATCAAAGCCGCCAAGGGCATCTTCTTGGATCAAAATGCGCTGCCGTTCAAGTACTGCAGACAGAACAAGCTCATTACCCGAAAACTCGCTGTCGGTTTGGAGACCGGTGTTGAAGTCAACGCTTTGTATGGTGTTGGTGCGATCGCCGATGGGTAAATAACCGTTGATGCGAAACTCCCAATCGTCATTGATGCGTTCGTAACCGGTGGCAAGTTGGAAAAATGAGCTTTCGTCAGTAAAGCGACCATCGACGCCGACATAGCCGCCGCGAATATACTCATCGTCAGGATCAGCTTTGTCCTGACGGTATCCTCGGTGGCCCAGACTGAGGCTAAAGCTAGGATCCCCGTCATTTACCTGGAGATTGCCTTCGAGAAAGGTAATGTCTGACGAATCGAGGTCTTCGTCAATATCCTGGTCGAGGGGAACAAAACCATGAACACCAATAGTTTCGCCAAAACCATTGGTGGCCGTGCTAGCATTCACACCAAAGCGAGCGGGGACGTCTAAGAGGTCTGCAGCATTGTAGCTTATGGGGGCTGAAACAGCCTCAGAGTCAGACTCTTCAGCTTCTAATACCTGACTGACAACGGTTTCATTTGCTGGCTCAGCTGGGGTATTGGCTAACTGGGTAAGGCGTACCGGCAACTCAGCGGATGGCTGAAATTGTCCTATTGGCTGAGATGAATTTGTTGCTGATTCAGGCTTAGCTTGTTCAACTGGGGCATTAGCTAATTCGGAAAAGCGTGTCGGTAATTCAGCAGTGGGTCGAAACTGTTCTATCGGCTGAGATGTAATGGTTTCTGGAGCAGCTGGCTCAGCTGGGCTATCGGCTAACTGGGTAACGCGTACCGGTAACTCAGCGGATGGCTGAAATCGTTCTATTGGCTGGGATGAAACTGCTTCTAGGGGAGCTGGACTGCTAGTTAATTCGGCAACCCGAAATGGTAGCTCTGCAGATGGCTGAAAGCTCTCTATTGGCCGAGATGGAAATGTTACGGCAAGGGGCGCTGGCTCAATGGGACTATCGACTAACTCGGTAAATCGCATCGGTAGCTCAGCGGATGGCTGAAACTGCTCTATCGGCTGGGATGAATTTGTTATTTTAAGCGGCGTTGGCTCAGTGATGTTCTCGGCTAGTTCATCACTATGAATAACATCGTCAGCTATGGCAATAACAGGGCCAGCTGGTTCTATAACCGAGTCTGGAATCTGAACTGGAATCTTAGTGTACGGACTAAACTGGACAGCTGGCTCTGTTGATGGAACGACTGAGGCTGACGTTGTTTGAGCCGATCCCTGGAGCGATGGAAATGATGAATTCTGTATCGATAGAGGAGCTTCAATGCCTTCGAGGGCCAGAGCTGCTCCATTACAGGTTGCTAAAAGCGTGCTTGAAACAACTAACAGCAATGGTTGTGAAACTTTCGGTTTCCTTTGACAATCTTTTTCCTTGGATAAAGACATTAACAACACCCTTCCTAATACGAAGTAAATGAACGCTCAGAAGAGTTGTTGAGCAAGGCGTATAACTTACAAACGATTGATAAGTCTCTATCTGGCCAAGATTCAGAACAGGGTTTTACGAGTACAACCACTCAAAATTCGGTAGTCCTACGAGAGTAAGGATTAGGTATGCCTAAACCCTTAAGGACTTAAGACCCTACAAGGGTAAGGATAGATATGCCTGAAGCCCTGATGGCTCAATGCCCGTATCCTTACTCCTGATGCATTACCAAATTTTCCTTTGAAAAAGTGAGCATTTGAAAAATGCTCAGACCATAATCAGAGATAGTTTCACCGGGAACCTATCTGATAATTTGACGAATAGAGAACCTTTTTAGGCAAGTTTTTTGCCGCATCAACAAATCTTTAAGATGCTTTCTAATACTGCCCACAGAGAAACAACAATTTGTATCAGTGAAAGCAACTAAATTTGTTTATTTTAAAGATCTTTCAATTCAACAAAATCACACATCGTTTTTCTCTTTCAATGTGCATACAATATTCTCATTGGCGGGATTGTTCAAAACAACCCCCCACAATTAGCTAGATAAAATACTTGCTAAAACCCTTTATTTAATGGCTTTAGAGCAGATCAAGGAGTTAGGCGGAAGAAGTTTTAATTACTTCGCAGATGTCGCGTCGATGATAGTTTTTTATATTCTTTTTTGGGCGCTTGCTGACGAGCAAGGGCAAAGAACAAAATGCCTCAAGTCTCGAAACGAGACTTTATTTTCATGTGCCCATTCCTAAATTGTTTATGTTTGAAAAGGAAAAAACACTGAAAAATGATTGTCCATATTGGTAAAACCTATGTAGCGTAAAACAATTCAAAAAGAAGTAAACGACAAATGGTCTGGTTTTGGTGGTTTGCCAAGAGTAAGGATGTCGTCATGATGGCTGCCAGCCAAAGCCTACCGAATCGATGGAGTTATATACATATGTCATCTACTCAATCATGCTGTCCAAGCTGCAGGTCCGAACAAATAGTCAAAAATGGTAGGACCCATAGCGGTAAACAAAACCATAAATGCCGTGATTGTGGGCGTCAATTCGTCGAAGACCCTCAACACAAACCAATCGATGAGGCCACCAAACGATTGGTCGATAGACTCTTACTCGAAAAACTCACCTTGGCGGGGATTTCTAGAGTCGTTGAGGTTTCTGAAGGGTGGCTCCAGGAGTATGTGCATGGCAAATATAAGACAGTGGCATGACTTGTTAACCAGGGATATCTAAAAAAAGGACCTATTACATATGAATATGACTGAATTTGGCATTTTTTAATTTACTAAGTGCCATACACAGCGGATATAGCTGGTGTATAAGTAGGTTGACCCAATTAGTTTTCAGATGTCGAGACCCCCTCCCGTCCCCCAATTTTGGGGGATGCTAGACTCAAAGCCCCCAAAGTTGGGGGTTTGGGGGCAGAGTCTGCGAAGTCAAACTGTTTGTTTATGTCTTATAAA
>JAHQVZ010000120.1 GCA_019634055.1 Leptolyngbyaceae cyanobacterium MAG.088
CATCTACATCGGTGGTGATCCGATTACCATCATCTAAAAAGACAACGGCATTGGGTATACCTGGCTCTCCTTGTTGTTGTTCACCATCAAAGTTTTTATCCACAAACACTCGCCCTAGCAGAGTGCCGCAGTCCGACAAAATCCCTTCTCGAATTCTCATCACATGGCTAGCGGTGCCACTACGAATGGTTTGGGTGGGAGTACTGCCCTGGGCAGTGGCCAAATTACGACCGGTCCCCCGCAGGGCATCTGGCGTTAGCTGCACCGCATAGGCCACCACTAAATCTTGAGATGGAGACAACACCCCGGTGTATTGAAACGTAGCGGTTGCCCCCGACTGACCAACAGTAGTAATAGGCACCGATGTACTGCTGTTTCCCACCACTAAAGCACCTTCCACCGAATCAGGGAGAAATTGCATCCCCAACGGCAATTGATCAGTTAAGACAAGGTTGTTAACCGCAACTGTGCCCGAATTTCTCGCTAACAAGCGATAAATTACCGTATCCCCCGGTTCAGCCGCTGCCCGATCGCCTGTTTTAATTAACTCTAATACAGCCTCTCCCAACACTGCCGATAGCGGCACTTCATTGGATTCTGTGTCATTTAATGGAGCCTCTGGAGTAAACGGATCGCCAAAATTTCCATTGGCTGTATTCGTCACTGTCGTTGCCTGTTGAGACCATACTGATGGCGTCACGCAACAAATAATCGCGGCAGATGTCACTGCCAGCCAAAACTTGGTTGACATTGGGCATTTCCTCTTTTATTTGTTATGACATCACCAATTTGCAACCGTGGAATAATCTACAAACCTTGATGCAATCAGCATGCCCACCTACGGGAAAACCCTCACTCCGAAATTTCACGGGAATTGCTTCATTTGTGGGAATACTCAACCAAAAGCACTAGATCAAGGTCAGACTACATAGCAACCATTCATGCAGAATGAACAGTGACCACCATGGGGAAAAACAGACTAATAGTAGGATAAAGATTCCTCTGAATTATTTGGGGTTATGCTCACCAAAATTTTGATTATTCTGGCATTGATTATTGCCAACGGCGTATTTGCTATGTCGGAACTGGCCGTGGTGTCAGCCCGTAAGGTGCGTTTAGAGCAGGCAGCCCTAAGGGGCGATCGCAACGCCCAGGCTGCCCTTAGATTAGCCAAACGTCCCGATAACTTTTTCTCGACGGTGCAGGTGGGCATTACCCTGATCAGTATTGTCAGTGGTGCTTTTGGTGGCTCGGCCTTGTCAGGGCCGGTGGCCAGTTTATTGAGTAACGTTCCTGGACTAGCAGCCTATGCTGAAACCCTGGCCTTTCCCCTAGTGGTGGGCATTATCACCTACCTCTCGTTAATTTTGGGTGAGCTGGTACCCAAGCAGTTGGCCCTGACCATGCCAGAGGCCATTGCCAAGATCATCGCCCGCCCCATGGCGATGCTGTCTAAACTGGCAGCGCCCATCGTTGCGCTGCTTAGCTTTTCTACCAATCTCGTAGTACGGCTGCTCAACATTAAGGCTGACGATGGCCCCAGTGTGACTGAAGCAGAAATCCGGGCCTTTATTCAGCAGGGTACCGAAGCTGGCACCTTGGAAATGGCTGAGCGAGAAATTATGGAGCGGGTAATCCGTCTGGGGGACCGACAGGTGACCTCGATTATGACGCCACGACCAGAAATCACCTGGCTGGATTTAGAGGATATGGCCGAAGCCAACCGGCAGAAAATTATCGCTAGCCGCTATCGCCGCATGCCTGTATGTCAGGGCAGTTTAGACAAAAATCTGGGCTTAATTAGCGTTAACTCTCTGCTAAATCGAGTCTTAGATCAACAGCCCCTGGACCTGACGGTGGGGTTGGAACAGCCGTTGGTGATTCCGGAAATTTCGCGATCGCTCCCCCTACTAGAACAGTTCAAACGTACGCGGGTACACACGGCTCTAGTGGTTGACGAATATGGTACCATTCAGGGCCTGGTTACCCTGTGGGATATTCTCGAAGCTCTGGTAGGAGATGCCCCCACTCTAGATGAACCCACTACTGACAAACCTCGCCAACGAGAAGATGGCTCATGGCTTTTAGATGGCATGATGCATATAGAAGCTGTTTACAGCTGCCTGGAGCTGGGGGAATATCTAGATAAAACTGCCAGCTACTACACCCTGGGAGGACTGGTGATTCATCAGCTGGGTCGTATTCCTAAAGCCACCGATCATTTTGAATGGAATGGATTTGCGGTAGAAGTGATGGACATGGACGGCAACCGGGTGGATAAAGTTTTGGTCTCCCCTAGAAAAAATAATTTGGAAGATTGTTGAAAAATAGCTGAATCTTTTAGGAAATTAAGAGGAGATATTGATATGGGTGATGATGAGTAGTGACCACTCTACCGTTACCGCTGTCACTAATTGGTCACTTTGCAAATGCTTCCGCTGATTCTACAAGCCAATTGGGAGTGCACTCCAACAGTTGGGTTGCCTCGTGCTTGGGTAGCGGTTGAGCAAAGAAATAGCCCTGGCCTTTGTTACAACCATTACTTTCTAAATATCGCAGCTGTTCTTCTGTTTCAATCCCCTCTGCAATTACAGTCATGTTTAAATTTTGTCCCAGGACAATGATGGTCTGGATGATATTGCAATCTTCCAGACTCCCTGGCATAGAGGCCACAAAAGATTGGTCAATTTTCAATGTATCGGTAGGAAAACGATGGAGGTAACTGAGAGATGAATAGCCTGTCCCAAAATCATCGATGGCCAGTTGAATGTTTAACTGCTTGAGAGCTGTCATTTGACTGCGTGCTACTTCAATATTGCGCATCACCATGCTTTCAGTAATTTCGAGCTGAATGTGATCCCCTGAGACATCAGCATCATCTAGAATCGCAGCCACTTGTTGTACCAGATCTGGTTGGATAAACTGTTGACGTGAGAGATTAATACTCATGGTCAAGGGATTATCCGGAAAGATCTGTTGCCAGCGCGACAGTTGACGACAGGCTTGTTGCATTACCCATTGCCCAATAGGAATAATTAGCCCGATCTCTTCACTAATTTTGATGAACTCACCAGTGGGGATGATTTTCCCATCTTGACGATGCCATTTTATTAGGGCTTCAAATCCACATATATAGCCACTTTTAAGGTTGATAATGGGTTGATAATACAGCTCAAATTCGTTGTTTTCTAAAGCATTTAGTAAATCACTTTCTAGATTGAGGCGATGGTTCGCGGCTTCATGCATATCTTGAGAGAATGTCTCAAAACGGCGCTCCCCTAGAGCCTTCGCATGATACATTGCCGTATGGGCATCTCGTAACAGATCAGCCGGTTGTTGTTGCAGCAGGTGTGATGCTGTTGTTATTCCTAGACTGCTAGAAATAGCTAGTTTTTTACTATCGATAGTTATGGGCTTAGATAACTCTTCCTGTAACGTTTCTAGGGTGTTTTCTATATCTGAGCGGAGACGTTGTTTAAACAGAATGGCAAACTCATCTCCCCCAACTCGAGCTAAGCAGTCATAATGATGTCTTTGTTGGCGTAGTCGATGGGCGATTGTGAGTAAAACGCTATCCCCGATAAAATGCCCTAAACTCTCATTGATCAATCGAAAGCGATCTATATCTAAAAAGGCTAATACTATTGGCTCTGATTGGTCATGGTTTCCACTCTCTAATGCCCTTCGAATCTCCTGTAATAGAATTTCACGTCCTGGCAGAGCTGTGAGCCCATCATAGATGCTGCGATAGAGAGCTTTTTGCCCAATCACCATGGCCCCCGCTACTAGAAACCCTACTAGAGGCTCAACCAGGGGAGTCCAAATGAGAACACTGATCAGGGCACAGGAGATCCCCCACAGCATGAGAATTAAGCTGAGATTGATGATGAATAGCACCACTGGGCGCTTAGTATACCAGGTGGAAATTCCGGCAATAGAGGCCCAAATGAGTATCCATAGGGTTTCACCCCAATGAGGCAAAAAGCGGTAAAGGCTCTGCTTTCCATTGGCAATATCTAGCAAATGACTAATGATATGGGCATTAAGGATAATGCCAGGCATTGTCACTTGATTGCGCTGATCACCGCTGTAAGGTGTATAAAAATCATCCTTTAGACTGGGGGCGACAGACCCCATCAACACAATATTTCCAGTAATGTGAGATGCCTCGAAATCCCCCGCCATCAGCTGTTGAAGACTGATTATTTGAGCAGGCTGAACGCCGGAGCGATATCGTAGCAGGATCTGATAGCCAGAACTATCAATATTTTGATACCCTCCGTCATGGGGAGACAGGATAGGCAACTCCTGATCCCCAAACGCTATGGATTCTGGTGTATAGCTAAAGTGAATTGATTGGGAAGCCAGGTAAGCTAAGGTCACCCTGAGGGGAAAGGCGTAATACTCTTTGCCTGGAAAGTCGACGAAGAGTAGACTGCGTCTGACGACGCCATCTGGGTCAACGGCGATGTCGTTAAATCCAATGCGCTCCCAGGGTACCTCCGGCAGGGAGGGCTCATCTCTAGGGCTGGGAGATGCCCCAACATTAATAGTACTAATCAGATTCTGTGCTGATAATTGCGCTTTTAATGCTTCTTGGCCTGGGTTTTTAGGGGTATGACGATGGAGATCGAGGCCTATGACTTGGGGGTGATATTGCTGAATTCGTTTTAGTGCGATCGCAACAACCTGATCTGATAGAGGCCATCCATATTGTTGCAAGTCATCTTCAGTAATCCCCACAATGGTAATTCTAGAATCTTGGCTACTAGAAGGCCTTAATCGACTTAAGGAATCGAAATTCCATAGTTCAAAGCGTTGTAGCAGACCTATGGATTTAACCCCTGTGACCAAGGTGGTAGCGGCTAAACTAGCAACCATAATAGAACGGCAACCAAAGGGAACTTTGGGTACTCGCTTCAGTAGTCGTTTACTCCAGCGCATAGATGCCTGGGCAGTTACCTGAAACATTGCCATTTAATTAAGCTTTTTGCTCCTACACAAGCAGGAACAATGCATGTTTTTTAGCTAGATTTTGATGACGATTAAATAACTTTAAGCCCTTGAATCTTGTTAGATGAGTAGATATATATCAATTGTAATTATGTCTAACAAACAAGCACTTTAACGAACCTATTGCTCAATTTAACGAATTGCCATGGTTTGATCAATAGTGAATATTGCCGTCCACAATAGAAAATGAGTAGCGGTCCCATATTGCACTATCCTCAAAGCGATCGTCCTCCGTAGAATTCGGTATATGTCACTTTGAGGATAAATTTATCAGGATAGTCGATACAACGTGGGGGCAAATGCTTGGGGTTAAGAAGCTGTGAAAAATGATCCCATGTTTTAAAAAGGAAAGCCTTGCTGCACAAAGGTTTTAGTTGGTCAACGCAGGATCATATTTTTGACGGACCCCTAAGTCTATTGTCTGCTTTCGAAGCAGTAAATGCCCCTTATTACCCTGGAGATATACTACATAAACAATGATTAAGTATCTAACGTCGGTATATAGATGTGCCAGTGGGTGCCGCTACCGCGTCGTTGAGTAGGAAATTGATTGCGATTATCTTGATGATTTTGGTCAGTGCTATCCTGCTTAGGAAATTGATGACGATTATTGCTTGCATTTAAGGATTGTCCAGCACTTTCCATAGAAAGAGTAGTAAAACCTAGCAATCCTAGGCATAGGAACTGAAAAATATTTTGACGAATGACCAATACAGTCAGCCAGGAAGATTTCATAGGAGTAAATTACTTGCTTTTGAAGCGTGACAAATAAGGTAAAGACTGTTTGTAAGCACCCTAGAAAACAGTTTTGTTCTGCTCTCTGATTAATAGTCTCCACTAACTTTCTCAATTGTTATTGATATAAGAGTGAGATTTATCGAGCCTTCAAAGAGACATAAATGAATAATGTTGATAAGCCCTTTTAGGCCTTATACCGCAATATTACTGTGGCCTTTTTATAGAGAATCTTATAACTGAAATTCTGAGTTGTTTGAGTTTCTGTTGCGAGAGAGAAAACTCTAACAATGCTGATAATCACTATGAATTTCAGCTAATTGGCGGATGTGAGGACTGGTGTCGTGCAGCTAATGCTCAAAGAAGCTGCCGTGTATGGTTTTGCTGGATGCCAACCATGGGTATAGATCCCCTAATTCTGTAGTGTTATAGGTCTATTTGCTTAAGGAGTTCGTTGGCGATGAACGTTATCCCAGGGCTGATAAGAAACCTCCCCTTCCCTCTTGACGGACTAAGCAATTTTCCTAAGAGATATCCCCCATGATGAAATTACAGTGATTCGAGAGTGAAAATAAAACGAGACTATGGCATTGCCTGATGCTTGAGCCCTCAAGTTCAAATCACCGTGTTTCGGACTAACTTTGATTAAAACGTTAGGATGTGAAGGGGTTCATCGCTGGGTTGCATCTAAACATGGACGTTTTAATTTCGGCGGTCTTACCTATTGCTCTGGTAGCTTGTGTGGGTGTGGTGATAGGTCGTCTGTTTACGCTAGAGCGCCAAACTCTGGCAAAACTGAGCATTTATGCATTAGTGCCTGCATTAGTGCTCCATAGCCTGGCGAAAACAACATTGGAATTAGGGGACGCGATCTCAATCCTCATTACGTTTATTATCCACACATTTCTCTTATATCTCCTTGCTGTTTTTCTCAGTAACCTTCTGAGGTTCTCCTCCGATGAAAAAAAGAGCCTAATCGCTACAACAATCTTTGCTAATGTCGGCAATATGGGGCTCCCGTTCGTTCTTTTTTCTCTAGGAGATGCTGGTTTAGAGCGAGCGATTGTTTACTTAGTGGGCTCCAGTCTCATGACCGTTAGTGTGTTTCCCATTGTGCTTAAAGGGGAGGGCGTACTCAAAGGATTACGGTATACGATCGGCTTGCCGGTTTTGTGGGCTGCGATCGCAGGCATTTTGCTACAAGCTTCAAACACCGGTATGCCCCTCCCACTTCAGCGGAGCATCACTTTACTGAGCGAAGGTGCAATTCCCGTTGCCTTACTCATGTTAGGTATTCAGCTATCAGAAACTCCTTTTATCTTTGGCCGTTATGAGTTGCTTGGCTCCGGGTTGCGATTAGTCATCTCCCCCGTAATCGCTTTCAATATCGCCAACTTGGTCGGCCTTGTTGGTATCGACCGTCAAGTTGTTATTTTACAATCAGCCATGCCTGTAGCCGTCAATTCGTTGATCTGGGTGACAGAGTTAGGGGGAGACACTGTACGTGTGGCCAGAACCATTGTCATGTCAACATTACTCAGCCTGGGCACTCTCCCAATCGTATTATGGCTGAGTAGTCGCTGATGCATAGTGTGCAAACGTTTCACGTGCGGTGTCACAGTCTCGTGAGATCTGTTCTTTTAACGCATCTAAAGAGGTGAATTTCTGTTCTGGTCGAATAAAAGTCTCTAAACTGACTGTTAACGTTTTCCCATACAAATCTCCTTCCCAGTCAAACAGATGGACCTCCACACTCATATCTTGACC
>JAHQVZ010000121.1 GCA_019634055.1 Leptolyngbyaceae cyanobacterium MAG.088
GTTTGACTGAGCTCAGGTAAACCGGGCAGGGTGGAGTTTTCGATTTGCCAACCGCTGGTAACTGGTGTGCGCAGCAGATTGGTATAGGTTTCTAACTGGTGCTCGTAATGTTTGATGGGGCCTTGGACTTTGTGGAGGGTGTGGCGATGCGCGATCGCAACATGATAATCACACAGGGTATTATCGTGAAAGTTCTTCCAATTACAGGCCACCGTTTTTTGCTGACTCAGTAGTAAACGAGTCGCCTCTCGACGATGATGCCCTAGATTGGTCGGAATGCTGCCCAAATAATCCTTGAGCGGTGGAACATCGTCGGTAAAACAAATAAACAAAAAGCCGCACCAAGTTTCGATACGCAGGGGGGTAAGGCGATAGTCCTCTGGATTAAACGCATCTGAGAATTTTTGCTGTGAGGGGGCTCCCACCAGGTTTCCTTCCAGGTCATACACCCAGGCATGGTAAGGACAAACTAGCTGCTTTTGGGAGTGGACCCCAGTTTCATTACAGAGTAGCGATGCTCGATGGGGACACACATTGTGAAAGGCTTTGAATTTGCCAGGAGCCACACAGGTAATCACGATCGGTTGGCCTACGACTTGTCTCACCCATACTTGACCAACCGCCAGTTGAGCACTGTCGCCAATATAGAGCCAGGTCTTTTGAAAAATATGGGTTTTCTCCACCGTTAGCCAGGCGGAATTGGTGTAGTGATCCGCACTGAGTAAAAAGTGCTCAGGTAAAACCCCCTGGCCCCATAGTTTCTGTTGAGCTAACATCCCCCTCCGGCTAAATGAATGATAGTTAAACGGTTGCTAGTTCTATGTCTTGCTTGCCTCGCAACAGGTCGGTGATCTCGTGCTTATAGGTTTGAAACTTACTATCTCGCTTCATGGCATAGGTGCGCTCTTCTGGGAGATCCACAATAATCTCGCGTTGAATAGTGCCTGGTCGGGCGGTCATGACATATACCCGTTGAGATAGGAAAACGGCCTCTTCTACATCGTGGGTGATCATTAAAATGGTGCAGTGGGTGCGCTTCCAAAGATCTAACAAAAATAGCTGCATGGCTTCTTTGGTTTGTACATCCAGGGCACCAAAGGGTTCATCCATTAGCAAAATTTTGGGCTGACAGGCCAGGGCACGTGCGATCGCAACCCGCTGTTTCATTCCCCCCGAAAGCGCCTTCGGCAAAGATTTGGCAAAATTTGCCAGACCTACCACATCCAAATAGTAGCTAGCCCGCTCTCGACGCTGTTTCTTGGTCATACCCTGCAATTTCAGACCAAATTCCACATTACGCTGCACCGTCATCCATGGGTAGAGGGTATATTTCTGAAACACCATGCCCCGATCAGCTCCCGGTCCTGTCACCGATTCATTATCAACCGTAATCTCCCCGCCAGTAGGCGTATCCAACCCGGCCACTAACCTCAGCAACGTTGATTTTCCCGATCCAGATGCTCCTACGGCACACACGAGTTCTCCCGTCTCCACATGCATGTTGATATCTTTAAGAGCAAGGAGTGGACCCTGTTTCGTGGGAAATTGCTTATAAAGCTTAGAAATTTCAAGATGCATAACTAATCAAACGCCCACTTACAACTAGTTCTAAGCACCCAACGAAAGATTAAATCCAGAGCAAAGCCAATCACCCCTAACATAATCAAACAGGCAAAAATCTCATCGGTTTTGAAAAAGCGCTGGGCCAGCAAAATGCGTTTCCCCAGTCCCTCTTCTGCCGCTACTAATTCAGCAATTACCACCAGGTTCCAAGAGGCGGCAATATTAATGCGAAAGGTATCAATAATATTGGGAATAACATAGGGCATAATCACCGACATCAAAACCTGCCAGCGCCGTCCCCCCAGGGTATAGGTAGTCTCAATCAAATCCTTAGGAACAAACTTCACCGCATCCATAATCATCAGCGTGTTGTAAAACACCGTACCAATAAAAATTAGGGCGATTTTAGGTTCTTCATTGAGACCCAGATAGATAATCAATAACGGAATAAAGGCTGGTGCCGGCATATAGCGCAAAATGCCAATAATCGGCTCCATCATGGCGCGAATACTGGCAAAGGCCCCCATACTAAGGCCCAAGGGTACCGACACAATGGCAGCCAGGGTAAACCCAACGGCCACCCGTCCGAAACTTGCCATAATGTCTTGGGTAACAAATCCTTTTTCCCATAGCCGTTGAAAGGCCCCAATCACATCCTGAGGGCTAGGCAAAAACTTAGGATTAACGCCCGTGTAGTTTGACAGTATCCACCAGACCGTCAAAGGCACCACCACCGAGACCGCAATCAGCACCCAGTTAAGACCATCTGGAATATCTTCAGCAATGCGCCAAAACACTGAGGGCTTTAGGCTTTTGGTCGTTGGTTCAAACTCGTCTTGCAAGGGTTCAGACACCTGGGTCATGGGTCGATTTTCTTAAGAACATATGTGAAAAAACAGGTAGGGACATTACATGCAATGCCCCTACCGGACCTATCTAAGACCCCTCTGAGTAGGCTTTAACAAAACTGTCATCTAAGATAGTCCCTAAATCTTCAGGACCAGCCTCGATAAAGCCCACATCCACCATGAAGTCATTCATCTTTTGGGCAGCAAAGGGCATGTGCTTCATGCCGTCACCCTCACTAAATGCCTCTAAATTCTCTTCAACGGTAAAGATGCGCGTACCTGCTTTGAAATCTTCGTATTCCTCAACAGAAACACCCGAACGAGCCGCCATAATCTTGTTGGACTCTTCTGGATTTTTCGCAATGTAATCGAGGGTGGCAAACCAGGTATTAATCATGGCCTGTACCTGCTCAGGCTGCTCGTCAATGACCTTTTGGCTCATCACCAACAGGTCAGGAATGGCTCCTGGATAGTCTTTCGACGATAACAACTCTTTACTGCCTTCGCGCTCCAGGGCAATCCCCCAGAAAGGAGGCCATGCCGCCACCGCATCCACCTGACCAGAGGCAAAAGCCGCCGCTGCTGCACCGGTTTCTAGATTCTTAATGGTGATGTCTGAACGAGACATCCCCGCATCTTCCAGGGCCTGGGTGAGCATAAAGTCACCTACCACACCCTCTTCTAAGGCGACGGTCTTACCCTTGAGATCTTGGACACTATTTATGTCTCCAGTGACAATAACTTTGTCGTTACCGGCTGAGTTGTCATTGACTAAAACAGCCACTTCGCCATTAGCCGCATCTGCTGCAAAGGAAATCGTGTCGTTTAGGGTTTGGCCATTACCATCTAGCTGTCCAGCGGCAAAGGCTTCCATGGATGCTAGATAACCGTCAAACCATTTGAGTTCTATATTGGCCCCATTCTCTTCAAACAAGCCTTTTTCCTCGGCAACGGCCCAAGGTAACCAACCCGGCCAGTTGCTGTATCCAATCACCAAGGGAGTGCCTTCAGCTGAAGCGACCTCAGCAGCGGGTGCAGACTCAGATGTCTCAGATGTCGCGTCTGGCGTATTGCCCCCACAGCCAACAGCAACTACCAAACCAAAAACAAAGGCCAAACATGTAGATAAAAATCGTTGTCGTCGCATCGTAAACCTCATTCAACTGGACAGTTTGTGGAAAACATAAAAGGTGATTGAACCTTAGCAGCTGCCCTGTTTTTATACAGGACCGTTGGTAATCATACTGTGAGCTGTAAACGGTTTGTCTGATTCATAACCGTTTGCTGCACCCACTCAAACCAGGCCGTTAACCCTGTGCCGGTCTTGGCAGACACCCGAAATATAGCTACATCGGGATTGATTTGCCTGACGTTAGCCTCGATCCGGTCTAGATCCACGTCTAAATAGGGGGCCAGATCTGTTTTTGTAATCAATAAACAGTCTGCTTCTCGGAACATCACCGGATATTTCAAGGGCTTGTCTTCCCCTTCGGTGACACTGAGCAAGGCCACTTTGGCATGTTCACCCACTTCAAATTCGGCGGGACAGACTAAGTTACCTACATTTTCTACCACCACCAGGTCAAGGGTGGTGGGCTCATGGCTATGCTGCAGCTGGTGAATGCCGCCTGCCACCATTTTGGAGTCCAGGTGGCAGGACCGACCGGTATTGATGGCAATCACTGGCACACCATATTGGCGCAGCCGATCGGCATCGAGTTCTGTGGTCATATCGCCTTCGATCACGGCGATGTTGAGATCGGGTTCGAGTCCCTTGAGCGTGCTTTCCAGGAGCTGGGTTTTACCTGCCCCCGGACTACTCATCAGGTTTATACAGGTGATGCCCCACTCGTCAAAATGGGCGCGATTATGATCCGCTCCGCGCTGGTTGGCGTGGAGCAAGTTCATTTCGATGGCGGCGTCAAAGGTTTGGTGCATAGGAATAAAGGCAAGGGGCAAAGGGGCAGGGGGAAGTGGGCCCCGTTTGTAGAGACGTTCCATGGAACGTCTCTACAAACGGGGTTGGCTAGGCGGCAACGCATTCGAGGCGATCGATTTTCAATTCGCGACCGGAGCGAATGTCCTCCATGGGGCTATTACAGGTGGGACAGGCATATTGACTGCCCACATCGGGGGTGTAATCAGCGCGACAGGTGTGACAGTGGGCCACTAGGGGAATGTCTTTGATCACCAGCTCAGACCCATCGAGAAAGGTGCCCTGGGTTTGCACATCAAAGGCAAATTGCAAACTGGCAGGTTCTACACAGGTAAAGGCCCCAACGATCAAATGAACCTTTTGGATGGTGGGACGCTCTGGCTGGGCATCCCACCAGTCCTGGATGGTGACAATCAAAGCCTTGGTCATATCGGTTTCGTGCATTTAACCATCTCCTATTGCCATCCGCTACCGACATCCATGTTGGCCTCGGCATGAATATAGTCAGGAGTGGTGCGCGGTAGTTGTCCCGATTGCACCAGATGGGCCATGGCATCACAGATGACGCGGGTTGCCATCAGGGAGGTCATATCGCTGACGTCATAGGGAGGCGATACCTCTACGATTTCGAGACCACATACTGGAGCCTTGCGAATGATCTTACCCAGTAAAGCCAGGGCCTCACGGGGTAATAATCCACCGGGCTCTGGCCACCCGGTACCAGGGACAAAGCCAGCATCGATGCAGTCGATGTCAAAACTAATGTAGACGCAGTCAGTGCCGTCCAACGCCCGCTCTAGAGCAAAGTCGGCGGCGGCATCCAGCCCCATTTCAGTAATGTCGGTCACGGTGAGAATGTTGGTGGCCCGCTCGCGGCAGACCTTCACCCCCTGACGGGGCACTTGCCAGCCACCGATGCCCAACTGCACCAGGTTTTTGGCGGGGGCATTTTTCATATTGGTGGCGTGGAACCA
>JAHQVZ010000122.1 GCA_019634055.1 Leptolyngbyaceae cyanobacterium MAG.088
CAGCGCGGGCCTCTTCAAGGTAAGACTCTGCAATGACCCAACCAGTGGCAACGCCTACAATTGCAACACTAATAGACAGACCAAAACTCCAGCCAATCTTATATTGCAATTGTAGATCGTTAAACCACTGACCAATCTTCTCAATTGGATTCAGGCAAAGACTGTTTTGCGACTTGGAACTAGACGCAGACAAGGCAGTAAATTGTCGTAACTTTGCTATTAAATTTGTCATTGTGGTGTTTGCCCTAGTCCAGGCCAGCATATTGCTGCCACTATTACTATTCCCTTATCTCTGGGGAATATAATCTGTATAGGTTGATAAGAAGACCATAGCTAGAGACTATGGACAGTATACGTACTTATCAAAGTACGTATGTACTTTGATGGAGGCATCTGTAGCAATGCTGATCGCTAACCATCTCAGTATAATGGCTGACTTGAGTAAAGTTGCGAATCAGAATAAACAGAGGCCAATGTGCTCCTCTCTTTTCTCGCATAATTAGCAACCTATGGCGATATGCAACAGATTTTAGCGGTGCTATCAGTCTGCTGTATGGGTAGATCAGGTGGTGCTCTCTCCGTCAGGCTTATTCTGGAGGCCATGGGCTCTAAAGTTGCGAAATTTGAGCTGCTAGTTGAAAATCCAGTTCCGTTAATCCTTGGGCATCGTGGGTGGTTAGCTCAAGGGAAACCTGATTGTAGTTGATTGTAATGTCAGGGTGATGGCCTAATTGCTCAGCCGGGGCCACTAAACTGTTAACAAAATCAACCGCCTCAACAAAATTTTCAAATGTACGTGTGTAAAACAGGCGGTTGCCATCGGTTGTCCAGTCAGGCAATGTTTGCATTCGCAGATGAATCTCTGTTTCATTTAAACGAATCAGCGTATTTTTTGTCATCTCTTTCCTAGAGGCGGCGGCTATATTGGTCAGATCGCTTGTCGGTACCAGATTTTGATAATTGGGACTGGCACTCAAAAGAAGGCTTAGTAGGTAACTCATCAGATCAATGTAAGGTATTCAATAATGTATTAGAAGCAATGTATTAGGAGCTGGCAGCAGATGTCCTGGCGATTGTATTAGTCATTCATTTAATGTTTATAGACAATTCAGCCTCACGATCATTCAGAGTTAAATGATTGCTTATCATGTGCTTGCCAGAGAGCCTGTTCGCCGAGGCACTTGCCTAAGTAACCGAGTCTAGTAGACTGTCAAACTTAAATATTCGGATTAGGACCGTGACTAGTGAGTGGTGAATAGTGAATGGTGTTTCAAGTATGAAAGCTATCTTGCTGAGAAACACCTCTACCCGAAAATTAAAACTTGACGCAATACTAGTAACGTTCGTGCTTGGCGTTTTCTTCTGACTTGTCTGGGTCTCTGTAGTCTTGCGAACTACTATAGTTCAACCCCATGGCGTCAGCTATCAAGATGGGCCGTGGTCTAGCACAGAGTTTCCACAAAATGCGACAATGGTTATTGTCAATCCATTTAATATTACTTAACGGGTATTCCCAATGCTAAAGCGAATAGCTGCTCTGATAATTGCGTTTGTCGCCATGTTTGGGCTCCAGTCCTGTACTAGTTCGGCTCCGGTGAGCTTGCTGGACTATGCCAATAGTTATCAGGGCTATCAGTTCCGCTACCCAACTGGATGGCTCGAAGTGAACGTAACTGACGGGCCAGATGTGGTTTTCCATGACATTATCAATGTCACTGAAAACGTCAGTGTTATCGTCAGCCCAGTGGCTGATGGCAAAACTCTAGAGGAGTTGGGTGGCCCCACAGAGGTGGGCTATAAGCTATCAAAAAGTATTACGGAAGCCGCTGGAGGCGATCGCGACGTGGAGCTGCTCAATGCCCAGAATATTGAAACGGATGAAGGTAAAACCTATTACATTCTTGAGTATTTATCGATCACCCCTGATGGCCAGCGCCACAATCTAGCAAGTGCCATTGTTCGGCGCGGTCAGTTATTTACGATGAATGCGTCAGTCCCCGAAGCTCGCTGGAAGCGTCTGAAAAATGTGCTGACTCAATCTGTCGCATCATTCTCGGTTTACTAACTCGGACTATTAGAACCCATGTCGGCTCCTCAGTTTGTTTTAGCGTCAGCTTCCTCAGCACGACGTCAGCTTTTGCTCAATGCTGGGGTGCAGCCTTTTGTGTCCCCTAGCAAATTTGATGAAGATCAAATTACCCTTAGCGATCCAGATGCGTTGGTGAAGGCTTTATCTCTGGGGAAAGCAGAAGCTGTGGCACCTCAGTTTCTCAACGCGGTTGTATTGGGATGTGACTCAGTGCTGGCATTTGATGGCGTGATTTATGGTAAGCCTGATACGCCAGATGATGCGATCAAGCGCTGGTGGAAAATGCGGGGCAAAGTGGGGGAGTTGTTTACGGGCCATACGCTGGTGGCTCCCGCTGCAGGCAAGACAATAACTCGCTGTCAGGTGACTCGGGTATATTTTGCCTGGGTGAGCGATCGCGAAATTGAAGACTATGTGGCTACCGGTGAACCGATGAACTGTGCCGGGGCCTTTACGATTGATGGCAAGGGTGGCTTTTTTGTGGAAAAACTAGAGGGCTGCCACACTAATGTGATTGGTCTAAGTATGCCAATGCTACGGGATATGCTGGGGGAACTAGGATATCGGGTTACGGACTTTTGGCAGAAGGTATAACGTTACAGCTGTTGATTGAGAGATAACGTGTGAGCTAAATTGATACCTGCCAAGCCTTAATCAGACTGGCCCACAGAGACAGTGCTCACAAAGACGGTAGGCTTCAAACGGATTCCACCAATACCCGATTGTTCAAAGGGGCTGGGCTTCGATGTGAGGCTGCGACGGTGAGCTCAGTCGAACCGCGTGAGCTCAGTCGAACCGCGTGAGCTCAGCTGAACCGCTCAGTCGAACGTTACGTTGAGTTTCCCAGTTCAGGATGGTTAAGTACGTTCTCTTAATTGCCACCTCAACAATAGTGAATTTAGCACCACACCAATAGAACTAAAAGCCATAAAGCCCCCGGCAAAGCCGGGACTCAGGGCAATGCCAAACTTCGGCAACAACGCCCCCGCCGCCAGCGGAATACACACCAAGTTATAGCCAAAGGCCCAGGCTAAATTCTGACGAATTTTATTAAAAGTGCTGCGCCCCAGATCCAGGGCTGCCAACACATCCGTTAGCTGATCTCGCATCAAGACAATGTCTGCAGTTTCCATGGCAATCTCAGTGCCTGAATGCATCGCGATGGCCACATCAGCTTGGGCCAGGGCTGGCGCATCGTTAATGCCATCCCCGACAAACCCCACATGGTGTCCTGCCTGTTGTAATTTTTCAATCGCCTGAACTTTATCAGCCGGTGTCATCTGTCCTTTAGCAGCGGGAATGGCTAACTCAAGGGCAATGTGATTGACTGCGTCAGGACGATCACCACTGAGTAACTGTACGGTGAGATTTTTATTCTGAAGTTGTTGGATGACGGTTTTAGCTTCAGAACGGGGACGATCTGCCACTGCAATGACTCCCACTAGATGTTCTTCAACGGCTACATAGACAAGGGTTTTCCCCTGGGGTGCCAGGGTGGTGATATCTGGCTGGGCAATATCGGTAAAAATATTAGCCTTTGCTAGCCAAGTCTCATTACCCAAGTAAACCGTATTGTCTTGCCAGGTGGCCATTACCCCTAACCCTGGCTGCGTTACGCTATCAATCACATCATGCAAAGGGAGTTGTCGTTGGGCGGCAGCTGTTAAAATCGCTGCTGCCAAAGGATGGCGTGTTCCTTGTTCGACACTGGCTGCCAGCTGAAGCAGGTCATTTTCGTTCAGGGTAGGGTCGTAGCTAATGCAGTCGGTGACCCAGGGGGTACCGGTGGTGAGGGTGCCGGTTTTGTCGAAAATGATGGTGTCTAGCTGGTGCAATTGCTCTAGCACATCGCCCCCGCGCACCAGCAGCCCCCGCTGAGCACCAATACCCGACCCCACCAGAATGGCCATGGGGGTGGCCAGACCCAGGGCACAGGGACAGGCGATAACAACCACTGCGATCGCCAGCTTCAAACTCACCAAAAACCTTGAGGTATCTACCATCTGATGCCCCATGTGCCCCATATGGCCATGGTGAGAATGGAGTGCCGCCTGGGCTGCTTCGGGCCAGATAGTTAAACCAGCGCCATACCAAAAGAGAAATGTGAACAGAGCCAGGGTGAGAATGCCATAGGTAAAATAGCCCGATAGGATATCGGCTAAGCCTTGAATGGGGGCCTTGCGTGTCTGGGCCGACTCCACCAGCTGAATCATTTGGGCTAGGGTGCTTTCTGCCCCAGTCCGCTGTACCTGCACCGTAATCAGCCCTGACTGGTTGAGGGTACCACCAATCACCTGGTCCCCTGGCTGTTTTGTTACCAGCAGCGATTCTCCGGTGACCATGGACTCATCCACGCTGGTTTGTCCTGTCTCAATCTGGCCATCCACCGGGATTTTGTCCCCTGGAAGCACCTGTAGGAGATCGCCCACCTGTATTTGAGAAATAGGAACATCAACAGTTTGCCCTGCCCCAGCAATCAAACGGGCATTATTCGGCTGCAAGGCAATCAGACTGCGGAGTGCTGCTGTTGCCCGAAACCGGGCTCGTTCTTCCAAGGTGCGCCCCAACAAAATAAAGCTGAGTAGCATTACGGGCTCGTCAAAAAAGCACTCCCAGCCCAGTTGGGGAAATGCCAACGCGACTACACTGGCCAGGTATGCACTCAACGCGCCAATACTCACCAGAGTATTCATGTTGGGGCGGATTCGCCGGATGCCGATCCAGCCATCTTGCAAAATACTTCGCGCTGGCACCGTTAAGGTGAGGGTGGCTAGGGCAAAGTGAAACCATAGGGTATTGAGAACAGGAATAACAAATCTGTTCTCGGGAGTGCCAATGTGGTTGAGGTGGCCAATAATTGAAAAGATTAAGAGGGTGAGTGCGATCGCCAGACGCCAGCTCTGACCCTGTTGTTCTTCTTGTTGTTGTTTAGCCCAGTGGCCTAAATTTTCCCCTTGACGTAGTTCGCTGGGAAAGCCCGCTTCTGTAAGCACCTCAGCCAGCTGTTCTGGAGCAACCACCCCGGCTTTATACTGAACCGCTGCCGCTTTAGTGACTAGATTCACCGTGGCTACCGCCACGCCATCACATTGGAGCAGTTGCGTTTCGACGGTCTGAACGCAACCAGCACACATCATGCCATCAACATTGAGTACAGCAACAGCAGGTTTTTCAGCAGTAGCAACCGTCGAAATCATAGGCACATAGCGATTCAGTCAATCTGAGCCTAACGCTGATTACGGCGAATATGGTGAATGGTTATAAACTCTCAAGAAAATTTTTCATTCTCCCGTAGGGGCGTTGCATGCATCGCCCCTAAAGGTATGCGTGTTTAGTTGCTTCCCAGGGGGTTGGTTTGCACCGTGTCCAACTGAGAGGTGGTTAATCGATCCATCCAGACCATTAAAAACTCACGATTTGCCTGGATATCATCTGGTTCAGTGGCTCCGGCTCCCTTGGGCAACAAACCCACCAGGGCCGCATTAGTCACACAGAACATAGACCGCTGGAAGCTGGCACAAATCTTGACCCGTACATCCCCCAACTGGCGGACGGTCTTCATGTAGTGTTCTTCCATGTAGTCAGGCATATGTCGGAACATATCCTGCATCAGCAACGTAGGCGGAATACCACTGCCGCCAATGGGTAACGGATCTGCGTACAAAGCGCCATAGGTAAACCGGCTTTGATCTGGCGAAATTTGCTGGGCCTGAGCATTGTAGGAAACGGTACCTAAAAAGGGGCCACCCCGGAAGAAAATAGACTCCACGTAGGGAATTGCTGTGTCAACCAGGAATGTCAGCCCCGCTGACGGCGGCAAAATGTCGTACATCTTGCCACCAATATCAACACTGTAGGTAATGGGCCGGGCGGCATCGGCCACCAGGCCATCTTTAATGTGCTCAACAATCTGAATGATGTGCTCAATCTCGCCATTGCGATAGCGGGCGGCTAGGGAGGTGAAGATATCACTCATTACTCGCCAAAACTGGCCCAGACCGCTGTAATAGCAGAGCTGACGAATCTGTTCGATTAAGAACTCGGGGAAGGTGCGATGGAAAATCTGGAGCACGGGGTTGAATTTGATTTTGGCTGCGATCGCACGCTCACAATTTTCCCGGAACTCATCCGTATCTAAATAAGCATCCATGCCACCACCGCCATGCCACATCATGGCTTTCATGGTGTACTCGGCATACTCATAGTTAATCCGGTCATGGCAAAAATGCCGCCACATTCTCCCTGGATTAATCTCACCATCAAAGTACTTAAAGATGGGAAACAGATTCAAAAACTGAGTATCAGCAACGTGATTTAGATTAATCGAATAAAAATCTAAAACAATGCCGTAGCTATCCAACGCCCCCATCACCTCGATCACATTTTCAGGCGTATCGGGCAGCAGAGTGTCTCCCGCAAGGATACGTTCAGCATAGTGGGCGAACGGATGCACGTTCTTTACTTGAGAAGGCTTAGTCTGAATCATAAGGCACAGTCTCCATCCGAACAGTTGGCCATAGAAGCATTGGCAAGCGGGCTAGCAAGATGAGCTGACGACATCTCTAACTTGATGGGCATAGCGTCATACATCGCGGTTGTTGTCGGTTCAATCCAGCGGGTCATCCAACTGGGGCTGAGACCAAACACAAACAATAGACCCACCAGCACCAATGCGGGCAATCGATCCTGCCAGGTAACAACGGGCAACACAGGATCTTGCTCATCCATACGGTCTTCAGTGATGGCCAATCGTCCAAAGAAAGCACGGTTTACCAACAGCAAGAAGTAAACCGCTGTTAGACCAGACCCAAGCAAACACAACAATGTTTGTGGGGCAAAGCTAACAAAGCTACCACGATAGACAATAAATTCAGAAATAAAGCCCACCATGCCAGGAATACCGGCACTGGCCATCACCGCCAGCACCATGGCACTACCGACAATGGGTAACCCCCGTTCCGGATTTAATAGTCCCCTTAGAACCGTCAGATCGCGGGTGCCAGTTTTCTTATAAACCACACCTACCACTAAAAACAGTAGGGCCGAAATGATGCCATGGCTCAGCATCTGAAAGACGGTGCCCACATAGCTCAGAGGGTTTGAAGCCGCCGCCGCTAACAAGACATAACCCATATGCCCCACCGAACTGTAGGCCACCATTTTTTTCATATCGGTTTGAGCAATGGCCGCTAGAGAACCATAGAGAACACTCACCACAGCCCACCAGGCAAGGTAAGGGGCTAAATCTACCCAAACCTCGGAAAAAGTAACCACACCAAATCGAAAAAGACCATAGGTCCCCAGCTTGAGGAGCACACCGGCTAACAAAACAGAGATAGGTGTAGACGCCTGAACATGAGCATCAGGCAACCATGTATGCAGGGGAAACAGGGGGATTTTAATGCCAAACCCAATTAAAAGGGCTACCAACAGCACTGCCTGTTGAATCCAGGGCAATCCGTGGGCCATCGTTGGATTGTAATCAAACCCAGACGAACCACTAAGCCATACCAATCCCAAAAAGGACGCCAAAATCAGGATTCCAGAAATTGCCGTATAAATCAGAAATTTAGTAGCCGCATAGCCTCGTTGTGCCCCACCCCAAATGGCAATCAATAAATAGAGGGGAATCAGTTCAATCTCATAAAAGATAAAGAACAACAATAGGTTTTGAGCCGCAAATGCTCCAGCCACTGCAAAGGCAATCACCAATAACAGCGGATAGTAAAGTCGAGGTCGACGAATATCTTTTTCGCTGGCATAGACCGATACCAACGACAACAAACTGTTGATGATCAACAACGGTAACGATAACCCATCGATACCCAGCTCATAATTCAGACCTATATGGTCAATCCAGGGAATAGACTCTCGAAACTGAAGTTCAGTAATCGATAGATCAAACTGGCTCAAAACATACAGACTGAAGACCAGGTTAATCCCCAGAAAGACAAGTCCCAGATTTCTTGCTCGCTCACTCGTGAGTTTGCCAGGCCAACAACCAATGACCAGCGCCCCCACTAGCGGAATTAACAACAGTGCATTTAGCATCAGCTACCCCCTACCACATTGCCCAAGTCATCAACAAACCCAGCAGGCTTACCCCTGCCACAATGGTGAAAATGTATCCCTGGGATTGACCAGAAACGCTATATTTCAAACCTTCTCCACCCATCAAGGAAGCCATACCCACTAAATTGACCGCGCCATCGACAACATAGCGGTCAAACCAGCTGACAATGCGTGAGAATTGACGGACGATAAATACAACCGTCACCTTATAGAGCTCCTCCGTATAGAAATCGTTGGAGAGTAAATCCTGCATCATCCGCAGATTCTTATTGGTTGAACGAGATAGAGAGCGATTGAGGGGTGTCATCACTCCTAAGATCACGCCAATCACTCCAGACACGATCAAAGCCGCAAATACCAAGGGATTCCAGTAACGCAGAGGGGGCAGCAGTGCCATTCGCATCATGATCAATGGCAACAGAACCACAAAGACTGATAGGGCCATCATGGGGGTGGCCATCAACCAGTTGGCTTCAGGTGAGCGACGGGTCTTAGGTGTAGGTTCACCCAAAAATACCAGTCGAAAAACCCGCACTAAATTTAAAATTGTCAGGATATTAACCACCAAGAACACAGCCGCTAATTCGGGATGATCGCGGCGGAGAAAATCAATCCCCAACTGCAGTGCCCAAAAGCCACCCAAGGGCAATAACCCTACCATGCCAGCACCACCCCTTACATAGGCAATAGTTGTTGCTGGCATTCGAGACCATACTCCCCCTAATTCGGTAACGTCCTGGCAGTTGGTGTTGTTGATAATTGCACCAATGCTCATAAATATCAGCGCTTTAGCCACGGCATGGGTGAACAATAAACCAATCGCTACACCAGGCCACTCAGACCCTACCGCAATAAACACCATGCCGATATAGGCACTGGTGGAGTAAGACATACTACGCTTCAGGTCTACCTGGGCAAGTGCCACTAAGGACGCCCCAATAGCTGTTACCGTACCAATGCTAATCAGCGCTGCTAGGCCGACAGGGGAAACAATCACAATCGGCTGCAGCTTAATCAAAACATAGGCACCACAGGTCATCACCACTGAATTCCGCAGAATGGACGCCGGGCTAGGTCCTTCCATCGCTTCATCAAGCCACAGATGTAAAGGAAACTGAGCACATTTACCCGTGGGACCTGCAATCAGCGCTAGACCTAACAGTGTTGCCGCGAGCGGACTTAAGTCTGCAGTCTTGACCCATTCATACATTTCGTTGTAGTGAAGGTCACCAGCCCAACTCGACAGACCTAGCACACCCATTAACAACAAAAGATCGCCCACACGCTTGGTCAAAAATGCGTCTCTAGCTGCTTTGACCACCAGGGGTTGAGCGTACCAAAAGCCTACGATTAGATACGTAGACAGGGTGAGCATCTCTAGCAGGAAATATGCCAGGAAAAAAGAGCTGCTTAAAACCACCCCGTTAACCGCACCTTCAAAAAAGCCCAGTAGCGAAAAGAACCGGGCCAACGCCCATTCTTTTTCCATATAACCCAGGCCATAAATTTGTGCCAAGAGAGACAACCCGGTGGAAAGTTCCATAACTCCCAGGTTGAGCACCGACAAATCTAAATCGAAGCTTAGGGTTAAGTCGGCCACCTGTAGCCAGGGGACCTGAAGTTCTACCGCACCTACATTCCAAATACCCATGAACACAAACGTGCCATGGAGAAATGCCAGGAGGGTCATAAACATATTGATGTAGACCGCTGGCCTAGGCCCGGTCCGTTGCACCATGCCAAAGGACCAGGGCAAGGCTAAAATTACCCCGATAAATCCATATAGCGGAATAAGCCAACTTAATTCAATCAGAGACTGCATCATTGCGACCAAAGAGCCCACCGGCAACCCATAAACACCCTTAAAGAAGCACTAAGCTACTCCACACCTCACTATCAAACGAGCCTAAGAATCAACACTTAAGACACTCTGATATGGCTTACCTAGACTGCTCTTAACCTCTAAAACGTACACATTGCTGAACAGATACGTTCCAGAGGTTAAGAGCACATCCAAGCTGTAACCAATTAGCCCAGACAAAAATCTATGGCAATTTTTAAGATCACATACATTTCTTTATGTTACCTGATGAACAGCCCCCAAATAAGTGCCTTTCTCCATTCATCCATAATCTTCAATGACTAGACAAACCCTACTTGTGGCTGCAGATATGGCTATTAACAAAATTTGAGCCCACGCACCACAACGAAGACTGATGAGCATAAATACTCAGAAAGGCTATATCCCTGGAACCTCAACAAATGGAAACGCTTAGTTACGTTCCGTAGCAAAATATTATCAGTTTTTATAATGCTTAACATTAGAAACAATCATTGAGACTTATATTGTCAAACGGCTTGCCCCCTCGTATTCTGAATTGTAGTCATGGAGTTATTGCAGACTAAAGGTTTGCAAGATACGTCTCGGTGTGTGAAGTAATTCGAAAAGAATTCTTAACTCAATATTTCCGGGGCTCAAATGCTTGAACTAAAGCTGTTTTATCTAGGAGGTTTACGACAATGCCGATTGCCGTAGGAATGATTGAGACTCGCGGTTTTCCCGCTGTTGTAGAAGCTGCTGACGCCATGGTTAAGGCGGCCCGTGTAACCCTAGTTGGCTACGAAAAAATTGGTAGTGGTCGCGTGACCGTTATCGTTCGTGGCGACGTATCTGAGGTTCAGGCGTCAGTTGCGGC
Source organism: Leptolyngbyaceae cyanobacterium MAG.088 (assembly GCA_019634055.1). Taxonomy (GTDB): domain Bacteria; phylum Cyanobacteriota; class Cyanobacteriia; order Phormidesmidales; family Phormidesmidaceae; genus Leptothoe. The sequence goes on from JAHQVZ010000122.1 coordinate 10,858, forward strand.
TGGGATCGAGTCTGCTAAGCGCGTTAATGGTGGTGAGGTTCTGTCTACTCACATCATTGCCCGCCCCCACGAGAACCTGGAGTTCGTGCTGCCGATTCGCTACACCGAAGCAGTCGAACAGTTTAGGACCTAGGGGTTAGGGCCTAGTTTTTTGATTTCAAATTAAGTCCAAAACTAATAGCATATCAAGGTAAAAATCGATGGCAATCGCAGTAGGAATGGTTGAAACCCTGGGTTTCCCAGCGGTAGTAGAGGCGGCCGACGCCATGGTTAAGGCAGCCCGTGTGACCCTAGTGGGTTATGAGAAAATCGGTAGTGGTCGCGTGACCGTTATCGTTCGTGGCGATGTATCTGAGGTTCAGGCATCTGTCGCTGCTGGCGTTGAGAATGTGAAGCGTGTTAACGGTGGTCAGACTCTGTCCACTCATATCATTGCTCGCCCCCATGAAAACCTGGAGTTTGTTTTGCCTATCCGCTACACCGAAGCTGTTGAGCAGTTTCGTGAGAGCGTAAGTGGTATTCGCCCTTACGGTAGATAAGGCATGCGCCTAGGAAAGGTTCGCGGCACGGTTGTTAGTACCTGCAAAGAGCCAAGTCTGACAGGCGTCAAGTTTTTGCTAATTCAGTTCATTAGCGAAAATGGCGACTTACTTCCCGATTATGAAGTAGCAGCTGATGTTGTGGGTGCCGGCCCTGGAGAATGGGTTTTGGTTACCCGCGGCAGCTCTGCTCGTCAGCATAGTGGCTATGAAGAGCGACCAGTGGATGCAGCAGTTGTTGCCATTGTCGACACTGTCAGTTTGGATTCTGGTTCGCTTTACAACAAACGTGAGGATTTTAGTTAATAGATCTCTTGGAGAGGATAGGGGCCAATGGTAAAGCAAGCCATGGCAGCATCCCCTGCTCAGCATCAATCACTGGCTAAGCCAATGATTGAGTCAACTGCCTTCGTGCATTCGTTTTCGCAGGTGGTTGGTAGTGTATATGTCGGGGCTGATGTGTCAATTGCCCCCGGCACATCCATTCGGGCAGATGAGGGGTTGCCCTTTTATATCAGCAGCCATTGCGACATTCAAGATGGTGTCGTTATTCATGGTCTTAGTAGCGGTTGTGTCCAGGGTGACAACGGCCAGTTTTACGCTGTTTGGCTATCCCCCCATGTCACACTGACCCATAAGGCGTTGATTCACGGCCCAGCCTATGTCGGCGAGGGTAGTTTTGTTGGTTTTAGGTCAACAATTTTCAATGCCCGCTTGGGCGCAGGTGTGATCGTTATGATGCATGCCCTGGTTCAGGATGTTGAAATTCCTCCAGGGAGATGTGTGCCGTCTGGTTCTGTGGTGACAACTCAGGCACAGGCGGATGCCTTACCCAAGGTTACTGAGGCTGATTTAGCCCTTGTTCGCGACATTATTGAGCCGCATCTGCATGAGCATGTCCACGATACTCAGATGGACAGTGCGATCGCAGCCTCCAGCGGTTATCCCAGCAGATATCCAGATGGTGCAGTCAATACTGTGCCTGTTCAGTCCGCCCGCCACTCGGCGAGCAGCCCACCACACACCCCATACGCCACCGACAACGTTGGTATAGATACTATGCAAGCACTAGCACCCGAAATTGTTCAACAGATTCGCCAATTTTTGGCTCAAGGCTATAAGGTTGGCTCAGAATATGCCGATAAGCGTCGCTATCGCAGTGGCGTCTGGCAAAGTTGCCCGATCGTGCAGGCCACCCGAGAGGGCGAGGTTCTGGCATCGTTAGAGCGCTGCATGGCAGAGCATCAAGGTAGCTATGTGCGAATCTTTGGGATTGATCCGGTGGGCAAGCGTCGCGTAGGTATGGTTACAGTCCAGCGCCCGGATGGTAAGCCAGTGGCGGTGAACAAGAGTTCGGTAGGGTCTGCGCCAGCTACATCTGCTCCTGCCAGCAACGGAGCTGCTGTCGTTGGCAATATCGCTGGCCAGGTAATGGCTTGGTTGCGTCAGGGGTACAAGATTGGTACTGAGCATGCCGATCGCCGACGCTATCGTAGCGGTGTTTGGCAGACTTGTAGTCCCATTGAGACCAATCGTGAGTCTGAAGCTATGGCCGCTCTAGAAGCTTGCCTAGCCGAACATTCTGGGGAGTATGTTCGCATGTTTGGTATCGACCCCATTGCTAAGTGTCGAATATCACCGATTACGATTCAACGTGGTGACGGTAAGCCTGTCGCCCTCAAGACTGGTGGCAACGGTGCCGCATCAGCCGCTAGTCCGAATGGTGCGGCAGCTCCTGCCACTAGCAGTGACCTGGTCCCTCAAATTCGTTCTATTTTGGCTCAAGGGCAAAAGATTGGCATTGAGTTTGCTGATAAGCGCCGTTATCGCAGTGGTATTTGGCAGACAGCTCCGGCTGTCTCTGCTTCTAGTGAGTCAGCTGCTGTGGCAGCGGTACAACAAGTATTGGCTGAGCATGCCAATGACTACGTGCGTATTTTTGCCATTGATCCACGGGTTAAGCAGCGTGGTCGGGCGCTCACCATTCAAAAACCTGGTCAGGCACCGGTTGCCTCCAGTGCCGGTTCAGCGCAGCCTACATCCTACGGTAGTAGTCGCCCGGCAGCCCATGCTAATGGCAACGGCAGCAGTGCTTCTGTGAGTTCTGATCTGGCGCAACAAGTAACTCAGTTGGTCAATCAGGGGTATCGTGTGAGCACCGAATATGCCGATAAGCGTCGTTACAGTAGCGGTGCCTGGCAAACGGGTGCGCCGATTAGTGGCAACCGTCCTTCAGAAGTGATTTCTGCGCTGAAAGCTCAGTTGGCTGATTATGCTGGTCACTATGTCCGTTTAGTGGGTGTTGACCCCCGTGCTAAGTGTCGGGTTCTAGAAACAACGATTCAGCGTCCGTAGTTTAGTTCTCTATCCGAGTCCGTCGCGATGGAACCCTCGCCTCTACATTTTGTGAGTCATACCCATTACTATCGCGGCGGCAACGTTGTTGTTGATTCGTCTGCAGCCATCTCTCCTGGCGTCGTCTTTAGAGCGGCACCCAATGCTTCGATTCGCATTGGTCCAGGTGTTTGTGTGGGTGCAGGGGTGGTCATTCAAGCTAGGCAAGGCTGTCTATCTGTTAGGTCTGGGGCAAGTTTGGGCACTGGGGTGTTGATTGTGGGGCACGGTCATGTGGGCGAAGACGCTTGTGTGGGGCCGTCTAGTACGCTGATTAATCCTGAGATCGCACCCAATGCCATTATTCCACCCTGTTCTTTAATAGACGCTCAGGCATCACAACCAACTGCGACAACGTCTCAAAATGGTGCGCCTCAACCCTCTAGTTTCCAGGCTCCCAATTTTCAGAGCGATCATAACCCAGTGCCCTCAATGCCAATGCCACCGAGGACTTCACCCACGGTACAGCCTCAATCTGTTTCACCTAAGGCCGTAAATGTACCCGATGTTGATGAGCCATCGCCACCCGCAGTATCTAACGGGCAAAATGCGGCAGCGATGACTGCCCCTAAAAATAATGATGTCTATGGTCGTGACCATCTAAATAGTCTACTATCGGCACTTTTTCCCCATAGACAACCATTAAATAATGGCAATTCAAGTGGGCAATCTGAAAAAGGCTCTTAAAATGAGAGATAAATCATAGTCGTTTATATAATCTTGAAATCTCTCTCACCAGAGTCTTTTAAAATATAAGTATTAAACCAGCAATATAAACACCATCAACGTATTGATAAGTAACATCGCTTTTAGCAGCATTTATTGAAACTTTCACCGTAGAGTGTTGAGATAAATCCTAAACAACCATAAGCACCCAAGGGCTCCCTAACGCTACTTGAGACGTACGATGCCAGTAGACTCTTCCGCTCTAGCTAGTTCAACTGATAAAGCCAGGTCATTATTGAGACGGGTAAAGGACTCAGCATTAGGTGTCGTGTCAACAACAAGTTTCCCGGCCATTATCGGTGTGGCTGACGCCATGATGAAGTCGTCTAATGTTTATTTAGTCGGCTACGAAAAAACAGGGGGCGGTCAGTGTAGCGCGATTGTTCGTGGTGGTGTTGCCGATGTGCGCATGGCGGTTCATGCCGGGGTGGAAACAGCTAAACAGTTTGGCCAGTTGGTTTCGTCTTCGCTGATTCCTCGCCCCATGGCAGATATGGAAAAGGTTTTGCCTATTTTGCCACGCCTCAGCGAGCTAGAGGCGGTGGGCGAAAATCAAATGAGCACTGGTGCCATTGGTTTGCTAGAGACCCGAGGCTTCCCGGCCATGGTCGGAGCGGCCGATGCTATGACTAAATCGGCTGAGGTAGAGCTACTTTCCCACGAGACCATTGGTGAAGGACTATGTACGATTTTGATTCGCGGGTCGCTGTCGAATGTGGCGATTGCGGTGGAAGCGGGTATGCATGAGGCGGAGCGCATTGGTGAGCTGAGTGCTGTGATGGTGATTCCTCGACCGCTGAATGATTTGGAACGTAGCTTACCGAAGACTAAGCAAGCTCAGAAACCACAGAAGGTGCAGCTACCGCTGAAACTAGAAGAGCGTCAGAAGGAATTGGTGCCCGCCGAGGCTCCTGTGGTGGAAGTGCAAAAGCAGAAGCAGTTAGATTTACCCGAGCCAGAATTGGTGCAGACTCAGCCGCCTACGATAGACGTGCAATCGCAAAAGCCGTTAGACTTGCCTGAGTTTGAGTAGCCGACCGGAAAATAGTGGTGATTACGGTTCAGCCACTTGAGTAACAGCCAACGCTACGATGAAGCGATTCGAATCGTAGGCAGAACTCTGCAGGATCAGCCAATGGTGGTGTAACAAAGCAGAGAATGATGGATTTTTGAACGAAATTGTCGAGGATCCTCGATTTCAAGAACGCGTTGAATCCGATGAACCCTCCCCTTAGAGTAAAGAACTTAAGGGAAGGGTATCAATCTTGACTTAAATATCAGCGTAGCCAAAGGTGACGTTGAACTCTGCGCACCAGATGGCGACGGAACCATAGTCATCAAGGTTAAGGTCGGCGGGTAAAACGTAGCCCTGGGAGCCTTCAAAACTCTTGAGGTCGCCCACAACAATGTAGTCCGCTTCATCTATGCTGACGGGAACAGAATCACCCCGGTAAAGCACCACCTGCACATCAGGACCACGGGCGGTGTCAAAGGCTCCATCAAATTCAAGAATGCGCTGGCCATCTTTTTCGACGATGCGGGCGGTGCCGGTGGTATCTTTGGCTTGGTCAACGGTCACGAACTGACCAGAGGTAATCAAACTTTTAATCTGGGCAATGCTGGGCTGGGCTGCTAGAGCATCGCTAACACTGCCAATTTCTGCAAAGGGAACAATTGCAGCCGTCAATATAAGGGCAGATAGACCGGTGGACAATAGATTTTTCATGGGTTTGTTCTCCTAATAAGTGAAAGCGCGGTGCGCTGCTTCGATTACTACTATCTAGGGCGTGGCTGAGTGCCGGTTGATGGCTTTCTAAGGGTTGGGTAAGGGCTATCTGAATAAAGCTGAGTGAACTTGGTGATCGAGATCGCTATGAATTGTGAGGAATCATCGATGAATTGGTTGAAGTATTCCTTATAGCGTTAAGCCCGTTGCTTTTAACGTTGCCCGCTTTTAGAACCGAAGTTTTACCGTAGAAGACACTACAGGTTAAACCTTGAACGTGGTTTAGCATAGGAGTATAGGCCAGCTTTTTAGGGCATGCTCCGATGGGATGGCTTAAGGTATGAATAACTAGAGCAACTGCTATATCTGTATTATTTCCGCTGTAACGACACATGAAAAAGGCCGTTTATTGGTTGATGGGGGAGCGTGGAGGTAAGGCAACCCTGGCTACATGGAACTGGTTGTGGGGAATCTCTGAGGAAACGCCCGAGGCCGAGGCTAATTTAGATGATGGCGCGATCGCAACCGCCGAAGCCTCACTCAAAGCGATGCAAAAATCAGTTCAGCAATTAGCGAATGCCACCAATCAACAGTACAAAACTTACCAGCAAGCCAAGGCTACCTATATCCAAAAAATACGTCAGCTTGAGCGGGCTGAAAAATCAGCCGCCAATGCTCAAGCAGAAGGGCGCAATGACGATGCCACCGCTGCCATGCAACGAGTCATGCAGCTAGAAGCACTATTGCCCCAGCTAGAGACCCAAGTAGAACAAGCAGAAACCTTCGTCAATGCATCACAAAAGAAGCTCCGCGAAGAGCGTGCCCGTCTAGAAAGCTATAAAAGCGATTTGCAGGCCCTCAAAAATCTGACCGAGATCAATGAAGCCCTGACGGTGATTGCCGAAACTCATAACGAGCAGGATATGGCATCTGCCCGAGCTCAATTTGAAGCGGCTAAAAATTCTGTACATACCCGTTATCTAGAAAAGCGGGCTTTTGTAGAATTATCGGTTAATCCAGCAGAGCAAGCCATGTCTGAGGTTGATCCTCTGGAGCAACAGCAAGAAGTGTCGCGGCGACTACGGGAATTACAAAAAAAGCAGTCCCCTAAACACAACCCCTGATTCAAGCTCCCCATCGTCAAGACAAAAATCATAACCAACGTTATGGCCTATCTAACCTTAGGGTTTACTAAAATCAGGTCATCAAAGCATCGGCCTACTCTGCGGACCCATGGCATACGGGCTGTAGTAGAGCAGTATGCACATGCAATTACTGGAGGAAATGTAGGTGTCAAGTCGTAAAGGTGGCCCACCACCAATCGTCTATATTTTGGGTGCTCTCGCGGTTGGATTCGGTGCGTGGAAATTTAAAGACCTCGCCTTCTCGTCGTCAAAACAGCCATTACCCTTCTCCGGTGGTAAAACTAACGAACTGGTTATTTTAGGGGACACATTCAGCGGTTACAGTACATTTCGTTCTCCAGAATTTAATGAAGAGCTAGAACAATCAGACTTATCATTGCGGTTTGAGAACGAATTTGACCAGGCAGAACGGGCAGCTCGTTTAGAAAACGGGAAAGCCGACCTGATTGTGACCACTCTGGATCAATATTTGAAGCACGATCCAGAGGGCAAGATTGTAGGCTTAATTGATCGTACCGTTGGCGCTGATGCCGTCGTGCTGAATACCCCTAAGTATGCCAACCTAAAATCTCTTAACGATCTGAGTCAGCTCGTGGCCCAGGGACAGCCCCTGAGTCTGGCCTATGCGGCAGATACCCCCAGTGAGTATTTAGCCCAGGTTTTAGATATTCGCTTTGACGGCTTTAATTTATCGGACTTTGACCAGCTGAAGGTGGCAGAAGCGTCTGAAGCCTGGCAAGCGCTGCAGGATGCTAGCCAAAATATTGCAGTGGCCGTATTGTGGGAGCCATTTGTTAGCCAGGCTCGGGAACAGGGCCATACGGTGGTGCTCTCTAGTAACGATGCCCCCAATGCCATTTTGGATGTGATTGTGGCCTCGGATGACTTAATTCAAAACGATGAAGAACAGCTGACCAATTTTCTATCGACCTACTATCGTCGGATGGACCAAGCCGCCAGGGATAATAGCCAGCTTAAAACCCTGATTCAAACCGATGGGGATCTGTCGGCTCCCCAGGCCGATTTAGTGCTGAGCGGCATTGATTTCTTTACTTCTGTAGAGGCTGGTCGCTGGATGGGGGACGGCACCCTGGCTAAGCGAATTGATGCCACTGCCGCCATCCTGGTGCTCTCTGGTCAACTGTCCCAGGTGCCCCAGGCTAATGATTTGTATAGCGATCGCTTTATTGCTGATGCCGTTGCCAATACCCAATCGTTGATTCAACTGGTGCAGGCGGACGATCCTGAACTGGCAAAATTTCTTACCGGAGAGGCCAATGCCCCTCAGCCCCAGGCGCAGCTGACGCCAGAAGCCATTCAACAGTCGCAACCGATTGGGGATTTACAAGTGCGGGGTGAGGTGAAGTTTGGGACAGGGTCGGCTGCGATCGCAACCGAAGGCCAACAAACCCTAACTAAACTGGCTGCCGAGATCAACGAATTTAATACTGAAACCATTGCCATCCGAGTGATTGGCCACACGTCTAAAACTGGCAGTGCCGATCTCAACCAGCGCCTTAGTCAACAGCGAGCCGAATCTGTGGTGCAGTACTTAAAAGGCCAATCTGTAAATCACAATATCGTGGCTGAAGGAAAAGGCTTTAGCCAGCCGCTATCCGGCATCCCCGCCAATGATGCTAAAAACCAGCGTACAGAAATTCGCTTAGTTCGTATTAATCAATAAAACATTTAATTCTCTAAAACAGGTAGCCAAGGCGCTGCCTTGCTAAAAAATCCTATGTATTTAGAACCCCTGGTCGAAACTCATCAAACAATGTTGACCGAAGCGCTCGAGATCGCCCGCTGTTTGCGCCGTCGTGGCGATTGTTCTGATGAAAACAAGACATTCTATCAACGGCAACAGACTCGCTTGCAAAGCTTACAAACCGACCTAGCCCAATGGCAGCGTCATCAGGTAAAACACCAAACATCTCCTATCAAAGAGATTCCTCTTACTGTACGACAGGCATTTGTGCGAGCGGCCTTACTCACCAGGCACTATCACCAATTGGCTGGTCATCAATGGCAGGGCACCATCCCCTCCCCCACCCTCAGCAAACAGCTCCCCGATGACATTCCTGCCATACTCACCACTGAGGATGCCATCGTTCCCCTATGCCAACACTTTCAACTCTCTTCTCAGGATCAGCGTGATGTCATCAGAGTCCTGAACAATGTAGACGAACGCATCGCCCACCAAGCCACTGTCATCCAAGCTACATTAAGCAGTGTAGGGTTAGCTAACATCACTCACAACAGCCAGCCAAACCTCCAACTCAGTAAGATTCAAGCCGCCGTTCTGTTCAAACATTTATTTGGCATTACCGTCCCCGCCAACGTCATCGATATTGTTTTTACACCGCTACAGATTTACTTCTGTCTCTCTGCAGAGCAAAGCGCTCTTGCAGCCCAGGTGCCCAGCAGTGAACAACAACAACTGGCTGAAGTGTTTGAAACCATGCAAAACTTTAGCTTTGACCAGTTTCGTCGCTTTCCCACCTTTGGACCGTGCAAACCCAGCTACATAGATACCACCTGGGTTACACCCATGGCTCAACAGCTGCAGGAACCCGTCGATAGCATCGTCGATGCCCTCTCTAGTTCTGTGAGCATTTTGCCCACAGCCAAGGCAGAGGCTTTTTTGATTCATGACATTTGGGGCCATTACTGGCAACTAATGATGACCCAGTTTGAGGCAGACTATGCCATCCTGGGGCATTGTGATGAACCTTTGCGGGCAGGGGAAACAGCCTACACCGACCAAGGACCAGTTACCTGTCGTGAACTGTTCTCGCCTACAGGGGATGACGTCAGTTTGGATGAGCACAAAGCCCATGCTTTTTTCCATGGAGAGGTGAAGCAGCGATTGGGGCTGGTCTTCACCCACCTGATTGGGGAAATGATGGCAGATGTGGCGGAATTTAAGTTTGTTTGGTGTCATCCCCAATCAGCCGAAGAACTACTCAGTTCTTCCGTATTTAAGGCAAAGCCCGTCAAACTTGACCTGAGTTTATTGGATCTTGATTTTCTGTTTATTCGGGTGATTGATCCACTAATGAAAATCAATATTTCTGCCCTGGAAACCTCCCCGTTAGAGCAAGAGATTTTAGCTAGTTGGAAGACCAAAGGTGTTAAGCCTCTCTCGTTAGAGCTTAAGGCCCATCTAAAACAGAAATTAAGCCGTCTCCATGAGCTGTTTTTAGATGATTATCGGCAACATTATTTGTCGTCATTAAAGTCGAGTACGGGGTTGTTTGGTCAAGCCGCAACCAATTTGGTGTATTTGCAAAACACCATTAACCATCTTTGCGTAGATGCCTGTCGCGATGTGACAGCTGAAACGGTAGACCAGCCTCAGCTATACCATGACCTGTTAATGATTTTTATTGGCTGCTTTTGCTCTGGTGACGGTTATAGTAATTTTTGGCAGATGGATGCGGTGTTGGCCCAATATTTTCTGCCCTGTTGGCATTTGTTACATGAGTGGATTCGAGAAAGGGGGGAGTAGTGAGTGGTGAGTGAAGAGTAAAGAGTAAAGAGTGGTGAGAAGAGTAGGGCACTGTTAGGCGTTGGCAAAGCCTGCACGAAGTGCATAGTCGTAACGCACCGTATGGATTAGATCTCTTCACCCTTGACGCTTCATCAAACCTCCAGCCAAAGCCGAAGTCTGATAAGCTACTCAATCTCGATAACTTTATTCTCAAAGCCCAAACAATGCCCGTTGATACCTGGTTTCCCCTTGCTGTCTACTACGAAGACCTACCAGAAGCAACAGCTCAAAAGAGACTGCTGATGGATGCGGCATTACAGCTAGAAAAGGATGGCTATGAGCGGCGGGCGTTTCCTGAGATGGCCTGGACGGGGGACCTACATGGGGCAGAGCAGATTCATACTGATCCTCGGTTTGCCTGGATCGTGGGTCAGGTGGAAGCGCATGTGCAGAAGTATTTGAAATCGCTGGGTGTGGATTTAAACCAGATTGATCTCTATATTCAGCGGGCCTGGCCTGTGATTTCTCGCCATCAGCAGGAGGTAGGGTCCCACTGCCATAATACGTCCCACATTAGTGCTGTGTATTATGTATCGGTGCCAAACTCGGGCAGTGATGAGGCGGGCAGTCTGGTGTTTTTTGATGATGTGCGGGCCAATGAGGTCAGCCCTGGGTTGGGCAGTGAGAATACGAATATTATTGTGGATTGGAATGCGCTAAATCAGGACCAGGCGATGTATGTGCCGGTGGAGGGGCGGTTGATTTTGTTTCCGTCGAAGCAACGCCATGGGGTGACGATGAATCATACGGAGGGGGAACGGATTTCGTTGTCGTTTGATATTGTGCTGGCGGCAAAGCCGGGCAGTGCGGCGGGGAGCTATGAGTTTTTGTTGCCGCCGCCGGAACAGTGGCGGCGGCTTGGTGGATAGACGGTAGGGTGTGCCCCGCGCACCGTTCGATCGTTTGAGCTCAATCGAAAAATAACAGTACTCGGAAATTGCCCGCGACTCATAGCCAGCAATGCCCCAAACCCTAAGTCCATCGTCAACAAGATTCGCTTTTCTGCCAGAGCCTTAGCCATCACATCCGCATCCGGCAATCGTTGTAATCCTTCGTCACTCAACCGAACTGCGTCATGTCCCTGGTCTTTTAACCATGTAACCGTGCGGGGTGAAATTCCCATATCTGCTAAAAACTTCATGCAGCGTTAGCGTTCGAATGTAGATATACCTGTTCTGTTGCTAACCAAGCTGCGTATCTAAGAGACTGTCGGATATCCTCTATTTCCAATTCAGGATACTCTTCCACAATCTCGGATTCCAACTGACCATTGGCCAATAAGTTCAAAATCAGAGAGACCGTAATCCGAATCCCTCGAATACAAGCCTGTCCCGCCATGATATTAGGATCAAAAGTAATCCTATCGAACTTTTCCATTGCGTATAGTCCTAATTACTAATGGTCAAAGGATATAAATGTACTCGCCCTCATATCTTAGCATCGACATATTAGTGCGTAGGCTTTATGCTGCGCACCGTCCATCAAAAATTTTAGGAATTCCTGGCAGCCTGGGGCTATGGCGAGTACCTTGGTAACGATACCGACTCAATGCCCACTATGTCGTCAAACCCACTTAGTTTTTTGGCTAGTCCTGCAGGCTTACAAAAGCTAGAAGCTGCAAAAGCTGACCTGGACCTGAGCTTTGCCGCCATTGCTAAGCTGGCAGGCGTGAGTGCGGATACAGTCAGTCAGCTATTTCACCCGGAGCAGGGTAAGCGGCTGAGTGAAGCGAGCCTGGTGGCCATTGCTCAGGTGTTGGCAGTAAAACCAGAAGACATTGTTGTTGAGGCAGATCACGAAAATCATGAGGAATTTATTGTAGCCCAAAAGCTGATTCAAGAAGCAATAGACAATAAAGACACAGAACTAGATCTATCAGCTCTAGAACTGATTGCAGTTCCGAAAGAGCTGGGACAGCTTAGTCAGCTTACATTGCTTGACCTTTCCGACAATCAACTTACTTCGCTACCGACAGAACTGGGACAGCTGCAAAACCTCACCGACCTTCGCCTCGACCAAAATCAACTCAACGCTGTCCCTAAAGAAGTCGGACAGCTGAACAAGCTCATATACCTTAATCTCTCCCAAAATCAACTCAACGCTGTCCCTAAAGAACTCGAACAGCTTAGCAACCTCAAAGACCTTAACCTCTCACAAAATCAGCTTAGCGCTGTCCCTAAAGAACTCGAACAGCTTAGCAACCTCAAAGACCTTAACCTCTCTCAAAATCAACTCAACGCTATTCCTAAAGAAATCAGGCAGCTTAGCAATCTCACATCCCTTGACCTCTCTCAAAATCAACTCAACGCTATTCCTAAAGAACTCGGACAGCTGAACAAGCTCACATCCCTTTCCCTCGGTCACAATCAACTCATTGCTGTTCCGAAAGAACTGGG
>JAHQVZ010000123.1 GCA_019634055.1 Leptolyngbyaceae cyanobacterium MAG.088
CCTGATCTACATTGCTGATACTCAGCTGCGGGAAACGCTAGCGGCGATGAATCCTAGCGATGCGATCGCACCGGGTTCTCTCCATGTGGATGAGGCCCGCGATTTGTTCTTGGTGTCTCAAGTGGAGATTTTGGATAGTGCTGATCGGCTCAAGGACATTAAGTATCGCAGTGAGTCCGATACCTTTGGCATTGGCATTGTGGATGCGGCGGGGAAAAAGTGCGATCGCTGCTGGAATTATTCCACCCATGTGGGCGAGTCGGCGGAGCATGAGACCATCTGTGAGCGATGTGTAGAGGCATTGGATGGCAAGTTCTAACCCTGAGCTATGATCAATCCATAGTCCTGTTAGCTTGACTGCAGATGCTGTATAGCAAATTTAGCTTACAGAAAGTACAGCAAGAGTTTGGCCTCAATGTGCATGAAGCCATTCACTTCTTACCACAGCTGCCTACTGTCTCGCCTGATACCCTACTAAGTGCAACATTGGCAGATGGTCTTCCCTTAGCTCTGGCCCAGGGCAATGAGAAAGCACGCAGTGAATGGATTATCAACCCAATTTTGACGGCAGTACGACGATTGGCCAATACCAAAGTCAGTGTGTTTTCGGGCAAGGAGTTTAACGTTGACCCAAGCCAAGAATTGGTGGGCTATGTAGATTTTTTGATTGCCCGGTCTCCCAGGTTGTTGGTGTTGGAATCACCTGTGATAATGATGGTGGAGGCCAAGCCAGAAAATCTAAATGCTGGTTTGGGACAGTGTGCGGCTGAAATGATAGCTGCTCAGATTTTTAATCAGCAGCCAGAGAAGACTATTTATGGCTGTGTAACCAATGGTGAACTGTGGAAATTTCTCAAACTTCAGGGTACTGATTTGACCATTGATTTAGAAGCCTAAGGTCTGGAGCCATTAGAGCGGCTATTGGGGATTTTGATGTATTTAGCGTGTGAGGGATAGGTGCGATCGCTGCTGGAATTATTCCATCCATGGGGGCGATTCGGCGGAGCATGACACTATCTGTGAGCGATGTGTAGCCAGGACTTGGAAAGTTAAGTATCGGCACATAGAGAAAAGGGTTGCTCAGGACTTTCCCTCCTGAAACCTCCCTGATCTGGGGACATTGAGGTCCCCAGATCAACTTTCAAGCTATCCCACTTAGGCAAATTGGGGTTTCCCTCGCACAAGAGGGGATTGGTTAACGGCTACAACCTCGAAGCGTGTCTGCAGCTTACACCTCTCACTAGCGCTGCGAATTCACGATTCACTAGCGTAGCGCACTCACCGTCTCAACCTGGATTTTTAGTCTTGACGGACCATTAATATCGACTCGTCTTCGTCTTCACTAATGGGTTCTGCACTGGCCGGTTGTGCCTCTTCTCGGGTAACCTCTTCTACCTCACTCACCCGCAAGATCAGCTTAAATTCTCGATCCATCCGATCTTCCACATACTCTTCTAAGAGTTGCACCTGTTTTGGTGTCACCGGCTCTGTGGTATAAACCTTCAAACGCACTTCCGGTGGCTTTGTCCGCCAGTTGATATCACTATTGACAAGTTCTGAGCGCTGGAATGTCAGTGTGCCACCGACCAATACATCCCGGACCTCATCTTCTAGCCGATTTTGCCGTACCAGCTCTATTAAACTAATCGCCAAGGGCACAATCAACGCTGCCGTAAAAATCAACACAAACCGTAGGGGCTTGCGCGCTTTTTGAAATGGCGCATACCCTGTTAGCCAAAACGCCAGCATACAGGCCAGGGTAATGCCGATTAAATTGGTCACATACAGTAAGGTCGCTCCCTGGCTGAGGGCCATCTTGCCCTGGGCCAGGCCTAAACCAATCACACAGACCGGTGGCATCAGGGCCACTGCGATCGCAGTTCCCGATAAAGTATTCGATAGCTTGGGCTGCACCTTGGCAAACCCACTAATACCCCCTGCTGTAATGGCAATGCCCAGATCCAGCAGTGTGGGTTCCGAGCGCGCCCACACCTCTGAGCCATATTCCGATAGGCCCAGCATCAGCCCCAGGGCTAAAGAAAGGACAATTGCGATCGCAGTTCCCACCCCTAACGCCTTAGCCCCTTCCTTAATCAGCTCAATATCACCTTCCAAAAAGCCAAAGGCCATGCCACGGATCGGTAACATTAGCGGCGCAACCAGCATCGCCCCAATAATTACCGCCGCACTATTAGACAGCAAACCTAGGGTGGCAATGATGCAAGCACCAATGGTCATAACCACATAGTCACGGTTCAGCTCCGAATCATCCATCAGGCTATCGCGCATATGTTTTAGCACCATAGGCGACACCCGCCGCCCGCCAAAATAGCGATTCGTCAACGTTTGCATCCCGTCTCGTACCATGGTTAGCCTTGTCGAAAACATATCCGCGCCCAGACTACAACAATTTGCTTCAATGCCTACCCTGATAATTACGTACTGAGGCCGTTACCTAGTTGCCGAACTATGCCATCTTGCGCAAGAAAATACGCCATTAAGATTATTTGTTCCTGAAGATGTGGATGGGATCAGAAACTGACCGCTACCCTGTTGAAAGTGAGTCATCTGTTCTACTCACATTTTGTTCTACTCACTTGTGGTATAGCGTAGGAAATTTCCATGGGTTTTCTAAAACGTATGTTCAAGCAGGACAAGCCTGCAGGTGCCAGTGTTAAAGTGGGTCGTCGCCCTGGTGCAAATAAAAAAGCAGCCCCCAAAGCTGCTCCCACAGCCGCCGCTCCTGCTAGTACCCCTGCTGCTGCAGAGGATGATATTCCCTTATGTAAGGTTGGTCTTACCGGTGAATTTGACGAAAGTGGTCTCGCTAAGCGCGTTGCCCTTGCTTTTGATGAAGATTCTCAGCTAGATGATGTTGATACCCTCTGGGTAGCCCAACTCAGCAGCAAGGTTGTCCTAAAGGGGAAAGTTCCTAGTCAAGCCATCCTCGATAAAATGGTGACTGTGGCTAAGGATGTTGATGGTGCTACTGCCGTTGATACTAGCCAGGTAGACGTTGGCTAATCTGACGGTTCTATAAGCTCAATAAAAAAGGAGTAATGGCTTGCCATTACTCCTTTTTTATTGTTAATTCAGCTTTATTCCAAACGCTCTATTGAGCACCAGATTCTTTGCTAAATAGAACAGTGACAGTCTTGATAATTAACTTAATGTCGTAGAAGAAACTCCAGTTCTCCTGATAGCGCAGGTCCAATTTAATGACGTCCTCAAATTTGGTGATGCTAGAGCGACCATTTACCTGCCATTCGCCTGTCATACCAGGCTTAACATTTAAGCGTTGCCATGCGCCTACTTCGTATTGCTCAATTTCATCAGGCGTTGGAGGTCGTGTTCCCACCAGACTCATGTCACCTTTGACCACATTCCAAAACTGGGGAAACTCATCCAAACTGGTTTTGCGCAAGAACCCACCAATTTTAGTAATACGGGGATCATTGTCGTTCTTAAACAGTGGCCCTTCCACCTTGTTCTTCACCTGACTCTTGAGAGCTTCAGCGTTAGTCACCATGGAACGGAACTTATAAATCTTGAACCGCTTACCTAGCCAAGAACAACGAGTCTGGGCGAAAAATACAGGACCGCCATCGTCGAACTTAATGATGATGGCAACTGGTATATACACCAGTAGCGTTAAAAATAAGCCCACTAGCCCACCTACAATATCCAAAGCGCGCTTTGCTTTGGAATTTACTGAAGGATGGGTTTCAGGCAGAACTTGCTCTTTTGAGTCAGACTCTTTGGCAGGAGCAAGGGTAATATCAAATACCTTGTCTAATTCGGTTAATGACAGCACCATCATGACCTGAGGTGTCACATTCACCAATCGAAGTTTGCAGCCCTTAGCCGCACTTAACCGATGACAGATTACCAGACCACCAATACCGCTACTGTCAATGAAGCGAGTTGCCGAAAAATCTAACACCAGCTCCGACAAATCAGATCGCTCTGCAAAAAGTGTCTGACACTGCTTCTTAAATGCTGTTGCTTCAACCACTGCCACACTGACAGGCAAATGAATGGTATGGCATTCCGGTTGGACTACCGCTGAAACAGGAGAGGATGTTTTTACACTATCGACCATAATCTATAGCAATATTTACAACAGACTGAGAGATAATCGGCAACTTTAGGTTGCCCAAAAGTCCTATCAGACGGGATACATATATTTTGTTCGCTTCGCTTAGCCTAACGAGTAAACATTAAATGAGCGCTGGTGCAATTCAGCATTTACTCGGTAGCCACCCTCTGCTCTCAATAATTTTAAGTAGTAACAACAAAACCGGACGTAATAAAAGGTGAGACCTACAAAATCAATACAAACTCACCTTTAGATTCGGTATATGTCTTCACAATATGAGAATACTTTTGCACTACTAAGCAGAACATGCCGTCTTATAGAACATACGTAGACTGATGTCGATGCCAATGATTACAGGACCTATGACTTACTTTCCAGACTAAATTTAGGGCAATGTTCACTATATAAATTATTAAGCAGGCATTCTTGATGCTAGATAGAGAGGTATGATCAGCGGCTAAAAGGATGATTACACCACATCTAGCGTTTGCGTTAGAATACTTATATGGGTACTCGAAAACAGACTTCCTTGCTTAGTGATGAGGCTCAGCGGGCTGTTAACCAGTCTCAGTATCAAAATTTGCAGGCCCATACTTATCTTGGTCAGCACGAGTTGACAGCCTGGAAGCATAAGGTTTCTACTTTCCAAACGGCTGTAAAAACGTCACCCATTATGGAGCAGGCTAGCCTATTTGGGGTGGCACTTGATCCTTCTGAGTCGATTGATCCCTTTACATTGCCTCAGCAAAATACGGAGTTTTGGCGCTGGCAGTTTAGTGATGTTGGTGTGGCTGCTCTCTATTTTGTGATCGATTATCAGAGTGAATTGCTGCTCTATGTTGGGGAGACAGTTAAGTCGAATCAGCGTTGGAAAGGGGAGCATGATTGTAAGCGCTATTTGATGAACTATCGCCAGGCCCATTATCACTACAATTTAGAAAGCCAATTGGGAATTGCGTTTTGGCGTCATGCTCCAGCCGAACGTCGGCCTCGTCAAGCGATTGAGTCAGCTCTTATCTATAAGTGGCGTGCGCCCTTTAATAAGGAAAATTGGAAATTTTGGGGGACTCCGTTTATCGGAGAAGTTCGCTAAGGCTTTGTTTCCAATTCCTAAACGCTGCCTGCATCAAATACACGGCCGATAATGTCTTCAATGGGGGGATCGGTCACGGTTAGATCGCGCACTGGCAATTGTGCCAATACCTGGGAAACAGTTTTAGTTAGGTCATCTCGACGGACGAGCAGTACAACCTTACAGCCATCAAGGGACTGAATTTCACCGTAGGTCTCTAACGCGGCGGCGGGGATTTCTTGGGCTAGCTCGGCGGTGACTTCACGGTAGGGGGCAAATCGTTCGACCAGGCTAGTTAAGGATCCATCATAAATTAGCTGACCTTGATAAATTAGTAAAACGCGATCGCACAGTGCCGTAATATCTGCCATGTAATGGCTGGTTAAAACAATAGTGGCTTGATAATGCTGGTTGTAAATCTGCAAAAATTTTCGAACGGCCATTTGGGCATTTACATCTAAGCCCAGGGTGGGTTCATCTAGAAATAGAACTTTGGGATGATGCAAAAGCGCGGCCAGCATTTCGGCCTTCATGCGTTCTCCTAAGGAAAGTTTGCGCACTGGTTGGGTGAGTTTATCGGATAGATCAAGCATTTCGGCTAGTTCATGGATCCGATGACGCAGCTCCTGGTTAGATAAATCGTAAATAGCTCCGTTGATGCGTAATGAATCTAAGGTGGGTAGATCCCAAATTAGCTGTTGCTTTTGCCCCATCACCAGGGTGATTTGCTCTAGAAAAGAACGCTGACGTTGAAACGGGGTATAACTCGCCACGCTGACCTGGCCTGATGATGGATAAATCAATCCGGTCAACATTTTTAAGGTGGTGGTTTTGCCTGCTCCATTGGGTCCCAGAAAACCGACAATCTCACCTGGTTCTACAGAAAAGGAAACGTCGTTAACGGCCTTGACCTGACGATATTGGCGCTTAAAGAAGTGGCGCAATGTGCCTGCTAGCCCAGACTGTTTGATGGGAACTGGATAAACCTTGGTCAGGTTTTGCACCTCTATGGCAGGCATAGGCTTTGCGATCGCAACAATGAGTATAGTTTATGACCACATGGCGGTTAGCTGGCCTGATTCAGTTTGTTGATAGGGCAACCACAACAAACCGAAGACATGCTGGGTAATGTTGGTGGATTTAGGTGCGATCGCAACCGCTTCAACCACCAAATCATCGAACTGAAACTCTGTTTCCAACGCAGTCAGCTCTTGCTGTAGTTCAGCTTCTAAAGCCGCAATATCATCCCGGACCAAGTTAGCCTTCTCTTTTGCCTGTTGCACATCTAGCTGGGACTGGCCAATACGGCTGGCCGTACGCACAGCACGGCGTGCCCCAGTCACCGACTTACGTCCCATAAATGCACCCAATAGCGTAGACCCCACCGTAATTGCCGAGTCCATCTGCCGCTGTCGAGCCTGCATAACTTCTCGTTCAATTACCTGCTCCGCCCGCAATAATTTGTTTTCAGCAGTTTTCAGTTTAGTCGCATAGCGCTGACGTAGCTTTTCCACCGCCTGATCGCGCTGTTCTCGATGATATTGCCGCAGTCTCACCAAAAAGTCTGCCTGAGATTCACCTACCTCCCCCACTAACTTTGGCGATTTAGATCGATATAGCGTCAGCTTTCGATGCTGACGCACATATCGTAAAAAATCTTTTTGCCATTTGCCAAAGGTAGTTGACTTTTTGGCCTTGGCTGGAATCTCACCAAATGCGGCATCCGTCCATGGCTCTGTTTCTAAATCTGCAGGCACTAACGATAGATTGATCACCTGCTCCCAATCCACCATCACAGGACCATCTTCTACAGGAACAGCCAGGGTCATGGCACGGGTTTCTTCTACACCATAGGTTTTACTACTGTAGTGAACGTCTGCGGCAAAAATCACCGCTGGTTGGTAAACTACCCCCTCACCAGTAGCCGGTAGATAATATACAGAAATGTCTTCTGGCAAACTGGGAGGAGATAATTCTGTTCGTGTTTCACTCGCAGTAGGGCTAGTAACAGATTTTTCAGGTTTTACACTCTCGTCTGGATTAACCGATTGTCCCAATTGCTTAATTTGTTCCCGCGTCAGCGGACCACACAAATAGGACATCGCCCATCGCGTTTGAAAAATCACAGGTCGATCTTCATGGACGTTATGCAACAAAAATACCCGCTTTCCCAAATCACTTAAAAGTGTTTCCAAATTGTCAGACTCCAGGCCAGCGGCAGCACTGCGAAGCCCGTCAGCCACCCGTGCTTGATCTCGTTCGGTCTGTAGGCGACCAATAAACCATGTGCCCATATTAGATAGAGCTTTATAATCTAGATCCACTGGATTTTGTGTTGCCAGCACCATGCCTACACCAAAGGCACGGGCCTGTTTTAACAACGTTAACATCGGCAGCTTAGAGGGCGGATTAGCCACAGGCGGCAAGTAGCCAAAAATCTCATCCATATAAACCATGGCTCGTAAACTACCCGTACCTGACTGGGTGCGCATCCAGCCCAAGACAGCATTGAGCAACATCGTCACAAAGAACATACGTTCGCGATCGCCCAAATGATTAATACTAAAAATCGCCGCACGCGGTTTCCCTTCTGGGGTATACAACAGCCGTTGAATATCCAAAGGTTCTCCCTGGAGCCAGGCATCAAAACCCGGAGCTGCCAACAAATTGTTTATTTGCATCGCCAGACCAAAGCGTTCCTTGGCTGGGTAAAACATATCTAAATCCAACACACCAATTTTTTCAAACGGAGGCGATTGGATTGCCTGAATCAGCCCCGCAAGATCAACGCCTTTTCCTTCATTCCAGACAGTCTCAAGAATATTTGCCAGCAGGATGTGTTCTCGACTGGTTACCGGATCGGCCTCGATTCCCAACAGTGCCAGCAGACTAGTGACCGTTGTTTGAATATGGTCTCGGCGCAAATCACTATCAGCCAGAACCGCCTCTGACGGCACATCAAAAGACTGCAACACACTGACAGAACGCCCGGCTGAGCTTCCCGGCGTATAAACAGCCATCTCCACCTGACGACGTAACTGCTTAATCCGCGTTTTATCCTGTCCCCATTGCCCTAACCCCTCCTCCCACAGTTCCGCTTGAGCCTGAGCATAGTCATCCACCGTCATCCCTTTACCCACAGCGGCCTGGGCATCTACCCAGGGGCGAAACTGTTCAGCACTCAATTGATCAAAGGTCAGTAAAAGATTTGCTAAATCACCTTTCGGATCAATGGCAATCAGCGGAATATTATCCATCAGCGCTTCTTCTAGCAGCGCTATGCCTAACCCTGTTTTGCCACTCCCGGTCATTCCCACAATCATGGCGTGGGTGGTGAGATCCTGAGAATCGTACAGCACTAACGGCTCCAGCAGCTCCCCATCGTTGAGACTGTATTCCCTACCCAGATAAAACTTACCAAGCTGCTCGTAATCTGCCGTCATCGCTGTTCTCAAACTAAGCCTTCAACAAATAATAGTGAATAGTGAGTTCGCTTCGCTAGTGAGTCGTGAGTTTGTTTCGCCATTCTAAATTTGATAAACACTTGTCAGATTTAGATCATCTGAACTACAATACATTTGTTCTATATGATGTTGACCTATGGCTGTCCGCAAACCCCACGGAACCGTACTAAGTTTCATCGAAGCGTACTGGCGCAAACACCAGAATAGCCCTACCGTGAGGGAAATTATTACGGGAACAGATCGCTCCCATGGCAGCATCCAAAATAGCCTGAAGTGGCTAGAAAATAACCAATACATCACCCGACGTAGGCGCACTTCGCGTAGCATTAAGCTAGTCAACTTTGAGTTCTCAGATATTCCCTACGCTGATCTGCCAGAACCAGAAGGATTACCTATTCGCGGTGAAATTGCCGCCGGTTATTGCCACGAACCAGCTACTGAAGAGCATGGGCATCTCAATATTGAGTACGGTGGTCGGAAGCGAAACGACTATGTACTAAAGATTTCAGGAGACAGTATGGTGGGTGCCGGTATCCCCGATGGTGCCTATGTAGGTATTCGACCTGTAGCTGACAACTACAATCCCAGGTCTGGCGAAATTGTTGCTGTTTATATAGAAGGGCAAGGTGCCACTTTAAAGCATTTTTTCCAGAAAGAGTCAGTGGTGGTTTTAGAAGCCGCCAATCCTAAATACGAACCAATGATTTTTGACCTGGATGAGTGTTCATTACGCGTTCAAGGTACTCACATTTTTACCCACTGGCAATCAGCGGCGCTCAGTTAGAACAATTATGGCAACAGATTTAACCGCATAGCTGTTTCTTTGGTTTCGACTAAAACGCTATCCATCATAGGTTTACCTGATGGAAATAACTTATGATGGGCGACTAACGTTTAGTGAGTGAGTGATGTTCTTAACAAACAACAAACCTAGATAGTCCTAATCAGCTATCAGATATCCAAATTTCCGTTTCACAATTTAATCCCGGATATACCCCAAGAGTCCTTTAAGAAAGGTGTGGAGGGGCAAAGTCTAAGAGGTTAAATAGGGTGGTTCTGTCTTATAAAAGATTGAACTGGCTTGCTAATCACCGTAAAATGTAAATATTCGTAATTAATTTTTCTGGATTTAATCAATTATCTAGGAATTCTATAGGTATAGAGTGTTTTATTACGAATACAGGTGTTCCCTCGGCCTGTATTTTTCTGTACCATGCATCCAATCTTAAAAGACTGGCTACAAAACCTTGGCTGCCTTATCCCTCTAGGCTTTTTGGGGTTTTGTATGGCCTTTGTTTTACATTGGGTATCTACGGAAACTGGACCTGCCAGAATAATAATCACATGGCAAGTAAAGGTTTTACAGGGTCAATATTCCCCGAAGATCACGATGATTACCTTTTTGCTGCCTACCCTGCTTTGTGCATGGCTGGTGTATGTGATCTGCCGTAAGACTCTCACCCGTTTGGGCGTTTACAATAGACCAGAAAATGCAGGCTTTAAAAAAACAAGTGGTCATAGATAGTGACAAAATACCCAACAAGATTATCTGAGTTAGTGAGCTCCGAATCTTAATATAATTAGACTATCTAATAGAAATGCTGCAACAGAGAATGAAATCTATATTACAAAAAAACAAGAGGCGTCAATCAAATCTCAATACTCGACGCTTTTGGGGCTACTTGTTTTAAGATTGTTATCAGCTCTTGTAAGTGAATAGGTTTACTAATATAGCCATCCATGCCGGCAGCTAGAAATCGTTCTCGATCACCTTGCATTGCATTAGCGGTTAGGGCAATAATCTGTGGGCGTTCAAGTGGTGGCCATTGTTCACAGATTTTTGTCGTAGCAGCCAGCCCATCCATAACTGGCATTTGTACATCCATAAGAATGACGTCATAAGGATGTTGTTGTAGTGCTTCAATCGCTTTGCAGCCATCACTAACAATATCGGGTTGGTACCCCAATTTATTTAAGTATTGCTTGGCTAGCTGTTGATTTACCAAATTATCTTCTGCAACCAAAATCTTTAAAGGGTGAGTCTGGCCTAACGTGGGTTCTAATAATGTTTTTGTAGTTGGTTCAGCCTCTTCTTTAGGCTGTATCTTGCCGATTAGAACTTGACTCAGGACATCGTACAAGCGTGATTGCCGAATTGGCTTATTGAGAAAAGCAGCAAAGTTAATGGCTTTAACTCTGTGCTCTGGAAGCTCTGGTCGACCAATGGATGTCAGCATAATTAATGGAACGGTTTGCCCATAGACTCCCTGTAAACGGATGTTATTGGCTAAAGTTAAACCATCCATTTCAGGCATTTGCATATCGAGAATAATGGCGTCGAAATCAGATTGACAGCTTAAAATACCCAAAGCCTCATAACCAGACTGGGCCGCTACTGGGACTATGCCCCAAGACTTCGTTTGAAACGTTAAAATATCTCGGTTAGTGGCATTGTCATCCACAATAAGCACACGCTTGCCCAATAGCTGATTACTTAACTGCGGTGATTGAGTCACAGCTTGTTCAGGCAATACCTGAGCAACAATCGAAAATGAAAAACATGAGCCTTCATCTACAACACTGGTTACAGACATTGAGCCCCCCATCAGTTCGCACAGTTTTTTGCTAATCGCGAGTCCAAGGCCAGTTCCTCCATATCGACGAGTTGTAGAGGAATCAGCTTGACTAAAGGACTTGAACAGACGGTTCATTTTATCTGCAGGGATACCAATACCCGTATCTTGCACTGAGAAATTAACCGTTATCGGTGTGATGTCAGTCGACTGATGACCTGACTCATCTGAGACAGTATGTACTTTAACAACAACCTCACCTGTATGGGTAAATTTGACAGCATTACCCAGCAGGTTAACTAATATCTGCCGTAATCGAATGCTATCACCCACCAAACCATTGGGTACATTCGCATCGACTACATAACAGAGTTCTAAGTTTTTCTCTGCTGCCTTCGGAGCCAATAATTCTAACGATTCTTCAATGCAGGTGCGCAGATTGAAAGGCGCATGCTCTAAATCGAGCTTGTTCGATTCAATTTTAGAGAAATCAAGAATGTCGTTAATGATGGTGAGTAGGGAACTACTACAGTTCTGAACGGTTTCAGCGAAGTTGTGCTGTTCAGAGTCTAAGTTGGTATCGAGCAGTAGCTCAGTCATGCCGATAATGCCATTCATTGGTGTGCGAATTTCATGGCTCATTGTCGCCAGAAACTCTCCTTTGGCTTTTTCTGCAGCCAGGGCCTCATCACGGGCAATGGCAAGCTGTACCAGGTTTTCTTGTAGCTGATTCGTACGCTCTATTACACGCTGTTCAAGATTTTCATTAAGAGCCTTGACCTCAGCCCGTGCCGATGTAAGGGCAAGATGGGTTTTAACCCGGGCGAGTACTTCTTCAATCTGAAAGGGTTTGGTTACATAGTCCACCCCCCCTACCTCAAAGGCCTTTACTTTATCTAAGGTTTCACCCAGGGCACTGATAAAAATGACTGGAATTTCTCGAAACCTTTCATCACACTGTAATTGTTGACATACAGCGTAGCCGTCCATATCTGGCATATTGATATCCAGCAAAATAAGGTCGGGAGGGGCCGCTTCAATTGTCTTAAGGGCTAAGGGGCCGCTAATGGCGCAGCGTACCTTGTACTCTTGCTTGAGTAAAACCTCAAACAATAATTCTAAATTTTGAGGAGTATCATCAATCAACAGAATATTAGCAGCCATATCTATCTATTTTGATTCAAGAAATTAGTTCTTTTAACACAGCACCCAATCAACCATGGTGAACTTCTAAAATGTCAGATGTATAGTCGGTAATCTTGTCAAATCTGAAACTATTCACCCAGGTTTGTAACTCATTTACCAATGCACCATGGTCATCTACAACCTGCTGTAATAATTGAGACACAGCTTCACGGTCTAGCTGTATAGAGGCTTCATGCAGTTGTATTAACCAGTCTCGGGGCATCGCAGCTATTTGTTTGTCAATCGGCTCATCAGCTACAACATTCTCAGTGGTAACGGTCACAGATGCTTCTAGTTGATCGGCCTCATTCCCTTCATACAGATAATGGACCCCTAAATAATGCTCAAGTTTGTCGAATAGGTCTTGTTCACGAAAAGGCTTACGTACATAGTCATCACAACCAGCATCCAGGGCCATTTTTCGGTGTTCTTCAAAGGCAAACGCTGTCAATGCAATAATAATTGTTGAAGGTTGTTTTCTGGATGCTTGATTCTTCTCAAGATCGCGAATACATCGAGTTGCCTCAGGACCATCCATCACAGGCATGCGCATATCCATCCAAATTAAGTGAGGGTGCCACTCTTTCCAACATTCAACCCCTTCCATACCATTGGTAGCGGCCTGTACCTCAAAGCCGACCAGTTCCAAAACCCTGGTTAACAACTGTCGATTTTCCTCAACGTCTTCCACAATTAAAAGACGATAGGAAGCTTGATCTGGAGCCAATCCAATAACACGTTTCGTTGCTGTGGCCTTTACCGGAAGTTCGGTGGCTTCTGACAACTTCATTGGCACTGAAAATTGAAACGTTGCCCCCTGTCCCAACTCACTTGATACCGTTAGCTCTCCCCCCATGAGTCTTACATAGCGACGACTGATTGCTAATCCCAGTCCCGTTCCTTTTTGACTGTTGCGACCTACTTCTGTCTGCTCAAATGGTTCAAAAATTACGGCTAAATTCTCTTCTGAAATACCAGGTCCAGTGTCGGCAACTGCAAATTTAAATCGATAGTGCTGAGCTTGCGATGGATTGGGAAATGCTGCTGCTTGAAGCGTGACACTACCCTCTTTTGTAAATTTAACGGCGTTACTCAATAGATTTAGTAATACCTGGCGTAGCTTGCGTTCATCTGCTTTAACGTATTGGGGTAAATCAGATGGATAATCAAAGACCAAATGTAAATTCTGGGACTTAGCCCGCACACTAAGCATATCGTGAAGCGTCTGCAAAAAATAATGTAAATCAAACGCCACTGGCTCAATTAAAGTTTGTCCTGCTTCAATTTTTGCCATTTCCAGAACATCATTAATTAGCGAGAGTAAATGTTCACCACTGCGATTAATAGTTCCTAGCGTTCGTTTTTGATTGGGTGTTACATCCTTCTCGCGAGCCATTAGCTCACTAAACCCTAAAATCGCATTTAGCGGTGTTCTCAACTCATGGCTCATATTGGCGAGAAACTCACTTTTTGCCCTATTAGCCGCAATCGACTGATCTAAAGCTTCAGCCAGTCTGGCCCAGTTTTCCTGGAGCTGATCTGCCATTTGATTCAGCGCACTGCCCACTTGGCCAATCTCATCCGGGTTACCGACGTTAATGCGTTGGTCAAAGTCTCCTTCTTCAAACCCTTGGGCAAATTTGCTCAGTGAATCCAAAGGTCTGTAGACCTGACGATTAAATAAGATAACCGTCAGGAGTGCGAGTAAGAAACTTACTAATAAGGCCCTGATGATACTTTCTATAGCAGCTTTAACACTTTCTGAGCGTACCCGTTGGGTGGAGTAGCCCAATCGAATCTGTCCTAGGGGCTTACCAAAGGATTCAATGGGGAGTTGAACTTGATGAACGTAGGCTAGCTGATCAACCCTGACCAGCAAATCTAATAAATTATCGGACTGTGCTCCAGACTCTGCACTAACAAGTTTGATTAGGGGTTGTTCACGGTTAAGGTACTGGGTAAGTAGCTCTCCATCGTGACTGACAATTACACTGTAAACAATGTCGCTATTTTCAGTTGCCTGCTGCATCATTGTTTCTAGATACAGAAAGTCAAGGTCAAAAACTGCTTCTGGGGCAACACCGCGCAAAAAGTCAGCTCTGCTTTCAACTTGAGTACGCAGATTAGTCATCTGCTGGGTCTGGTTACGGTAGATTTGCAACAGGCTAAATACCAACTGCACCGATAGCACAAACGAGCTGGCAATTGTTAAATAGCGTAGTGCCACACTGTTCTGAAACTTAAGCACCAAAAATTTTCGAAGATTTTTCATGGCTTGCAGCTCTTAAACCAGTCCATAGGGGTGCTTAAATTTCAGACAGCGATTCTCTAAAAAGGTATTCTCCTTAATTGGCATCCCAGCTTTTTAGCTGTAGGGTTTCAATCAAAGTATCGAGACGGCTATAGTCAACAGCGGGAACAAACCCTTCTGCTCTTAAGGATTCCAGGGCAGGATGATCGTTCGGCATATTTAGCAGGGCCGACTGAATTTGCTCGACAAGTTGAGGATCGGTATTGGGTAGTTTAGCAATGGGCCATTCAGGATATAGCTCTGTGGTGTGGGAATAAAAGAAGTCATCCTCTGCCACGTCAATGATGCGTACTTTATCTTTGTTAGCTAGTAAACCTTTTTTCTCCATTTTCTCAAGCTGCCCTGTCCGAATAAACCCGACATCGATGGTGTCATTGAGTAACGCCAGAACAATGTTGTCTTGAGATTTGTTTTCGACAAAACTACTGAAATCTTGGTAAGGATCAAAGTCCTTTTGCAACAGATGATAAATTTGGAAGGTACAGCCTGCTGCTGCCGTCTGAAAGTTTACGCAGGCGGCTCGTTTATCCTTTAGATCCTCAATTTCGGTGATTTCACCATCATTCCTCACTACAATGAGGCCACTGAATTCTGTCCCTGTTTTAGGGCGGGTGTGAGTTACTAGAAATTCAGTATCGTACAGTCGCTGAATTTGTACGGCTGCCAGAGGATTATTTGTGGTGAAATCCAGTTCCTCTTCTGCCACCTTTGTAAATTGATCGTCTTGGGAAAGGATCACTAACTCAACAGGGCGACCGATTTCAGTTGATAGATAACTCATCAGAGGACTGTAGCGTTCATTGACAGAAACCGCACTGTCAATGGCTAAGACACCAAAGTAAACAGGGTCTCCGGAGACAATCGGAGCTGCCTGGGCTACATTGGCATCATCAATCTTGGCATTATTAGCAGCTGGATCTGAACCACAGGCAGCGCATAGAAGCACCACCAAAGTTAGGGGCAAGAATTTCCAATTCGTTGGAATGGACAAGTCAAAACGCATAGGTTCAGGAGATCTCACTATCAGCATGACTGGAGCAACTTGGGTAAAACCTCAAGTCTGCCAACAGCCTTTTAAGTAATAGTGCCTCTGCGGTTTTAGAAACTAACAGCTACCGTTACAAAACAATCCCTATTTCTCTTTGTTTGGGGTGTCAGGTCACTCAATGCATCAGTAAATCTATAGGTGCTTTCACTAGGCGGTAACTGATATAGGAGTGGGCTTGGCAGGCCACAACCAGTTACATAGGGGAACGAGGTAGAGATATACCGCAAACGGGATAAATCCCGGACCTGTCATCAACAATGTGGCTGGCACTAAGCCAGCAATATTCCAGGGAATCATTGGTGCTAGGAGCACTGCTGTGTTTTCTAAATCAATGGCGACTTGCTGATGACTGTACTGTTGCTGACGATAGTGGGGGGCTATTAGCTGATGGGTAAGCAAAATGGTAATGGTTTGGGTGCAGCCAAAGGCAGCGGCAAGCAAACTGATTAGGGTAGTGCCTGTAAATAGGGTTCTCTGCTGGCGCGCGCGCTGTAGCCATTGTCCGATGCGGTCTAAGCTGTGGGTACCGGTAAGTAACCCTGACAGGGATGTGGATAGCAAGACTACGACACACACTTGCAGCATAGGCCAGAGACCACCGCCTAATAAAATAGCTGCCAAGTCAGGATTATTGTCGATGTGAAACCCCCACAGGGTAAACCCCAGAACCTGGCTGAGCGAATAGTGTTGCAAACTGATT
Organism: Leptolyngbyaceae cyanobacterium MAG.088; assembly: GCA_019634055.1. Classification (GTDB taxonomy): domain Bacteria; phylum Cyanobacteriota; class Cyanobacteriia; order Phormidesmidales; family Phormidesmidaceae; genus Leptothoe. The sequence continues at coordinate 16,453 of JAHQVZ010000123.1, forward strand.
GCCAATACCATTGCTACCAGCCAGCCCAGCATAATGGTCAGTTTCACGTTAACGCGCACCATGGCCAGGATTAATACGAGCACAGCGGGAAACAGCGTGATGCCATGGAGGTCAAACGCTGTGGCAATCTGCTGGCTGATGTTTGACTGCTGCGAGATTTCTAAGGGGTAGAACCAGGAGACGATACCGTAAATCAAGATCGTTAGGGCCAGGGGTAACCAGGCGGTGACCAGCATTTGCTTTAGATTCTGATAGATGGGTGTATCAGTAATGATGGCAACTAGGTGAGCGCTAGACGATAGTGGAGAACAGCGGTCCCCTACATAGGCTCCGGCGATAATGGCACCGGCCACCAGATTTAGGTGGGTGATCTCGCTACTGCGGGCCATAATCATTAGGGCTAACCCAATGGTGCCTGCTGCGCCAAAGGAGGTGCCAATTAATGTGGCAACCAGGGCAGTAAGAATAAAGGCAAAGAGAATAAAGTATCGGGGGTGGATCAGCTGGGTGCCGTAGTAAACCAGGGCTGGTACAGTTCCGGCGGCCAGCCAGGTGCTCATCAAGGCACCGATTAGTAGCAAAATGCTAAATACGGGCCAGGATTGTTTGGCTCCATGCCAGCAGTATTTGAGCAGTAACGATAGCGATCGGCCACGACGGTAATGGATCAGGATGAAGAGTGCGATCGCACCTCCCAACGGCCATACTAACGACACCCCATGGAGCACACTTAGCAGCAGGCCCCCAAACGAAATTAGTAGACCCAATGCAATATCCATAACAGACTACTCATCTAGCATTCAGCTTCTAACCAGCATATTTACACTTTCGCTGACTATAATGCGTTTGCCCATAGCGTTAGCCTATGGGTTAGCTATATGTTCCAGATTCCTGAAAATATGTATCTGTCTGACATTGTCACCAATGCCTATGACCTGTTTCTATGTTTTGCATAGGTTACTAATTATTTGGCGGTTTTATCGCCACCTGCAGTCTTAGTCTTTTTCAAACACGTTAGCGCTGGGTGACAGCTAAACGTAACCCTAACAAAATTAATAGGGCTAAGAAAAACAACGTTGCCTTGGGGTTTAGTAAATTGCTAAACA
>JAHQVZ010000124.1 GCA_019634055.1 Leptolyngbyaceae cyanobacterium MAG.088
AACGAAAAGAGATCGTCCGGCAGGAAACACTACTCAAAGAAAAGTTAGCCCGATTACTTGTTGACCAGGGAGTTAATGCTGTTGCAGGGATTAATCATCAGGCTGTTCTAGATACCTCCTGGACCCAGGTTAAGGTGGCAGATGGATATAGTATTCAAGATGTGATCGAGGCATATCCAGATATTTGCATTATTGAACCAGCACTCAAATCGTCGGTGGCGCGATCTCTCCCCAAAATTATTCGAGAGAACGGCGGTGAATTACCTGAATGCCTGAGTGCCACAAGTACCCCTACGGTCAAGCTAAAAAAGGTCAAGTAGACAACTAGAGTCTACATAATGAATAGTTGTAGGTTAAATACAGGTGCATATCAGATGGCGAAGGTCAAAAAGTCGGAAAACGTCCCCAAGGCTATGCAGGCCAAGTTCGACAGTATTGTGACCATTACTGACAAGTTTGCCAACCAGCACTTGAATGATGAATATGCTCAGTTTATTCGCTATGCCGTGGCCGCCCTATGTCGTAAACGACCATCGCCGTTAACCAAGGGGCGCGATAAAACCTGGGCCTGTGGCATTACCCACGCGATTGGTATGGTCAACTTTTTGTTTGACCCATCCCAGGACCCACATATTAGCGCCAAGGAGTTATATAAAGCCTTTGGAGTGAGTAGCAGCACTGGACAAGCCAAGTCAAAACTAGTGCGCGACATCCTCAACACTCATCAGATGGATCCTGATTGGTGTCTATCTAGTAAATTAGACAACAACCTCATGGCCTGGATGATATCAGTGAATGGGTTTATGGTAGATGCCCGATCAATGCCCAGATACATTCAGGAAGAAGCCTTTGCCAAAGGCTTGATTCCCTACCTTCCTGACAGCGGGTCTGACAATGAAGAGACTATTCTGATAGATGCCTCAACACCAGTTCGTACTAAAACAAAAGCAACGAAGCAATCAGATGACACATTGTTTGTTCTGTATGTCGTCATCATTGATGGCCCTGTCACAGAAGAATTTATAGAAGAAAATCCTGAGATCTCACGCACCATCGAAATTAAGGGCAGTCATACCCTTAAAGACCTCCATAGGCTCCTGTTTAATGCCTTTGATCGAGAAGAAGAACATCTCTATGAGTTTCAGTTAGGGGGCCGGGGTCCCAATGACCCTAAGGCCACCAGGTATGGAGTGTCAATGCCGGGTGACCCCAGTTCTGTCAACGATGCAGCCAGAGCTAAGATGGCCTCATTAGAACTCTCTCAAGGAGATTTCTCTGGCTACTGGTTTGATTTTGGAGATGACTGGTGGCATCAGGTGGAAGTCATCGATATTAAGGCCAAAGCCCCTAAAGGGAAATACCCCAAAGTATCCGAGAGAGTTGGGGCTAGCCCGCCCCAATATGCCGAGTTTGACTAGGTGCGCAGCAAAAAGAACGAACAAAAAACTTCCCATCCATAACCTGCACCACCAAAGCTTTGCCGAACCCTTTGAGTGGACGCCGTTTTTACCCACGGATCGTCCGATTCAGATACAGACGGGGGAAGCATTGCGATCGCTAATAAAATACCTGCCCCGTGAGTAAACTTATGCTAGTGGCAGAGCCACCACCGAACGCTCCAGGCGGAGCCTGGGAGCGAGTTAGATGAGGAACAAACTCAGGTTTGATTTGCTTAATCCAGAGCTGTCTTAACCGCCGACATCTGGTCTTGCCTTGGATTATCCTAGACCTATGGCAGTACCACGAAGATGACCGTCCATGCCTTCCCCATTGCCAGGAATGGCCCCCTAGCTAGCCTGAATTATGAATCTGTCATTTACCCAAGTTTGCAATAGTTTTTGAAGCCAGTCAGTACCGTCAAACATTACTGATCAAAAGGCTCACCATCAACAGGCTCACTAACTCGCTCACCAAGTGGCTCCTCAACAGTCTCGTCAGTGTCTAGAAATATAGGCTGGGCATCTGCTTCAGGTAGTTCAATAATGTCTGCTGGTGGGGGTTGATTAGCTAATTGCCACGCCTGAATACGCTCTTGAGCCCTAGTATAGGCTTCTGTCCCTGAGGGAATTTTATCAGCCAGATTAATGGCACGGTCTAGATTATTGTTAGACTCACTTTCTGCCAAACTTAATAAGTCCCAGCTCCAGCGATTAATCTGTTGTGATGCATTTCTATATTGACTGCTGCTAGATGGAATTTGATTAGCCGTAGAAATAGCCCTGGCTAAATCATTAGCAGTGCCAGAACGGGCAATGTTGTTAGCTTCTTGCATCAAAGACTGATTTTGCTGCTGGTCACGCCAGGCCGCTAAATCATTTTGAATTTCTTGATATAAAGAACGGCCTGGAGAAATTCGCGATGCGGTTGCGATCGCAGCAGACAAATCTCCCGACGAAGCCTGCTGCCGAGCCTGATCGATCAACGGTCGATCTTCAATCGCCTCAATACGACCCTGCCAGCCGTCAATACGCCTTTGGGCCTCACCAGCCAGGGCACGCTCAGAACTGATCCGCCGTGCTTCTTGAATCGCCTGTTTCAGAGCCTGAGGAGTACCCGACGTTGCCAGCTGGTCAGCCCGACTTAAAATCGGCCTATCTTCAGTTGTTTGTACCCGTTCTTCCCACTGTTCAATCTGATCAGACACCTCTTCCCAGCGTGGGTTACTGCTGCTAACCTGCCTCGCCTCATTAATGGCCAACCGCAAGTCGTTTACATTCCCTTGAGCTGCAATTTGCCGCGCCACATCCAGCTGTGCCAGGGCCTTAATCTCTGAACGCCACTGAGCAATTAACTTCTGAGCCCGATCATAGAGAGGACGATCGCTCGTCATACTTTGCAGTCGGGTAATGGCAGAGTCTAAGCCGAGGGCATCGCCACTCCAGGCCCGACGGTAGGCCTCAGTAAATACCTGAAAATCAGCAATTTCCTCATCTAAGCCTTCCTTTCTAGGAATGGCCGCCAGAATTTCTTCTGCCTGGGACAACTGCTTACGGGCCAAAAAGTTCTCAGCCAGCCCTAGCATATCCTTGGCAATATCCTTTTTCAGCTCCGTAGCTTCCTCATGGAGCACGCTTTCAGTCTTAATAGAGGCCAATAGCTTAAGCGCCTCTTTAAAGCTACTGATGGTGCCCTGATTCGCTAACCGTTGAATTTTGCCAATTTTGCGGCTATCTTCTCGGGCCAGACCTATTAGCTTCGTTAGCTCGTTGTATTTGGTTTTTGACCAATAGTCATTGTTGACATCTAGCAACTGCACCGACAGGCCAAAGGCATCTTTAAAGTTGCCGTCTATCAGCTTAGTTTTGGCCTCTTCAAAGATTTCTGAGCCTTCTTCCCAAATCCGTCGCCAGCGATTGATCCGGGTTTCTACCTGGTCAGCAACAGCCGTATCTGTAGGAATTTTTTGGGCGGTTGAGATCGCGTCTTCAAACTCCCCCTGATGGAATAGATTGTCTGCCATGGCCAAAATTTCGCTAGACCAATTTTCCACCTTGGCATTAATCTCAGCCCGCAACGGATGATCGTCCGGCAGCTTTTCCACCAGCGCAATGGCTTCTAATAAAAAGTCAACACTCCCCTGATCAGCATAGGATTCAGCACACTGCAGTCGCATTGCGGCAGATGCCGTAGGCCAAAAAATTGCCCGACAGTTAGGCAAATTTGGCATACGAAACAAACTCGTTACCGCAAATGAGAGGGCTCCGACCAAAATTGCCAGGGTAGTTAGTAATAGAAACTGCCAGCTACCTACCCATCGAAACAGCGCCATCGCCTTAAAACCAGACGCCTGAGGTTCAGACTCTGCAGTCGTTTGACCCACATCGGCTGGCATACCAGCATAGGATGGCGATGGACCTTGCGGCACTCTATGGGACACGCCCTGGGACCGGCTACGCGGAACGGAAATAGGCTTAGATGGCTCGCGACGATTAGGTTTGGGGCTCATAAAAGTATCAGCCAGAGAAAATTTATTGCTGAATATGGCGCTACTTTAGCGCACTGATCCGGAAGTGTATACCACTGGCCAGTTTAAAATCATCAGCTAAGTCAATTCAATAGTTAAGGATATAGGCGGAAATTGCCTACACTAATACCTTATTCGTCCCAAAAGTATAGTATCAAGACAATGACTCGGTATGCACAGCCCCTAAAACTAGTACTTTTATATCATTCCCCGCTGAAATCAGCGTTTCTCCCAGCGGCACCCTAGCTAAGCCATTAGTCTGGCTAAGATTCACCAGATTGCCAGAACTATGACCACCGGCAGCCAGGGTAAACCGATAACCGTCATCGCCCAGGCATAGCTGTCCCCACAAATAGGTCTCCCGTTTGCCCCCCGCCTTTAGTTCGCTGCCCGTCTTGGCCGATACCAACGTTGGCGACCAGCCACGGCCCAGACCAGACATCTTTCGCAATGCTGGCTGCACAAACCGCCAAAAGCTCACCAAAGATGACACTGGATTACCCGGCAAACCAAAATATAGCTGTTGCCCCCCAGTTTTCTCAAAGGTAGAAACCGTCAGCGGTTTCCCTGGTTTAACCGCCACCGCTCGAATGTGAATCGTCGCACCGAGTTCTGCCAAAATCTGATCCACATAGTCATAGTCCCCCACGGATACTCCCCCGGAGGAAACCACCATATCTGCCTGGCTCAGGGCATCAGCAATGGCCTGACGCGTTGCTTCCTTTTGGTCTGGCACAATGCCCAACGGCACAGGTATTGCCCCTGACTGGGCAATTAGTGCCGCCAGGGCATAGCGGTTAGAGTCCACAATTTGTCCAGGTCCCAGGGGTTGAGTAATATCCACCAGCTCATCTCCCGTGGATAAAATGGCTACCCGAGGCCGTCGATATACGGGCACCAATGCGCATTGGGCTGCTGCCAACACCGCAATTTCAGCGGCCCCGATTTGGATGCCAGATGCGAGTAGCTCTGCTCCTGCCCGATAGAAACTACCTTGCTTACGCACAAATGCTTCGGCAGCGGGAGCTTTTAACACCCTGACCTGGGACCCTACTCGCTGAGTATTTTCTTGAATGACAATGGTATCTGCCCCGGTGGGCACCATCCCCCC
>JAHQVZ010000125.1 GCA_019634055.1 Leptolyngbyaceae cyanobacterium MAG.088
CAATTCGATCATTGCCAGCTTGACCATCCAGGTTCTCGATGGCTGAAAACGTGATACTGCCAACGGTACCGCTGTTATTTCCAGTAATTGAGATCGTATCTGCACCACTTGTTCCCACCAGGGTATCAACCCCACTGCCCCCCCGAAAATCTTCTATATTGGTAAAAGTAGTGACGCTATTAACGGTTTGATTTTCAAGATCAATGGTCACCCCGGTGGTGGGATTGAAACTATAATCCAGGGTATCGGTGCCCGCTCCACCATTAATATTTGACCAGGTACCGCCATTAACAATAATGCGATCATCTCCATCTCCTGGTGTGACGATTTCAAAATCTTGAAATCCGATGCCGTTGATTGAGCCAGTACCATCGGCGGTCAGGGTAATTTCATCATTGCCAGAAGTGCCCTGAATTATGTTGGGGGCCAAACCATCAGCACTACCAATTATTTGCTGAATATTGCTAAAACCTCCAGTCCCGGAAACATCACTTGTCTCCAGGTTGAGAACAACGTTGTTTGGAAGGTAATCTTTATAATTGAGGGTGTTGTTACCGCTCCCCCCATCAATGGCTCCAGAAAGCTCAGCGACTCCATTGGTAAAAATAATCGTGTCGTCGCCACCGCCACCGTGAATATTTTGAATGCCGTCAAAATCAATGCCTTTAAAGGTGCCACCGTTAATCTTTGATAGGGTGATGGTGTCGTTTCCGTCGGTTCCCTGGAGAATATTGCTGGTGTTGTTACTAGAAGCGATTGAGCTGACATTCTCAAAGGTTAACCCATTAGTAAAAATGCTATCTAAATTACCCTGGCTGTTGCCCGTGATGGCCCAGGTGGTTAGTTGATCAGGCCCCTGCAGAGTGCCTGCCCCAAGAATGGTAACCGGATCCTGAAATGCAGCGGCTCCCCCATCTGCCACCGCATCATACAGAATAACGCTACCCGTACCATCGGATCGGCCAATGGAAATGCTGGTAAATCCATCTTTAAGGGCTTGGATATCCGACTCTAGGAGATTTAATGCTCCGCTACTTGTGTTTGTACCCACATCAATAACTTGACCTGGGTCCCAGGGTTGCAAAGATAATGTGTTGCCACTAATGGAGTCATTGCCACCATTCAAAGCGATGCCATTTCCCTGAAGATTAATGGTATCGGCAGTTAAGGCCTCTTGAATTTCTATCGTATTTTGAGCAGTAAGAGTAACATCTCCCGCATTTAGGGTTTCTTGAATGTATATGCTGTCTTGGGCAACAAGGGTGGCATCTCCTACCCCTGTATCTAGAAACTGGATATTAATAATGTCACCGGAAATCGTAATATCTCGCCCTGCAGTATCAATTAAATCGCCTGCATGGTCCACCAGAAAATCCCCTGCACCATCATTATCTGCATCAGCGATAAAACTGATGGATCCAGAACCCGATCGAAATGTCAGGGCATTGTCTCCGCCTAAGTTTTGAATAATAATATCGTTATTGGCTTGTAGAACAATATCGGCATTCCCACTCCAGACTTCTAAGGTGCCTTCATTGATTGTGAACCAGCCACCGTCTCCATCCTCTGCAATCACTTCTCCAAGATTGGGAAGCAATAATTCTATATCACCATTTGCCGTACCAAAGCCGTCAACAATTTGAATATTGTCTGGATCGAATAAAACGGTGCCCACATCTCCCTGGGGTGCATCTACATCAAAGCTACCGGTAAATGACAAATTAGATTTGCCGGAAATTTCAATCAGGCCACCATTGCCGTTGGTCTGACCACCGTGAGCTGAGGCTGTGCCCTGGAAAGATGTTGTATCATCAGCCCAAACAATGATCTGGCCGCCATCTCCCTGCTGTAAAGCATTGGCACTCAAGTCAGTGCCTTGATTAACACCAGTATAGGTAGCATTGGGCAACGGCCCCAGTCCTTGATAGTTGCCGCCAATATAAATTTGACCACCCTGGTCATGACCGTCAGCATTAAGGGTTGCATCCAAAAGAGAAACGTGATCGCCAAGGATGGCAATTTGCCCTCCTTGCTGACCAGTGGTTGTCAGGGTATCTGTTATCACTGTTTGCCCAGCTACCAGCTCTAGATTGGTAGCCGTTTGGGTTAATTGAACGGTGCCATCCTCATTGACTGTGAGTGTATCTGCGTAGGTAACGTTACCACCGGTAAGCAGTGTGGGTAAGTCAACGGGGGTAATATCGGTATTTTGGAAATCTTCTGCCCAGGGTTGAATATCCAGAGATAGAACTTGATGGCCAGAATTAATGTTAACTTGTTGGTTATTTGCGATCGCACCAACAACAATAGTCCCTGCTGGGGCGGTTAATGTGCCCCCGTTCAGCACACTACCCCCTAATAACCTCAGGGTCTGCCCAGAGGCTACCTGGAGTTCTCCCAGATTGACCAAATGCCCTGAGCTAGAAATAAATGCCAGACTTTGGGGGGCACCGACAAGATTTTGGTAGTCACTGGCATCGTTAAACCAGCCATCGATAAAGCCAATGGCGTCAGCCGTAGTCGCCGTAAAGTCACCTTGTAAATTTAGAGAGGCGTTAGGGCCAAAGAGAATACCCGCCGGATTCAGCAACCACAGGTTAGCATCGGTGGTTGCGGCTAATGTGCCATCGATGGTAGTCGCTTGTCCACCATTGATACGGCCTAAAATGTTTTCAACGGAAGTTGGAGCAACAAATGTAACGGTTTCAGCTGGCTCTACATTAAACGAACCAAACTGATGAAAAAGATTTTCTCCCTCTGCTGATTGCTGGCCACCCGTAATCTGAATGTGTTCCCCTGCTGCGCCTGTTGTCGTTATAGACGTTGTTCCCTCGGGGGTTATTTGCCCCCAGGCAGATGTTCCTCCTAGAGTAAAAACACTCAGCCAGCTCAATGTCTGTAGGGCATAGCTATTGAGCTGATGCCATGTTAAATGGCTCATAAATATTAATGTTGCTAATACCTAACAAGAAAAGTTGCAATTAACACAGCGATCCTTTTCTAATCACAACTCACTTCTAGCGAAAAAGTAACCCTAATCACACGGTTTTTTAGCAAATTTGGCCCGGAGCCTGGCGCTGGTGTAAATGCTGATACCACTAACAATATTCACAGTCAGTCGCTAAACGAAATTAATATATGCTGCAATCAGCGAAACCATTAGCTTACTAAGATGCCCAAAGAATTTCGCAAACGCACACTCGTAGAAAATTTTCAGACTTGAATGTATATTCCTAATACTTTAGACGGATCAAATAAGCCTCAGGTTAAACTCATCTGCTCCTCATATAATTAAAGCTTTTTTAATTGCTTTGGGTTACAGATTTAGAGATGTTTCTGTAACTGATCTAAAAGTTTTTTTCATTTCTTAGATCAGGTTCCTAACATGGCAGTAGGAGTGTCTAATGGCATCGGCTAAGTGTCCTAATAATTATTTAATTATTGGAGATTTTGTGGCTGTTACTAGATGGACACTTTACTCACTCACCCACCTCACTCAATAGAGGGAATGGAGGTTCTATGGTTGACACTTATCAACCATCCCACGAGGCCACGTTAGATCGTGACTCAATGACGCTCGCTCGTCATGTATTACAGCAGCTTCAGAGCTTTGGTCCAGATGCTCAGGACTTAAGCGCTTTAATGAATCGCATTGCCCTGGCAGGCAAGCTGATTGCTCGGCACCTATCGCGAGCTGGTTTAGTAGAAGATGCCCTGGGCTTTACTGGGCGCGAAAATGTGCAGGGAGAATCGGTTAAGAAAATGGACGTCTATGCTAATGACGTCTTTATTTCGGTCTTTAAGCAAAGCGGTTTGGTCTGTCGCTTAGCCTCTGAAGAGATGGAAGCCCCCTTCTACATTCCAGAGAACTGTCCCATTGGGCGCTATACGCTGCTATATGATCCCATTGATGGTTCATCTAATGTAGATATTAATCTCAATGTTGGTTCGATTTTTGCCATTCGCCAACAGCAGGGAAATGATGAAGGGCAAACGGGTAAGGATTTGCTGCGGACGGGACGCGAACAACTAGCAGCAGGCTATATTTTGTATGGTCCTAGCACTGTACTGGTCTATACCATCGGTACCGGAGTTCATGCCTTTACCCTTGATCCCAGCCTGGGGGAATTTATTCTTTCTGAAGAGAACATTACAATTCCTACCCATGGTCCTGTTTATAGTGTGAACGAAGGTAACTTTTGGCAGTGGGATGACTCGATCCGAGATTATATTCGGTACGTGCATCGCCATGAAGGATATTCCGCTCGTTACAGTGGGGCTTTGGTGGGAGATTTTCATCGTATTTTGACCCAAGGCGGAGTGTTTCTCTACCCTGGCACGCTTAAAAACCCTGAGGGCAAATTGCGTTTGTTATATGAGTCGGCACCGTTAGCGTTTCTGGCAGAACAGGCTGGGGGACGAGCTTCAACAGGTAGCCAGGAAATTTTAGATGTGTCTCCTGACCGGTTACACATGCGTACCCCTTTGCTATTGGGAAGTACGGAAGATGTGGCCCTGGTGGAATCGTTTATTCAGGACAGATTTCGCGAACGTGAAACTGCCATAGCCGTTGCTGGCAAGGCCTAATTGTTAAAACCTTCTGGCAGCAGGCAAAAATTGCCTATACAGATAGTATTTTCGAACAGACAAGACAACCTACATAGGATACTCACCCCATGACTACAGTCAATGACAGCCCAATTTTGCATTTAAAGGATTACGGTCAAAGTGTGTGGATGGATAATCTTAGTCGAGACTTGCTGGTCTCGGGTGAGCTAGATCAGCTAATCGACAGCCGAGATGTCCATGGGATCACGTCTAACCCAGCTATCTTTGAGAAGGCCATTGCGGGTAATGAAATTTATGATGAAGAAATTGAGGCTGGGGTACGTGCGGGCCAGTCTGTAGATCAAATTTATGAGACTTTAGTATTTGATGACATCCGCCGGGCTTGTGATGTACTTAAGCCTGTTTATGAGTCTTCTAATCGGTTAGATGGCTATGTCAGTTTAGAAGTGCCTCCCAATATGGCCCATGATGCTCAGGGTACACTGGCTGAAGCTCGTCGGTATGCAGCGGCTATTGGACGTCCTAATTTGATGATTAAGATTCCAGGCACACCCGAGGGTCTCAAGGCCGTTGAGCAAACTATTCGAGATGGGATTAACGTCAACGTTACCCTATTGTTTTCGGTACAGAGCTACATCGATACAGCCTGGGCTTACATTCGGGGTCTGGAAGGTCGCCTGGCCGATGGTCATGACATTAGTTCGATGGCATCGGTGGCTAGTTTCTTTTTGAGCCGCATTGATAGCAAAGTAGACACCACCCTCGATCAGCTGGCTGAGTCTGATGAAAGTAAGCGGGAACAGATTATTGAGCTGAAGGGTAAGGTTGCGATCGCAAACGCCAAGCTTGCGTATCAAGAATATAAAAAGATTATCCAAAGTGATCGCTGGCAGGCATTGGTATCTAAGGGTGCAAAGGTTCAACGATTGCTATGGGCCAGTACCAGTACCAAAAACCCAGCCTATAGCGATGTTATGTATGTGGATGAACTGATCGGTCCTGACACAGTTAATACCCTGCCACCTAATACCATCGAAGCCTGTGCCGACCACTGTGATGTCAGCAGCCGCATTGAAATGGATGTAGACCAGGCCTATGCGGTGATTGAAACTCTGCCTAACGTTGGCATCGATCTCGATCAAGTCATGGACGAGCTATTGGCCGAAGGCATCGACAAATTCATTAAGCCCTTTGACAAGCTGATGGATTCATTGGTGATGAAGGTTAAGCAGTTGTCGCCTGCGTAGTTTGTGTAGGGGCATCCCCTTGTGGGTGCCCCTGATCGTCCACAGTTATCGAGGGCACCCACGACAGGTGCCCCTACTATAAAAAATCCCCATTTTCCCTCGTACCCCCAAATGGTTTCTCTCCTCGAAAATCCCCTTCGCGTTGGTCTTCAACAAGATCGTATTCCAGAGCCTCAGATTTTAGTTATTTTTGGTGCATCGGGAGATTTGACCCAGCGTAAGCTAGTGCCGTCTCTGTATAAGATGCGTCAAGAGCGTCGGCTGCCGCCAGAGCTGACTATTGTGGGTGTCTCCCGTCGAGAGTGGAGCCACGAGTATTTCCGTGAGCATTTGAAGCAAGGTATTGAAGACTACGGCGGTGGTATCCATAACCAGATGCTGTGGGAGAACTTTGCAGAAGGGTTGTTTTATTGCCCTGGCAATATTGATACCCCTGAAAGCTATCAGAAGCTTAAAGCCTTTTTAGCTGAGCTAGATGAGAAACGCTACACAAGGGGGAATCGATTGTTTTATCTGTCGGTTGCGCCCCGTTTCTTTGCCGAGGCTACCCAACAGTTAGGTGCTGCGGGGATGCTGGCAGACCCGGCTAAGCAACGGTTGATTATTGAAAAACCCTTTGGTCGCGACCTGGCATCGGCTCAATCTTTAAACCAAAAGGTAAGGGCTGCTGTACCTGAAGACCAGGTTTATCGCATTGACCATTATTTGGGTAAAGAGACCGTTCAGAACCTATTAGTTTTCCGATTTGCCAACGCCATTTTTGAACCGTTGTGGAATCGTCAATTTGTAGACCACGTGCAGATTACGGTGGCTGAAACCGTTGGTTTGGAAGGACGTGCAGGCTACTACGAGACGGCTGGAGCCTTGCGAGACATGGTGCAAAACCACTTGATGCAGTTGTTTTGCTTGACCGCAATGGAGCCACCAAATTCTCTGGCAGCGTCTAGCATACGAGACGAGAAAGTTAAGGTACTGCAAGCAACCCGATTAGCCGATCCTCTCAATTTAGATCGCTGCGCTATTCGCGGTCAGTATACGAATGGCTGGATGAATGGTAAGTCGGTCCCTGGGTATCGAGAAGAAGAGGGTGCCCCGACTGAGTCGACCACCCATACCTTTGCTGCCATTGAGATGCGGGTTGACAACTGGCGTTGGCAAGGGGTGCCCTTCTATTTGCGCACAGGCAAACGGATGCCTAAGAAGGTGTCGGAAATCTCAGTACATTTCAAGCAGGTGCCTCACTTAATGTTCCAGTCGGCGGCCCAACAGATGAACGACAACATTTTGGCCCTGCGCATTCAGCCCGATGAAGGGATTTCAATGCGGTTTGAGGTAAAAACACCGGGAAGTTCTTTGCGGACTCGGTCGGTGGATATGGACTTCCGCTATGATGCGGCCTTTGGTAAACCCAGCACTGATGCCTATGCCCGGTTGTTAGTGGATGCCATGCTCGGGGATCAAACCCTGTTTACCCGAGGTGATGAAGTGGAAGAATCCTGGCGGGTATTAACGCCGGTTTTAGAAGCCTGGGATAGTCCGACGGACCCTGCTCGAATTCCACTATATGAGGCGGGGACTTGGGAGCCGGTAGAAGCTGAATTCTTGCTCAATAAAGTTGGTCGTCGCTGGCGCAGACTTTAAGCCGAATGCTTCGGTTTGAGTTCTTCGGTTTGAGTTTTTGTCATTTGACATCTATATAACTAACTAAAGACCCTCAACTCAGCATTCAAAACTCAACATTCAAAACTTTCCAACTATTATCCAATCGTGCGGTTAAAGCTATGGTGACCTCTCTAGTTACGCTACAAAAGCCTAAAGACATTTCAGTTGACGATATTGAAGCTGAGTTAAGGGAAATATGGCATAACTATGCCAGTGACGGTTCTGGAGTGGCATCACGGGCAACGACATTTAATGTCATTATTTATGAGCCAGAAGAGATTCAGCAGCTGTTGGCAGCGTTAGGGTTTTATACAAAGCCGATTGATGGACAGCATGGGCCAGAAACCAGAAATGCGATCGCAAAAGCTCAGCAAACCTATGGTTTACCCATTACCAACCGAGTTGACCAAGGGACTCTTCAGCGTCTGCGCACTGAGTTTAAGGCCTTACCTGCAGAGCAACGACAGTTTACCAATGCTGATTTGCGAGGGTTTAACCTGAATGAAGCCCTCGCAGCTCAAAATCCTTGCCGGGTCATTACCCTTTGTCCCACCTTTGATGATGAAGATACGGGGGTGACTGCCCAGGTATCAGCCTACTGCCCAATTCAAAAGAATACTGGTAGCCGGTTGATATGCTGCGAATACATTACACTACGAGGCACTAAACAGGCCCTGGATCGGGTAGATGCCCTAGTTAAGTCTTTAGTCATTGACGATCTACCCAAGTTTGTTTGGTGGAAGGCCACACCAAATCCTGAGCAGCTTCTGTTTCAGTCCATGGCTGAGGTGGGTGACTGTATTATTCTTGACTCTAGCTATTACGGCAATCCCGAGTCGGAACTATTAAAAATCCATCAGCTAGTGGCCAGTGGAACCAAAGTAGCCGATTTAAACTGGTATCGCCTGGCCCCCTGGCAAGAGCTATCTGCAGCCTCTTTTGATCCACCTGAACGACGCCTGGCATTGTTAGAAATGGACCAGCTCGAGGTTGACTATGAAAAGGGCAATGCAGCTCAGGCACTTTTATATTTGGGCTGGTTGGCCAGTCGCCTAAATTGGCAGCCACACAACTACCATCTAGAGGGTGGAGACTACGATTTACGGCGCATCACTCTACAAGGTA
>JAHQVZ010000126.1 GCA_019634055.1 Leptolyngbyaceae cyanobacterium MAG.088
AGCCCATGAGATTAATAATCCCCTTGGTTTTGTCGCAGGTAATATTAGTGAGCTACGCCTGTCCCTCAATGATATTATCCTTTGTTTGCAAGCTTATCGTGATGCATTTCCCGAACCAGGACAGGATGTACAGTCTATATTGGAAGAGACAGAGATTGATTTTGTGTTAGCAGACATTCCCAAAATGCTGACATCTATGGAAACAGGATGCGATCGCATCCATGCCATTAGCACCAGTCTACGAATCTTCTCTCGGGCCGATACCGATACCAAACTTAAAGCCAGCATCCACGAAGGATTAGATAGCACCCTATTGATTTTAAAGTATCGTCTTAAAGCCAAAGACTTCCGCCCTGAGATCAAAATCATCAAACACTATGGTGATGTGCCAGAGGTTAACTGTTTTCCGGGGCAGCTAAACCAGGTATTTATGAATATCTTTGGTAATGCCATCGACATGTTTGACGAAATGGCTGAAAAACAATCTTACAATTATCTTGAGACTCATCCCCAACAAATAACCATTGACACCAGTATTATCGAAAATCGTATAACCATTGGTATCAGTGATAATGGCAGAGGAATCGATGATGAGACCTGCCACAAAATCTTTGATCGCACGTTCACCACGAAACCCGTGGGCAAAGGAACAGGTTTAGGACTGGCCATTTCTCGTCAGGTAATTGAAGAAAAACATGGTGGTCGCTTAACCGTAAACTCTACCTTAGGTCAAGGAACAGAGTTTTGCATCTGTCTACCTATGGCATGATGCCATTTACGTGTCAGGTTAGCGTAGTAACATAAAGGCTTCAGGGATATCTATTACCCTAAATAGCTTGACAGATACTGTTAAATATCAACATGTCATATTGGAAGACCTGGCAAGACTACAAACATGCGCAGAAAGAAATTGAACTACCTGCCAACACCGTAGCTCATATCCCAGTCAAAATTCGCTATGTGGATATCGGCACCGATCAAACCGGCACTATTCTACTGATGCACGGTATTCCCACCTGGGGTTATCTGTACCATGCCGTAATCCCTCCCCTGGTGGAGGCCGGGTATCGAGTCATTGCGCCAGACTTTTTGGGTCACGGTTGGTCAGACAGACGAGATCGTTTTGATCGTTCATTTCAAGATCAAGCCAAAATGATCTTAGCTTTTTTGAATGCGTTAGATCTGTCTCAGGTGCATATCGTGGGGCACGATACCGGCGGAGCCGTTGCCCTAATTTTAGCCATCGAACATCCTCAAGTCGTTAACCAGTTGGTGATTACCAACTCTGTCTGTTACGACCGGTTTGATGATGATATGCTCGATTTTGGACATCCTCTACGGTGGAAACCCCGCCCCATTGAAGACTTAGTTGCGGCCTTAGAAGAGAGTTTAGCCATGGGACTGTCTCGCCCTGAACAATTGACTGCCGATTTTCGAGCGGGCATTATTGCTCCCTGGACCAGCGAAGAAGGCAAGCTCAGTTTGTTACGCAATGCGTCGGCGTTAAATGCAAATCAGACCATGGCCCTGGTCGATCGCCACAACAAAATTTCGGCCCCCACGATGATCCTCTGGGGAATGGACGACCCTTGGCAAAAAGCGGAAGATGGCAAACAGTTGACAACAGAAATTCCTGGAGCCATATTTAAACCTATGGAAAATTCATCCCACTGGGTGCAGCAGGATGCACCAGAAGAATTTGTGGATGCCTTGCTAAAGTTTTTTTGGTGAGCTTTCTCTCAGGTAAACGCCAGGGAGGAGTAAGGGACAGAAATTAAATAAACTCCAACTTACTGGATTTCAACTCTCCATAGTTTTCAAATACTAGCGATGAGGATTATGGAATTTGATAATTTCTCTGTTAGTAAGTGACTCAGTTCAATGCACGGCCCATCTTCTACAGGGGCTTATTTTTGAGCAATCGCCTTAAATTACATGTTCAAACAACTGCTCAACGGCTTGCTTAATAAACGCCTCATCCTCAGAATTCTGGTAAGGATTACCTGCCCGATGTCCCCAAATTGAAGAAATCACAACATACTCACTGTTAGGAATCAGATTGGCCTCAGCTTCGCAATCTTCCGGCGTAAAATATAGGTCTGTGCTAGCAGGCATTACCAATGTCTTTGCTGCGATCGCACCCATCGCCTTCACATAATCCCCTGCGTAGACCGGATTATTCCCCACATCACAGTGCAACCATGTCTCAATCATGGCTAGCAAATTATGGGGATCACGCCGCCGGTAGCCTGCCTCCCAACTACGCAGTAGATAATCGTCTAACGACTTATATCCCCAGTCCAAATAAGGTTTAGCCCGATAATATGGCTGGGACGCCGCCCAACTCGCATAGATTTGAGTAAACGTATGGAAGCCCTTCTCCGGCACCCCCTCAAACCGTTCCCCATTCCAGGCCGGATCACCCTGTAAAGCGGCCCTCAAACTATAGAGAAAAACCCGATTATGGTCAGTCGTCTTAGCCGTGCCGCATATCGCCGCAATCCGCTGTACCCGCTCGGGATAAAGCGATCCCCAGTGATACCCTTGCTGTGCCCCCATGGACCAACCGTACACCAGCGCTAGCCGTTCAATCCCCAAACTGTCTAACAGGGCTGCCTGCGATCGCACATTGTCATAGTGAGTAAAATAAAACCCAGGTTTCTTCGCTGCCTCACAATTGCTCGGTGACGTAGAGAGACCGTTGCCAAACATATTTGGCATAATTACAAACCAGTCTGTCGGATCTAAAATCCCTCCAGGACGCACCAACCAGTCCACATCAGTATGTTGCGCCCCATAGGACGTCGGATACAACACTACGTTACTGCGTTCAGCATTTAACTCTCCATAGGTCTGATACACAATCTCTAGCGTGGGTAACACCACCCCACACTGCAGAGAAAAATCCTTCAAAACAAAACTATCAGGAGATGCCATTCCGGTTACCCATCGAATAAAACTAAAATGCAGAGCCTCTCATGCTCAGGAGGAGACGGCGTTTATCCCAAGCCCGCAACGATATCACGATTTACCTGTACATACCCTGCATCAACCCGCACAAAATAGTCCTTCAAACTTTGGTGCGCCGTCGGCAATGCATGAAACGGAATCGAAGGATACATATGATGTTCAGCATGATAGGGCATATTCCACATCAGAAACCGTACAGGCCATAGAGTCAAAGTCGTACGAGTATTTGTTAGCGGGTTACTATCATTCGCACAGTCCGTGTGCTCAGCGATGAGAACAAACCTCAAAAACGGTTGCCCAACCGCCAGGGGTAATACCCAATAGGTAACAATAAACCACGGATGCCCTAATACAGCTGACAATATAGCAATGGCAGCATAAGCCCCCACCTGTAACCGCGTAGAGCGAATAACATCGCTGTGGGAACTTTCCGGCAAAAAGTAACAGCCATCCACATTGCCCAAAGCAACTTTCCCATGGCCCATTATCTTGTCACGCCACCAGGGAAGTCCACTCATTTTCCATAGATACTGACCCCAGTTTTCTGGTCTGGGATCATCTAATTCAGGGTCTTTACTTGCGATCTGTGTATAGCGATGATGCCATTTATGATAGTACCGATAAAACGTACTGTTATAAAACGACAACAGCCCTGCAAACCAACCAACAACATTGTTGATTTTAGGATTGGCAAATGCTGTCCGATGAACGCATTCATGGGTGGGGCAAAACATCATGGCAAGGCCAACACCGTAAATCAAGAGTGCTGGCAACTTAAGCCAACCAGAGGCATTTCCCCATAAAAAAGCGCTAATGCCTAGCACTGCCAAATGTAACGTAAATCTAACGAAGCCCTTTACATTAGAGCGCTCGTTTAAAGCTTTAAGTTCACGAACGGCTAAAAGTTTGTGAGGTTGATCTACTGATCCTTTGGGAAGTTGAGCCGAGTCAGTTAACATCCTGGTAAACACTAGATAGCACAAGTACAATGAGCATAAATACTACGAATTTCTCAAGTCACTTGTTATAACAAGTAAAAGTTAGCATACCCTAGCTGGTATAACAAGTCTAAGTCGCATTTTGTCAAGTCCTGACATAAGTTCCTCTAATGTCGTCTGTTCCCTTACATATCAGTATTTCAGAAAAACTTCGTCAGCAGATTGAAGCAGGGGATTATCAGCCTGGGGAAAAGCTACCCAGTGAGCATCAGCTCATGGAAACTTTTGATGTCAGTCGTATCACGGTTAGACGAGCTGTTGCTAACTTGGTAAGTCAGGGGTTGGCAAAATCTCAACAAGGTAAAGGGGTGTTTGTTACACCCCAAAAAAAAGTGGCCTATTCCCTGGCCAGTCCTTTAATGTTTTTAGAGCAAGATCTGGCTCGTAAAGGCATTCAATTTACATTTGAGAATCTTACCTTTAGAAAGATTCGAACGCCTAAAAAAGTACAAGCAATGTTGCAATTGCCAATTAAATCAACAGTTTATTTTCAAAAAAAACTGTTGAACATGGATGGAGCCGTGGGAGCTATTGATGAAAGCTATATTCTGTCAGATCTAGGGAAAAAGTTTGGGGCTCAGCTTAAACAACAAATGACATTCCCAACATTAGAGGCACATGGTATAGCCATTGAACAGATTGATGCTGTGATTGAATGTACCCACGCTGATTATAAAATGAGTGGATATTTGGAAGTGCCCCTTGGTCAGCCGCTGATTATGTATCGTTACACCACATATGGCAGTGATCAACAACCTATCTTATATGGGGAAACGATCTCACGAGCCGATCGTTTTTGTTACTCTCTCTCACTACAGAAATAACCTGAATTTAGGCGGTTACTTTTTCAAGAGGAAGTAGGCTCGGGTGTATTCTGGTAATGTACTGACAGCCTGCTGGTAGGCATCCCAGGTGGGAAAAACCCCTGCAAAAAAGTCTAGCTGGCCTAAATTTGGTAAAAAGGCTCCTCCGGTATCTGCGATCGCACCCAGCCTCAGATTACCGTAGCGATCTTCAATGGCCACCACTTTACCCAAGCCAATATTCAACACATCCCCTGCAAATGTGACACCGGGTTCAATGGGAATCTTGGCATCGCCGTTATAGCCGTAACCGCGCAACTGATTGACTTCTTTAAAGTACCAATAGCGTTGTTGTCGTCGTTGGCCTAACCCAGGCACATAGGCAATTCCATTATTGATGTCCACATTAAAATAGGTGGACGATCCATCAGCAAATGTGACCAGGGCGGTTCCCTGTAACAGGGCATCTTCAAACCCGTCGCGGGTTAAATAGGCCAGGGTCTCGACCTTGCCAAACTCAGATCCACCGGGTTCATAAATCCCCGACAATACGTCCTGTTTCGTGTAGCGAGTATAAAAATTATCGTCAACAAACTCGTCCTTAATTTTATAAACAGGAATATTAAACACATCCGTCCGTTGTCGTGAGCCAGGGTGGGTAAACACCGCATACTTGGTAATGCGTACACGGGTTTCACTGGGTATTTGTGGATTAAACCCAAGCCAGCGAATTACCCTAAAATTCTCATTGATAAAAGTTGGATCCTTAAGTCGGGTGGGCTGTCCTGTACTCAGATCGGCTTCTAGAATCTGAATCATAAAATCTAGGGTATCCAGCACATCGGAAATCTGAACATTTTGAGTGCCCAAAAGGGCCGCCCGTAAGATTTTTGGATCTTGGCAGCCATGGTCAGTAAAGTAGGTGCGGGTGGCTTTTAGCACGCTGAGCATAGCCTGTTCGTCAAAGGTAACGGTTTGAGCTGGTAAGGCCGCCGTTCGAAAAACATCATCCCCAGCAATTTCATACAGGGGAGATTCTTGCTCGTCTAGAACACTGTAGGGACCGGTAGGTGTTGGGTTGGCGTCAAGCTCAAGGGTGCAGACAGAAGATTGTGGCGACTCTTCTGGCGTCGCTGCAAACGCCTCTGTGGCAGTATTAGCGCCCGTTGTGCTGATGCCCTTACAGGCTTGGGATAGGGTTGCGATCGCAAGCACACTGACCAATAAAGGACTACGCCAAGAATTTTTCATAACACGTAATTTTTTCATTATCACACTTGCTTTTGCAACAATTGCTTAAAGATCAAATAGTTACGTTCTAAACTCTCATAACAAGTCGTTAATGTCTCAGCTAGGAGAAGAACTCTTTCAGCCTCTAATGTGTAGCTATAAGCATTCCGAACAAAATGACGAAAACCACGTAGTTGCTCTAATTGAGTGAATGTATCTGACTCTAAAACAACTGGTCGCTGGTCAGTCTCAATTGCCATTTGCTCCAACAGAGTCTTGTGCCATCGCTCTCCTCGGGCAACTGAGTCATCAATATCCCTGGCAATTTTGAGACAAATTCGTTCTGCACCTGTATAAAAGCTTTGCAGATTCATTGCTAGTGAGCCGATCAAGCCATCATATAAAACAGAATCTTGCTGATAGTTTTCCACAGCTGCGAGAAACCGTTGATTTTCATACAATGCTTTCTGCATCTTAAGCAGTTCATTATCAATATGAACCCATACTGAATCAAATGTCATAGTTCCAGATGGGTCTTTTCTATGCTGTTTTGGATATAGGGGAATGCTTTTTCAGCAGGTACTAGGTCAATGTAAGGAAATGCTGCTTGAAAATCAAGGTTAGTGTCTAACGTTGACCATGCAGACAGTAACTGATCATCAGCTAGACCCCAGACAGCAATGTCTATGTCTGAATGTTCATGCATACTCTCTACATTCAGCAAAGAGCCAAACACAACCACTCGCTTAACCTGAAACTGCTCTTTCAATATCTGGGCTGCTTGTTTAGCAATTTCCATACCTAACTGTTGCCGATGCCGCATTGCTTCTAGCCGCTGCACCTTATTTGCACGGTCAGCCTGTATGCGTGCCAAAATTTTAGCGCGCTGTGAATTAGAGACAGGATAATTACGTGTTTTGGAAACGTCAGTGGTCATTAAAAATGGGCAAACATCAAGCTAATTATAGGCTAGCTTAGGAACGCCTTACACGTTCCTTCTAATGTGCTCCCATAGGTTATTCGCCCACGCCCTTACAGCGCCAATCTCAAATTATATCGGCATGCTGCATTTACCAGATGCTGTCGAACAATCTGACGAGAGAAAATTATCTTCGGAAATCCTCCATGATCCAGATGGAATGAGTGATGATGATGAAAAGACCCTGCAAGGCATTAGTAAATCGTGCGAAGTTTACCCAGACGTTTTTGGTCTTGGCCGAACGTGTGGGTGTGCTGCCAGTGTTGCAGGTTATCTTGGTGTATGGAGGAGACAACCTGGATTTGTGTTTAACAGAAAAGGCGATAAACATGATGCTTATCGCCTGGTGAGTGAGTAAACGTCTGGTCAGAAATCGCCTAACGAATCGATGGGTTATGGCGAATCAGGTCCATAAACTCCTGGCGGGTGCGGGCGTCGTCAGCAAACACCCCTTGCATGGAACTGGTGACAGTCCAGGAACCGGGCTTTTGCACACCGCGCATGACCATGCACATGTGGGATGCTTCGACCACAACAGCCACACCCTGGGGTTTTAAAAGACCCTGGAGGGCGTTACCAATTTGTTGGGTGAGCCGTTCTTGCACCTGTAGTCGTCGAGCGTACATTTCACAAATGCGGGCAATTTTGGAGAGGCCAATCACCTTGCCGTTGGGAAT
>JAHQVZ010000127.1 GCA_019634055.1 Leptolyngbyaceae cyanobacterium MAG.088
AGCACATCTAACGTATGGCCCTGCCAGCTGACTTCAAACCGTGCGTTTTCAGCTTGCTGATAGGTGCGCTGGTGTTTGCCATCCCAGTAGCTGGGCACATGGTTGTGAAACACCTGTTTGAGGGTAATGCTGCACTGACCGTTGTGGGCATAGGCTTCCAGGTCAAAGGCGCATTCGCTGCCTTCGACCATTTCCCGGTTTGGGTATAGCTGAGTGAGGGATTTGCTGACGTGGTAGGCAATTGCATTCGTCGGCAACTTCAAGGCATCTGTAATGAGCTGCTTGATTTCCATGGATTTTTGCGTCTGGGGCAAGGGGTATCTCTATGCTAGTGACAACCCATATCCATGTGTGACCGCTAATTAAGATCTTTTTGTACCGCAGCCAGCTCTCGTCTCACCACATCGATCACCCTGGATGGTGTAATGGGTTTAGCCATAGATGTTGTGGCCCCTACAGATTTTGCCCGAGCCCGTTCCATAAAGCTGTCGTTATCAAGCAAAATCACAATAGGCGTCTGAGAAAATGCCCTGGCTCGACGCACTTGTTTACAAATTTCATAGCCGTTGGCAATGGGCATGTTTGAACTCAAGAAGATCATCTGTGGCTTGTGGCGAATAATTTGCACCAGAGCCTGTACAGAATCTTGCACACTAATGCAGCGGTAGCCTGCTGTGCGTAAGGTTTCCTCCATTAGATAGCTGATTTTAGTGCTATCGTCGATACAAACGATAAGTGGTAGGTTTTTTGCAACCTGAAATGGTGCTTTGAGGTCTAATGCTGCATAGGGGGCTGATAGATCGTCAATGGGATTAAGCACGATAGTATCGCTTTCGATATAACCTTCTAATATGCGCCCAAGGGTAGTTAGATCATGGCCCATTATGGGACCTAATTCCCGGAGTGAATGTTTGCCTTGTAAAAACTGTTGCAAAACTTGATATGTACGTGGTTGAGTAGATTGTTGTAAACGCAATGTATCGATGATAACCGGAGCCAGATTAGGGGATGCATGGCCCAGGTTAGTGGTTTGCCAGACTTGTAGATCTGCCCCTGCGCGATAAAACAATGATGAGTTGCTACGTGGCTGCACAAATTGCGAGAGATTGTTAGTGGTTTGGGTAATTTGTTCTAGGCTATCAATACTGTGAAAAATATCGAACAGAACTTCTAAAATAGTTTGTTCAATAATAGTGCTAGCCATATCCTGACCTAGTTGCTGCCGTTGCACTAGCATTGACAGGGCGAAATATTCCCAATGGTCCGATGTGTTGGTTTCTCTTAGTTTTACCTGGCTAGGTTGGATATCTGAACAGGTTTGTCGTAATAGTCGCTGCCACCGACGAAAACGATGATGGCCACCACCCGCCCACAATAGCTGCCCCTCATTGAAATCAAGCCACCAGTGTTCCCCAGTTTTGGCCTGTATACGAATGCTGGTAGTAGGCTGGTGATGGATAACGTCTTTTATGGTCCTGATGAGTGCAGGAATTGAAAACGTGTTGCCCAGCATACTGAGGGCAGACTCTGCCATAGTTTTGAATTCCTGCTAAAACGGCAATACAGTGCCTACAGGGCACTGTATTGCTTTTAATTTTCCCGTCCTAAGAAATGTGCTAACGCATTTAGGCTTCTTGGTCTAGAAGGGGGAGGCTTTCGGCACTGCCAACCAGTGAAATGACGATTTTTCTGGTATTAAAACTCACGGGTAGTATTACATTTTTGAACTGAGGGTCTACCTGTTTTCTGTTTGCCGACATTGACAACTAAGAGATTTTTTTAATAAGGGCCAAACATTTCGTTGGCAACAGAATCTGGGTCATCTCCACAGAAGAAATTGTCAATTAAGATGAGGATTTCTTCCTTGCTGAGAAAGCCATCGCCATTCATATCCAACTGCTCAAATGCAAGGGGCGCATAGGCTGGATGCACATTGTAAACTTGAAACAATTCAGCCCATTCCTCTGGGCTAAGATGCCCATCGCCATTGGTGTCAAAAACTTCAAAAATTAGCTTCATCAAGGACTGTACTTCTTTGATGTATCGTTCCTTATTGTCTAAAACGTCATCGTAATAGGTGAACCATTCTGCCAGGGTAATTTTTTTATCACTATTGGCATTTGCCTTACTTAACAACGATTTCCACGCCTGGCGAAACCGTTCTTTTAAGGCGACGACTTTAGGCGAACGAGCCCCTAAATTTTTGACATCTGCCAGTCGGGTCGCGATATTTTCAAAATCTTTGCAGACTAAAACTCCGTCGCGATCGCAATCATACATACAGAACAGCTTAAGAAGTTTTCGTTTTTGCAGCTCCGTTAGCATAGCGATAGTAATCTCCAATGGGATGCACGAACAGCTCAAAATGTTTGAGTTTTGCCAGTTACGAGAATCATAAATCATTCATAACCCTTAAATATAGAGAGCTATAAAATGCTTTACCTGCGAACTTACTGACCCACCCAATGGGGGTCGGGCTGTATATTTTTCATTAGGGCGTGTACCTAAAGCACTTCCTGTTCACCACTGACGACTCATCATCTGCTAATGCACGCCGATTACCTGAAACGCATTCTCAACGCCCGTGTCTATGATGTGGCCCAAGAAACGGCCCTGGAAATTGCCCCTAACCTATCCAAGCGCCTAGGCAATCAGCTGCTGCTCAAGCGGGAAGATATGCAGTCTGTGTTTTCCTTTAAACTGCGGGGGGCTTACAACAAAATGGCCCAACTGCCACCGGACAAGCTGGCTCGGGGCATTATTGCGGCCTCTGCAGGTAACCATGCTCAGGGTGTAGCCTTGGGGGCACGACGGTTGTGTACCCGCGCCATTATCGTCATGCCTGAAACCACGCCGGATGTAAAGGTCAATGCCGTTAAGGCGCGTGGTGGTGAGGTGGTGCTCCATGGTGAAACCTTTGATGATGCCTATGCCCATGCCCGGCAGCTAGAGGCCGAAAAAGGCATGACCTTTGTCCATCCGTTTGATGACCCGGATGTGATTGCTGGTCAAGGCACCATTGGCATGGAAATTTTACGTCAGTACCAGCAGCCTATCCATGCCATCTTTGTTGCCATTGGCGGTGGGGGGCTAATTTCAGGTATTGCGGCCTATGTGAAACGACTGCGCCCCGAAATTAAAATTATCGGTGTAGAGCCTAAGGATGCTGATGCCATGTATCAGTCGCTGAAGCTGGGGCATCGAGTCAGGCTTTCCCAGGTAGGGTTGTTTGCCGATGGGGTAGCTGTGAGTCAGGTGGGCGAGGAAACCTTCTGGCTATGTCAGCAATATGTGGATGACATTATTCGGGTGGGTACTGACGATACCTGTGCGGCGATCAAAGATGTTTTTGAAGATACTCGCTCAATTGTGGAACCCGCTGGGGCATTAGCTATTGCTGGAGCAAAAGCTTATGTTAAGCAGATGGGAATTCAGAATGAAACCCTGGTCGCTGTGGCCTGTGGTGCCAATATGAACTTTGATCGGCTCAGGTTTGTAGCAGAACGAGCCGAACTAGGGGAGCAGCGAGAGGCTATTTTTGCAGTGACAATTCCGGAAAAATCGGGCAGCCTTAAGCAGTTTTGTGAACAGATTGGGAAACGTAATTTGACAGAGTTTAACTATCGGATTGCGGATCAAGCGGAGGCGCATATTTTTGTTGGCTTGGAGATTTGCGATCGCGACGATGCCATTGCCATGAAAGATCGGTTTGAAGAAAATGGCTTTAAAACCCTGGATCTGACCGACGATGAACTCACCAAAATGCACCTGCGCCACATGGTCGGTGGCCACTCTGCTCTAGCCAAGAACGAGCGACTATACCGGTTTGAATTTCCTGAACGGCCCGGTGCTCTGATGAAATTTGTCAGCTCCATGAGCCCCAACTGGAACATCAGTCTGTTTCACTACCGTAACAACGGCTCTGACTATGGCCGTATTGTTATTGGTATGCAAGTGCCTCCCGAAGACTTGAATGAGTGGCAGGCGTTTTTAAAGACCCTGGGCTATCGCTATTGGGAAGAAAATGACAACCCTGCCTACCAACTCTTTCTAGGATAGCGACGATACGTTAGCAGCCCTACCAGAACAAGCACCATCATTATGGCTGGCACCCAGATTGTTGGTATTGTCTGATGACGCTGGGCGATAGCGACGTCGGCCCAGATAAACACGAGGGCAAACGGCAGGTCTTGGCGCTGCATAATTGCCAGGGCTGCAATTAGGTTGGCAATTACAATCATGATGGCAGTCCAGGCTGCGCCTGATAGTCCTAGTTCCTGCAGGCCAGATGCATAAATGGCCGAGGCGACATTAACGACGGTTGCCACTGAAATCCAGGCAAGATAGATACTAATGGGGCCATTCACCCAGCGACGATGGTTGATCGGATGCTGCCCCTCGGCTAATTCACTATAGGCCGCAATCAGAGACAACAAAATGACCATCATTGCTACCACCGAGAGCCAGTAAAGCTGTAGCGTAAACAGATAAATCCAGGCTATCTGGGCAATGCAGGCCAAAATCAAACAGCAGTTAATGCGTTTGATCACCAATTGTCCCCGGTGCTGGCGCTGAGACTGATATTGGGCATAGGCAAGTAACCCAACATAGATAACACCCCAAATAATAAAGGCGTAGTTGGCTGGGGTAATCAGCACCCCACCAAGGGG
The DNA here is from genome assembly GCA_019634055.1 of Leptolyngbyaceae cyanobacterium MAG.088. Classification (GTDB taxonomy): domain Bacteria; phylum Cyanobacteriota; class Cyanobacteriia; order Phormidesmidales; family Phormidesmidaceae; genus Leptothoe. The sequence goes on from JAHQVZ010000127.1 coordinate 4,671, forward strand.
GCCATTTGCCAGGTCGGCAACAGTGTTGCCATCGATAGGAAAAATATTAGACAACGTATTGACCACTAGAGTGCCAAAAATTGCTATCCAGGTTGCGATCGCTAGTCTTTTATTTCCAATTACCCCCGTCATAGCAACGCTGGTTTCCTCTTGGTTTCCTCAGCCATTGTGACTCCTAAGGCTAATGTTTACCAGGTAAATTTTGACTGTCAAACCCGCTTATAGGGAAAAAACCGAGGGATATCTTTGACAGGTTGTTGTGGTTGTTTGCTTCTGTAGGGGTGAGTTAATGGGAGTCGATTTCTCTAACTTTTTGAGGTCGACAGGGAGATCCCATGCAAACATGGTGAGCGGGCATATCTTTGAAGACACTACTGCGAGCTCCGATCAGAGCATTCGCCCCAATTCTGACCCCCGGTGCAATAAAACAATCTGTGGCTACCCAGGCTCCATTTTCAATCACAATCGGCGCAGTGACGAGAGCAAACCGTGGATCGCTGGGATCATGGCTGCCAGTGCACAGGTAGGACTTTTGAGAGACTACACAGTGCTGACCTAAGCGAATGGGGGCCAGACTGTAAAATGTGACGTCTTCACCGACCCAACTATAATCACCAATTTCTACTTTCCAAGGATAGGTAAATCGAGCCGATGGACGAATAATGACATCCTTACCGATTTTGGCACCAAATAGCCGAAGTAGGGCACAGCGTGGACCGTGGGCTGTATGTATTGTCAATGGAAATATAACGGCTTGGACGAGCCACCACACCATGACGTACCACTTTGGTTTGCCCACTTCGAAGCCTGGCTGATGGTAGCGACGTAAATCTACCAGAGAGGGTGGGCCAAAGTCAGATTCAGTTTTCTGAGTTTTCTGAGCACCTGCTGGGGCCCGGTTGGCAGAGACTGTAGACGTGCCATCGCTCATTAAACATCACCTACCAAAGCAGCTTTGGGATTTTCTTCTTGAGGCTTTTTTTCATCGGTTAAATTAAGGCTGCCACCAAACTGTAGTTCGTAGAGTTTAACGCCAATTTGATATTCATACTGACTGAGTAAGCGGGCGTAGATATAGCCGGGGTAGCCATCTAGGAAACCAAGGCGAATAAAATAAAACAGCACAAACCGCAACAAGGGTTTGAAGGGTAAGCGAACCCAGATTTTTTTGAGGAAGCGCTTCCGTTGGACCGAGTCACCAAAGAGATTGCCGCCAATGGTGCCATCGTCCCCCATGCCGGTTAGCAGGTTGTAGTAAACCCGCGCTTCCCAGTTGGAATAGCGGTTATGCCGGGCGAGCCAATGGAATAAATCACGAAAGTCAATGTGTAGCATATCGTTTTGGAGATAGCCCACGTTGTTGCCTTCAATCAAGACATGCTCATGAACTTCATTGTCGCCTGTGTTTTGAATCTCTTCGGTATTTAGATTTTCGTAGCGACCTTTGGCGTGGCGGAAAAAGCGCATATTCCAATCTGGATATTTGCCGCCATGGCGAATCCATTTGCCTAGAAAATAAACCCGGCGGTTGAGGTAGCAACCGTCTACTTTATCGGCGTTGATGACGTCTGCCATTTCTGCCCAGAGTTCTGGGGTAATGCGCTCATCACAATCGACGATCAGTACCCATTCATTTTTAAAGGGCAGGTTCTCTAGGGACCAATTTTTTTTCTTGGGCCACCGACCATTGAAATCAAACTGTACTACTTTGGCACCATAGGCTTCTGAAATTTCGACCGAACGATCGTCGCTGTGGGAGTCCACCACAAAAACCTCGTCTGCCTGGGCAACGCTTTCTAAGCAGGCCGGTAAATTGGCCTCTTCGTTTTTGGCAGGAATTAGTACAGAAACCGGAATCTTGGTGGCAGTACTCATGGGTGAATGGCAAGCTAAAAAACGGTAGATAGGGTAGATGACTGGAGCAAACAGGAACAGTGTTTGTTTTATATATTGCCCGTGCTTTGTGAAAGATACTGAATTTGAATGATGGGGCCTTTAAATTATGGCGTTAAGAGCGAGAATTTTATAACCTCCAAAATTGTGATGGCTCATGTATTGTTTTACGGATGTTTGAGGCAATGATGCAGCCGTTTATTTGATTCTCAATACTTAAGCTGATGATTTAGCTGATTTATAGGTCGGTTTTTGGGGTTTGACTAGATGCCGTACAACACTACCTAAATAACCAAGTTGGCCATAGGCGTAGGTCAAATTTTCAAACCGCTGTGCTGGATCGTTAACGTATTTAATCGTTTTGTAAACGCCGCGAATAAGTCGTTCACCGCCCCAGCGCAGTTGGGCAACGCCCGCCCGCCCTGAGACCTGCTCACGGTAGCATTCACTAATGCCTTGCCACCAACTACGGCTAAGAAACCAACCGGGCTTTAATCTGGCTGGAGAGACGTTGTGGGCAGCCAGGGCATCAGGGACATAGACTACATGCCAACCATTTTTGATGGCCATTTGGGTCATGTGCAGCTCTTCATTGGAGAGCAGATTTTTGCCAACGCGCCCCAGGTTAACGTCAAATCCACCTACGGAGTCGAGGAAGGTTTTGCGCAGTGAATAATTAAGCCCCCTAGGGGTAAGACTCGGATTTTCGATGTAACGTATCTGGTTACCCAAATCATAGGCTCCTAACCCGCTGGCTAAATCGTCGGATAGCCAGGCTGGTGGACGAATAACCCCAGGGGGCCAGAGTAGGGTCACTTTGCCGCCTGCGATCGCAACCCGATCATTTTTTTGATACATCTCTAGCAGTGCCGCCAACCACTTAGGGCTAG
>JAHQVZ010000016.1 GCA_019634055.1 Leptolyngbyaceae cyanobacterium MAG.088
ACACTGTTAAAAATCTGCGCGCCTTTACCAGCATCGATATAGGTGTAACGAATTTTTCTTAGTTCAGGTGACTGATAACACCAGCTTTGAATAGACGCTGGGTTCCGCCCTCGTTCACTTATTTTGCATTCCAGACCTTCTGGAATAGGTCGTGGTTGAAGTTCAAACTTCTCTTTTAAGGAGGCTTCTAAATGCTCTAGAAAAGGGCGGTACATTAGTCTTCGCCTTAATTTATAACGGTTTCAACAGATAGATTCTGCCATTTGCAGCATAAGAGATATCTGAACGTCATGTCTTGAATCTTAGAGACAAAGACACATTCCGTTACATCATGCCGTATGCAATCTAGCTGCATTGGCTTTAACCATCGCTGCCAAGTCATCTTCAGTGACAAACCGTCGTTCTGAGCAGTAGGTCATCAGGTTAATACCGTTGGCCAAACGGGCAGTACTTACTCGCACCCGAAAGTCATCGGAGAGAAACCAGCAGCGTTCTTGTCCCTGGTTTTTATCATATTCATTGTCAATGGTCAGAACGCCATCATCTGCAAATCCATAGCGTCCTACCACGGGCATATTTTCCACATAGCCCCGGTCCCGTAAGAGCTGACCTGTGCGGCCGCCGTCGTTGGGAATATCCACCAAAATGGCGGCGTAATCAGAATTGTAGGTAAATTCTTTCGTATTAGACTGCCAGGAAAACTGGGCTCCACCGCCCGCCTTACCCGGATCCACTCCCTGGGTTTGGCAAATTTCCACTATGCGGGGATCCTGAGCTTCGATCACATCCACAATCAGGTTAGATTCTCCTGATTCATCGGCGACTGAGTCAAAGTGATGTACAGCACGCTGAATAAACCAGATGCCTTCGCTCTTGCGAAAGAAGTCCATCATGGTCATGGGAGATTGAAATGGCATGGGATCTTATCCGTAATTAAACAGCTGGTTACTAAGAATATGTCCAGGGGCGCTGGTACACTGAGCCTTAGAGAATACGCTTTGATTAATAAAGTTTAGCTATCTATGAGTCATCTCGAAACTCCAAGCGCATCCTTGCTAGAGCGTTTGTCAGTTAAACATGATTTGTCTGGTGCCGATCTCTCTGGCAAAGATTTGCGAGGGTTTGATTTGTATCGAGTCAATTTAGCCGGGGCAAATTTGGCCAATAGTTGCCTACAGGGAGTAACCTTGATCGGCGCTAATTTGACGGCAGCAAACCTAAGTGGGGCTCAACTCCAAAAGGCAGATTTGCGCGGTGTGGCGCTCACTAGGGCTAACCTGGTCAGGGCCAATTTAACAGGCGCATTTATTCATCGTTCTGACTTACGCGAAGCCAACTTAACTGACGTGGTGTTAGACGAGGCCAAGTTAAATATTGCTCTCTATGATGACTCAACCCAGTGGCCAGAGGGGTTTCGTTACAAAAGCTCTGGCGCGGTTGGGCCAGAGGCTGTGCTCAATGGTGCGTTTTTAAATACGGCCTATTTACGGGGAGTAAATTTGCGGGGGGCCAAGTTACTAGGGGCCTATCTCAGTGGTGCCGACTTAACCGGTGCAATTTTGGATGATGCCAGTTTGAGCGGTGCCAATTTACAAAAGGCATTTCTCACTGGGGCCAGTCTGCGCAATACGCGGGTGAGTGGTACCGAGTTTCAAAAGGCCGACCTGCGGGCAACTGATTTAACAGGCGTAGAGTTTGACATGGTAGGCAATATTGCCGGGGCCGATTTCACCATGGCCCAAGGACTGACACCAAATACGCGGGGTCAACTACTAGGCCGTGGAGCTAGTGAGTTAGATGTTTGGAATGGTCTGACTCGCAATACCACGCGCCGGAGCTTAGAAGTTAAAGCTGCGGCGTAGATAGGGGCTTGCCCACCCTACGCTCGCGTTTCTAAATACTGACCGATCATAATTTCTTGGCCTGCCCGCGAAATTATGGTCTGGCGAGTGCGATAGTTATCGCCTACTAATTTAAGTTCTTCATCAAAGGTGGAGCCGCTGTATTCAGTGTGGAGCTGCATGGTGTTGCGATCTCGCAGCTGATACGTCGCCACCACTGGCTTAGGTGTGGCGAATCCCCTGTCTCGATAGAGCTGATCACCAAGAATACCAAAGGCCGTAGCACCCGTAGACTGTTTACGACTGGGACTGATGTAATGACTTTCCCAAGCAAATTGAATACCGCAGATCAATGCATCATCCAAACCGTGGACTGTCGCTAGATTGACTAAAGTGGGGTGACCATTTTCCAGGAACTCAATGGTCAAATCACTAACCACCTCCTGGGTTTCGCCATTTTTAAGGGTGTAGTAGCGACGCTTAGAATTCCATTGACCAACAGACCGCTCAAAAAAACTAGCAGCAAGGGTTTCCAGGGTTTGAATAGGGGTGGTAATCACAGACGATGCCATAGAATAAGGACCTTAGTTTAAGTGATGCGCCTGAATGCAAGCTATATCGAAACAAGTTTGTATTTATTTACATTTAAGGTAGCGAAAACTCTTGGGAACGGCAATGAAACCTGATTAAAGGATATTTAAATTTGCTATGGATTTCTTTATCGAAAACCTTGTCAGATATTCGTTGATGAAAAGCTAACAAACCAGACGATTCCCATCTGTAGATATAGCTACAGTTTTGCCAGTACTGCGATCGATGACTACAGCTTGGCTAAGCTATTTTCCGATTTTGATCTAAGAAACCAGGCCTTCCAGCGCGGCGGCCACAACTTTATGGTGTTCATCCTGCCGCAGTTCGATAAGGGCTGCCTGGGCAGAATCAGCCTTAAACCGTTTTAGGGCATAGGCCACATGCATGCGGGTATACCAGCTTTGAGCTGTTTTCAAAGATAGGATGGCCGCCAGCGCCGCCGTAGCCTGATCAGTATCTGGCAGAAGGCTGAGGTGATCCACGCCGGCATTAATCACCGTTAGATCTGGGTCCTGGAGAGCGACTAAGCAAATTTCCAACATGTGGGCAGGGCTGTTGAGATCGATCATGGCAGCAAGAATGCTACGTCTGACCAGCCAGTTACCATTGCGATGGAAAGTGTTGACCAGGTGGGGAATTGATTCTGGGCCATACATGGCTAGTGAGTTAGTCGCTTCGGCTTGCACGTTGGGGTCGGGGTCATGGTCAATCATGGCTTGCAATGCCTCAAAGCCTTCTGGACTGCGCTTACGACCTAGGCCCATGGCCACAAAGGACCGGACTAAAAAAGCGGCGTCATCTTTCTTGCTCAGCAGTAGCGGACTGGCAATGTCAGCGTCATAATCTTTGAGGGCCACGATACCCTTAAGTCGTTCTTGAGAATCGGAGTGGGCAAGAATGACTTTGATCTCGGCAAGTTCCATGCATGTAAACGCTGCAAGCAACGATCATCCGCCGCCCAACGCTGTTTATGAAGACGCCTCAATTGTAACACTATGTAACAATAATGAGAGGCCAACGCAAGGAGGCTAATAGAAGCAATATGGCACCATCCCTCAGTCCTCACATCAAAGAATTAATTGCCAAAGCTCGAATTGTCAGTTTTGACGGTTGGCAAGACCAGTTTGAAGAGAGTGCGATCGCACACCTTCAAACTGCCGACAACGAACGAGTCTATTTAAATGACACAGTATTAGCCAATATGCCAGCTGGTGAACTTTCTCGTCACCTACGTGACCATGCCAGCGCCATTGTGGATGTGGCTCGAGCTCAAGTTTTAGACCAGTTTCCCGGCATTACTGAACCAGGTGGTGGACTATACCCAGAAATTAGGGCAGAAGCCTGCTGGCGAGATTTTTGGCATTTTTTACGGTGTATCACCTACGGTATTGCAGCTCAGCGTGTCGACTACACCAGTCACACTGGGTTGGGCTATATGGAACAACTCTATCAAGAGTTACAGGTGCCTTTAGATGCCATGGTATATGGGCTACAGGCCCTAAAAACCGCTAGCAAAGAGCAATTAACTCGACAGGGGGTAACTATTACAGATGAGCAACTGGCCCCCTATTTTGAGCACCTGATTACGTCCCTAAGTCGTTTTCAGTCCACTGTTTAGTGTGTGCGCCAACCATGACGTCTTCCCATGAACCTTTCGTCAATGCCTGTATCCGTGGCGATTTAGCCACCGTCAAACAACTCTTAGTTGATGGAACAGATATCGAAGGTATCTGGCGCAGCTGTACTGGGTTAATGTGGGCCGCGACTGAAGGATATCTACCGATTGTGGAACTACTTTTGAATGTAGGAGCCAATGTCAACGCTCGAAACGAAGTTGATTATACAGCCATACTATACGCCGCTGAGTCCGACCAGCGCGACATTGTACTTACCCTGTTAGACCATGGAGCCCATACTGATGCCAGCATTTGCAATCGTTACAAAGAGACGATTTTGCTGTTAATGGCGCGTCAGGGACATGCCGACATTGTTGAACGATTGATCCAAGCAGGCGATGACCTGCACCATACCAACAAGATTGGTGATACAGCGTTATATTTGGCCGTAAATAATGGCCATGGCCCCACTGTGGCTAGCCTAATCAGGCTAGGGGCCAATGTAAACACAGCCAATATCGGTGGCTGGACCCCTCTGATGATGGCCTCTGCCCGAGGTGATATCGACATCATCGAAATGTTGCTGACTCAAGGAGCTGATGTCACCCCCAAAAATCGCTGGGGAGGGACAGCCTTAAGTGAGGCCCAGCAATCATTTCGAGCTAGTCAGGCAGTGGCCTTACTCAGACAGGCAGGGGCCGAATAGGGCTTTAATGAGAACAGAATTTTACAGATATTAATATTGACGCAGCAATGACTTAAAAAGCCTGAATTTACGTACGCAGTTTTTTCAGCAAAGATGTCTAAATGTATCGTTTTGTATCTTTCGACTGGTAACTCAAGACTAGATAATTACGCTATTTCAGTTTTCAGAGAGCGCACTGAAAGCCTCACCGAAAAAGGGTTCTACTGGTTTATTAGCAAAAGCTATAAGTGTGATTGAGAACCCTAATACTAATATAGCCGCCTGGTTCATAAATCTTGATGATTAGAGGCCACTTTTATATAAGAAGATGGACCGTAGCGAGTGTTTATGCTCAGTTTCGGTCAGACTTATTTTGAGCTGCAATGTAGATCTAATGCTTGTAAATTCAAGCTTCTAGGTTTTTAGCAGTTTCATTCAATGCTTTTAGGGCATAGTCAACCCTAAGCTTCTTAACATTCCGAGATAAATTAGTTAGACCATTGTTGTCGTCTAGGAGATAGCATTAATGGCTTTTGGACCAGCTTCACGATTGGGCGTGAGCCTTTTCGACGAGACCCCTCCAGTCGAGTGGGTTCCTGGCCTTGATAGTGAGGGCCTCGAGTCTATTATCAAAGCCGTCTATAGACAGGTTTTGGGTAACGCTTATGTAATGGAGAGCGAGCGCCTTGCGGTGCCCGAATCTCAGTTTAAGCGTGGTGAATTAACCGTCCGCGATTTTGTACGAGCCGTCGCTAAGTCCGACATGTATCGTGCTCGTTTCTTTGAAAGCTGCCCTCGTTATCGCAATATTGAGCTCAATTTCCGCCATTTGCTAGGCCGAGCTCCCAACAGCTTTGACGAGATGAAGGCCCACAGCGCCGTTTTAGATACAGAAGGCTTTGAGGCTGATATCGATTCTTATATCGATAGCGATGAGTATCAAGATGTGTTTGGTCAGGACTTTGTCCCTTACATTCGTGGCTATAAGACAGAAGCTTGCAACATGGTTGGCTTCACCCACACCTTTGAATTGGTTCGCGGTGCTTCCAGTAGCTCCTTAAAGGGCAGCGTTAATGGGAAGAAGCCACGTCTGAACTCGATGGTAATCAATGCGATTCCTGGACCTGTTTTATCTCCGTTATCTGCTGGCGGCACCTTCCAGACGCCTGTAGACTCTTCACGCACTCGCCACGGAGTTGGTGCTAGTGCTAATGGTAAGGTCTACCGTGTTGAAGTTACTAGCTACCGGTCTAAAGCCTTTAACCGCGTATCGAAGTTCCGTCGGGCAAACAAGGTTTACATGGTTCCTTTTGACAAGCTCTCTGATGAATACAAGCGTATTCACAAGCAGGGTGGTGTAATTGCAAGTATCACACTTGTTTCTTAGTTTGGGTACATTTTGAGCTAGGGGTGAGCACAATATGATTTTCCCTAGTTATTTGATATCTGTTTGTTGAGACCGTTTAATAATCACCAGTAGGAGATTTCCGATGACAACGTTTGAGTTGTGGCCTGTCAGCAGCAGCGAAGATAAGCAAGCTGTCATTAATGCTGTTTATCGCCATGTTTTGGGCAACCCCCATGTTATGGAAAGTGAGCGTCTAGTTACGGCTGAATCTCAGCTGTGCGATGGCAGCATTTCCGTGCGCGATTTCGTACGGGCTGTAGGTAAGTCTGAGTTTTACCGTAGTCGTTATTTTGAGAAGTGTGCGCCCTATCGCTTTGTTGAATTAAACTTCATGCACTTTTTGGGTCGGGCTCCCGAGAGTCAGGCTGAGCTTTCTGAGCATATTCGTCGCTGTGTAGAAGCCGGTTACGACGCTGAGATCGATTCATATATTGATAGCGATGAGTATCAGGCTCGCTTTGGTGAGAATGTAGTCCCCTTCTATAACGCCAACCTAACTCAGGTAGGTCAGTCCCAGGTTAGCTATAACCGCATCTTTGCCATTGACCGTGGCCCTGCTCAGGTTAGCAGTGCAGTTAAATCGGCTCAGTTGGTTGCTCAGGTAGCAGGCACTGAGAAGGGTAACAAGATTAAGGCAGCAGCTACTAACTTGAATTCTGGAACCACCAAGCGGTTCAAGATTAAGACGACTGCAGCTAAGTTTGACTCTCCTCGTCGCGTCAGCATGAACGAGTATATTGTGTCTGCTGATAAGATGACGCCCCAGATTCAGCGTATTCACCGCACTGGAGCTAAGATTGTAAGCATTACTGAGATTGTTTAATCTCTTTTGATGTGAGTTTTTGAAGACCACCTTATCGATTAGTAAGGTGGTCTTTTTGATTAACTTTAAAGTTATGAAATATAGGTATTTAAATTGCAAACCAGATTGTTTGCAACAACGTCTTAGTATCTACCCATAACTTACTCAAAAATGTCACGAAATCTTGTTATTCTGCTAAGCTGAATTGTTTTCTTTTTATAGAAACAAAATTGATCTAAAAAGATTTTGCTCTACATTGCAAATGTGCCCATGCATAGGCACATTTGCAAGTCAGATTGACTATGACTTAAGACTTTCAGGAATAACGACCTAACTAACTAGTTTAATAGGTGTAATCAGTGGTTAGCTTGCGATCGCATAGCGCTATAGTCAATCTTTATTTGTCGCATTTATTACTATTTGTGCCAAATACATTACCAAAGTCATTAAGAAAATTAAAGTTGTTCTCATTTGACCCTCAAAATCCGATATTTGTCTTAAATAGGGCCTTATACTGAATGTCGATTTTAGTAGCTTTAAGACTGTTCAAAACAGTTAGTTCATTTTGGGCATTTCCCCTAAACAACTAACTGCTCGTCTGATGCACTAAGACTGAACATTCATAAATTAAGTTGGCCCGCTATCCGTTATCTAATGAGCACCATTCGCTACATTAGCTCTAGCGGTAAGCCCTTTAGCAAACTCAAATTTATTTTCGGAGGATTGTTCCATGGCACTTTGGGTAACCAATGCTGTGCCCGTTGAACTTCGCCCCAATGCAACCGAGGATGACCTGCAAACGGTCATTCGTGCTGTATATAAGCAAGTTTTAGGCAACCAGCATGT
>JAHQVZ010000128.1 GCA_019634055.1 Leptolyngbyaceae cyanobacterium MAG.088
ATAAGTGGGTGAACTCAATCTTTTATAAGATACAAATAAGCAGTTTGACTTCGCAGATTTTGCCCCCAAACCCCCAATTCTGGGGGCTTTGAGTCTAGCCTCCCCCAGAATTGGGGGACGGGAGGGGGCCTCGACATCTGATAGCTAATTGGGTCAACCTACTTAGTCAGCATTACACTTAATTAGCAGACGTCTGCACAAGTATTCCACATTTCTATTTATACGGTTCTCATACCCTTCATTAACTTCCTGCCATATTTGCAAAGAGTGGTTTATGGTTGGAAATTTTCCAAATATGGAAAAAAATTAGTGACCGGAAACACTCCGAAACGTAACAAAAATCACAAAAAATGCATCGGAATTGATTGGGAGAGATTTGTTTCCATATCTAGAGCAAACAACAATGCTCACAATCACACTATTTCAAGCATCTAACCATGAAAAACACACTTATTTCAGCTTTAACCGTTCTTGTAGCATCCACTGCTATCGTTCCTGTTGCCTCCGCTGTCGAGCCTGCTAGCTTCAATATGCAAGCCACTCGCATGGAAGCCCTGGATGCCCGCACTAAGGCAAACGACCCTATCAAAAACATTCAGGAAGCTCGGCTAACGGCCCTGGATGAGCGCACTAAGGCAAACGACCCTGTTGAAAACATTCAGGAAGCTCGACTAACGGCCCTGGATGAGCGCACTAAGGCAGTTATCCGTTAATGAATGAGAACCATTCACTCAGACCAATCAAGTCTGGGGCTCCAAAGCCAGCTTTAACCCCAGGATAGCTGGCCTCTTTCGCCTCTCCCAATAGGGTAGAGGCTTTTTATATGGCAGCCTTCGTTACAGAAATCGGAAAGTTTTCGTCTTTGATGTTTCCTATTTTGGAAAACAGGTTCTCTTGTCATCAACCATACTTGTAGCAACCTGAATAATACAAAAAACAGTCGTTCAGTACATTTACTCGCTTATTCCACAAAGAGTTTTGCAATGAAAAACACACTTATTTCAGCTTTAACCGTTCTTGTTGCTACTGCGGTAATCGCACCCACTGCATCCGCTGTTGAGCCAGCTAACTTTGATCTTCACCAACAACGCCTTGAAGCACTTGATCGTCTTACCAAGACTACGGTCGAGCATAAGATTAAAGTTTCATATCTGAACCACGAATCTAAGGCCAATAATCCCGTCGAAAATATTCAAGACGCTCGTCTAAATACTCTCGATGAACGAACTAAGGCTAACGACCCCATCAAGAATATCCAGGAAGCTCGCCTAAGCGCAATGGACGAACGTACAAAATCCGTTGTGCGCCAATAGGGCATCAAGCAAAACCAAGACTATCAATACACACACTCCCTAAAGCCTCTATCGATACGGTAGAGGTTTTTTCTTGGAACTATGCCTCAATCTGTCACTGAGCCCATAAGTCCCCATACCCAATAGGCACCCCCTTAGGAGGCAGTTTTTCATCGACGTTCCATGGTCAATGCATATGTGAGCAAAAACACAACTAAAGCTAACGAAGATCACAAAAGTCTTTTAGGAATGTGTATGAAGGAGGTTGTTTCTTTATATAGAGCAACACCGAGCTCTCATCTCTCTCCTAATTTTGAGACAACACAACCTATTCCCTGGCAGCAATGTCAGGGAATTTTTTTGGTCGTCTATCAGATGGTAGCTTTGCCGCCATGAAAACAGCGACGCTTTATTTTGGGTCAGGTGCGATCGCACTTTTTACAAAGGCTCTGCCCCCTTACGCATTCCTATAAACCCCAGGGAAATAACTACTTTTCCAGCCAGAGAAATAAGAATACTGTTACAACAGCGACATAACGGCTAATTTGGCAGGATACATCCCGTTTAAGTGTATTTACGGACATTTATTTATCTCAAATCAGACTGTATTAGATACTACAAAACAAGCCAAAAGCCTTATATTTCAAGCATTACTAGCGTTAATCAGTTACCCAAAATCTACGGAAGGGCAAAAAACATATTTCTTAATAAGCGCACATATTTTCCCCAGAGATTTCCTCAGCTTTTCCACACTTTGAGACGAGTTATCCCCAGGTCGCTACGTAAAATCGGTATGTTTGACACTTTTGTGGAAAACTTTCGTTCTATCGGGATCGGGTTTGTTTAGTAACTACATGTAAAGAAAATCATGGCTTAACCCTAATCATTCCGTCTTCCCCCAAAAAATTATTAGGAAAATCTAAAGATTCAACACTATTGCTAATTCCTGGAGGGTCCTGCACAATAAAGCTCCACTCACCCAGGTGACTTAGTAATATTGCTTGCTTCCTTGCACTGCGCCTAGGATGTTGCTGATAGATAAATCAGCAACGATATAAGCAAGAGATTTTACCAGTCTCATATTTTGCTGCGATTAAATTTACCTTTTTAAGGAGCTTTAAAGCCGATGAATTCAGCTACAGCCCCAGTTAACGTCAGCCTTATGGTAGAAATTCCTGAAACATTACATGTATCTGTTCAAAATTATTTAGATACCCATGAGATGTGGAGTCAGGAACGGATGATGCAAGCGGCTCTTTCATTGTTTCTGCTCCAGAATGGTGTGAATCAACCCCATATCAACAGCCTCTATTTGGATAGCCTATTTGGCTGTGCGGTCTAGGTGCAGTGAGCAACTTGTTACTGAGAGCGTCCTCTACTCAACACATATCAGGCCGTTTCTAGCTCTTAATAACAAGTTTAAACCGTTTACTCTTTGAGCCTCTGACAAGCTTGTCAGAGGCTTTTTCTGTAAAACAATTCAGACTATTTCCCAACGTCAGTAAGGGATGCGCGTCTAAATAAACCACCCCTATTTCATGACCTTGGGAAGAGGCTAATGTCTAAACGGAACAATACGTTTGAACCATGAGTGTATATACGTACAACCGTATCTTCAGAGATTGTATGTATATACAGATACAGGGACGCCTTAAATGCCTGCCCTACATAGGATAGCGCGCCAATGAGAAAGGGTCTTTTTTTATTAGTTCAGAAAAAAATATTTCTTAATAGCAAAGGCCATTTTCCACAACATTTTCCACAGGTTTTCCACAGGTTGGAAGACGTTATCCCCAGGCCAGCGCCACAATTATGTAACCTCAAATCTTCTGTGGAAAACTTTCTAGTTAATGGTCTCCATGATATTTAGTAACTGCTTGTAACAAAAAATATGGCTTAACCCTTATCGTCTCGTAGGGCAAACAATGTTGTTAGAAAAATCTAAAGAGCTAGGGCCATTGCTAATTTATAAAAGCTCCTGCACAATGAATTTCCAATGGCTTTCATAACCTAGTAATTTTCTCCTGAACCGGCTTCAGGGTGCGGCTGACACTCCGTTAGCAACGAACAGATAGGAGCGAATCTACGTCCAAGACCTGCAATGTTCTCTCGGTCAAACTCAAATTATGGACGTGGCCCCCAAAATTATTAGGATCGAGGATGTTATAACTGCTAAGCTCATCATCGTTCAGGTATGGTTTTGCACACTTTTGAGTCAATGATGACGCCGTTTATTGGGTCCTCGATACTTAGACAACAGTTTTGTCATGCTTATGTGTAGAAGGAGCTTTAGAAGCGATGACTCCAGTTAACGCCACTGTCAGCCTTATGGTAGAAATTCCAGAAGATCTACATCTATCCATCAAAGACTATTTAGATATCCACGAAATGTGGAGCCAGGAACGGATGATGCAAGCGGCTTTATCCTTATTTCTGTTGCAAAATGGTGTGAATCAACCCCATATAAATAATCTCTATCTGGATAGCTTATTTGACTGTGCTGCATAGGGCAGGGCGCTTACCATACCTCAGGTACTCACAATTGAATTAATTAATTGCCGTACTATTACTTCCGATAGTGCGGCAATTAATTTAAGGTGGACTGTGATCAGGCAGCTTGAAAAGAACCAATGAAAACCTATGACTGGATTGTGATTGGCAATGGTCTGGCTGGGGCGACACTCAGTTATGAGCTAGCCAAGCTAGGGGTATCCGTCTTGCTCATAGATGATGGCAATCTAGATAGTGCTACCCGCTGCAGCTATGGAGGAATTGCTTATTGGTCTGGCACCGACCCGATTACTAAAGAGCTGTGTTACCAAGGTATTGAACGTCATCGTCAGCTATCGGATGAGCTGGATACAACCACCGAGTTTAGGGAGCTCGATTTACTGCTCACATTTGCACCCGATGTGGAGGGGGCCACTTTAGCTGAGCAGTATAGTCGGTTTGAGATCGCGCCCCAGATGATCTCTTCTCAAACAGCCCAGGAACTAGAACCCCAACTGAACATCGATGCCATTGGTGGAGCCTTCACCGTCAAACACGGTCATGTCAACCCCATAAAAACATTAGAAGCCTTTAACCAGGCCTTTAGAAAACTGGGGGGACAACAGCTATTGGCATCGGTAACGGGTTTAGTATGCCTCAAAAATCGAGTCACTGGCATTACTACGCCAACCCAAGCCTATGCCGCAGGCAATGTTGTTGTGGCAGCTGGGGGCTACAGTCGTCACCTCTTAAAACGGTCTCACTTGTCTGTCCCGCTTTACCACACCCATGCTGAAATTGTTGCCTCATCAAATATTGAACACTCTTTACGGGCATTAATTATGCCAGCGGTGGCCAACCGCTTTGATGCAGAAGCTACGGCCAGTGCCCCTGCGACCGATAGCCTTTGGGATGGGCCACCCCATGAAATTGCACCACCCATTTTAGACACAGGCGTGATTCAATTTTTAGACGGTACTACCTATATTGGCCAAATTAGTCGATTTCGCACCGACCTGGATGCCTCCTCCATTGACGTTGCCCAGAGTGAATCCAGAATGCGTCAAGGCATCACGGCTCAGCTGCCCTGCCTGACTCATGTGCCTGGCCATTGGCGACATTGTTTAGTGACCTTTAGCCGAGACGGACTACCGCTTATTGGTCCCCTGCCTGATATTGAAGGGGTACACCTTTTTTCTGGCTTTACCAGTCCGTTTGCGATGCTTTTGCCCATTGCTCAGCGCTTTGCCCAATGGATTAGCCAAGAAAAACCATCCGACAGTTTGATCGACGCCATGTTGGTGCAACGTTTTACCCAAACCAATTGAATCAGCTGGTGGGCCGTCCACTGCCTAACCCCCTCCAGAGGTGCCTCCGCTTCGCTACAGTCATGCCCAATGCCTATGGCCCGTTGACTTGACTGTAGTAATCGTTGCTTTTATCTATGATCATTAAGCTTACGATAGAAAACAAGCTATGATCTTTTAAGTCAGTAGTACTGCTGACCATAATCATTATCTATTGCCCATCTTTAGTTCAGGGGTCTAAGAATCCATGACGGTAACTGCTTACGCCACTCCAGCATTCTGTGACGGTATTCAATATTTTGGTGAGGCTCCTGCTGAAGTAGCGGCCTATCTAGATTCGGCCGCTATTAGTGAAGGGGATAAGGCGATTTCATCCCCCAGCGACCCCAAAGCCGTCTACCAGACCATCCTGGCTGCCGATGCCTTGCGCTACTTGACGCTGCAAATGGCAGCAAGTAAGCAGTCTGGTCACCCTGGTGGCTTTGCCAGTATTGCCGATGGTATTGCCGCCCTGGTAATGCTGGGCTACAAAAACTTAATTACAGAGGTTGGACACCATGCCCCTGGTTTTTATAGCACCGTCTTTTTAGACCGTTCGTTAGAATCCATGGAAATTGAGACGGTGAGCCAACTTTGCGATCGCTTCCGTGAAACCCATGGGTTGCTCGGCCACCTGTCAGGTCAAATTCCCGGACTGTTAAACCCCGCCGGACCTTTAGGTCAGGGACAACACTTTGCTATGGCTGGAGCTAAGCTCTACCCCGATACCCTCTTCCCCGTCACCATTGGCGACGGCGGTTTAGGTGAACCCTACATCATGAGCAGCATCGGTCACTTCACCACAGCCTATCCCCAGTCCACCAATTTCTTGCCCATTCTGGTGTGGAACGGTTTCTCCCAAGAACACCACAGTATGGTGTCTACCCAATCGAATGAAGCCATGATCGCCTACTGGCAAGGCAATGGCTTTAAAGATGTGATTTTGGTAGACGCCAAAGACTATGACGATACCGACCAGGCTGGGCCTTACGTAGACAGCACTGCTTTTTCGCTCAAGCAGCGCATGGCCTTTACCCAGGCACTTTTGGCAGCCACTGACAAAGCCGCTAAACAAGCCCTCTCTGGCACCCTCACGGTTCTCATCGTCAAACAGCTCAAGGGAGCAGGCGTCCACAAACGAGGCGCAAAATCTCACAACCTCTATCCCGGTGATACCCCCGAAAAAGACTACATCGCGGCCGCCCTACAAACTCGCGCTCTGCCCACCGTTGGCTGGGATTTAGTCCGCACAAACTTTGAGCGTTCCAACGGTGGTCCTAACGTTAAAACAGCTGTTACCGAATCAGAATTGCCCCTGGCAGACTTAGGGCAGCTACCGCTCAATGAATTCCCAGTGGACGGAGATAAGCAAATCGCCACAACAGCCATGGGAGTATTAGTCGGCCATGTGGGTCAACAAGACGCAAAT
Source organism: Leptolyngbyaceae cyanobacterium MAG.088 (assembly GCA_019634055.1). Classification (GTDB taxonomy): domain Bacteria; phylum Cyanobacteriota; class Cyanobacteriia; order Phormidesmidales; family Phormidesmidaceae; genus Leptothoe. The sequence continues at coordinate 6,558 of JAHQVZ010000128.1, forward strand.
TTTGTTGTTACCAACGCAGACGGTAATGCAGCCTCAGGTATCAACAACATCAACCAGGCCCTCAAGATTGTTCACCCCACCACAGACGATTTATACTTCCAGGGGCCCAATGGTCAGGTTTATGAGCCCCTGAGCGAAGACGCCTGTGCTGGCATGGCAGCTGCCCAAGCCCTATTTGGCGGTCGCAGTCTGTGGTGTTCCTACGAGTCGTTTGCTATTAATGGTTTACCCATTTGGCAAACCGTAACCCAGGCCATGGCAGAGCTGCGGCGAGACACCCCATCAACTATTTGCTTATTTACCGCCGGGGCTCTAGAGCAGGGCCGTAACGGCTGGACCCACCAACGACCTGAAATTGAGAATTATTTTGCCGCCATGATGCGCAACGGCAACGTATTTCCTCTTTTTCCTATCGATGCTAACAGCATCCAAGCCTGTTATGAGTGGGCCATAGGCACTAGCAATAAAGGCGTTACCATCACTGCGAGTAAATCTCCTTTGCCGGTACGCACTACCCTAGCCCAAACCCGTGAAGCTTTGGATAAAGGCGCGATTGTTCTGCAAGAAACACCGGGAGAGAAAACCGTCGTCTTTGCCGTTGTGGGTGATATGATGTTGCTCCCCGTTTTAGAGGCAACAGCAGCTTTAGCCAAGGAAGGAATTGGTTCAAAGGTAATAGGTATTGTTAGTCCACGCCGACTCTACCGCACCACCGATGTAGCCTGGGATGCCTGTCGTAACGGTGACGATACCTTCCTCAGCGATGAGGCCTTTGAAAATCTCTTTGCAGGGGATGCCTTATTGGGGGTGACCGGTGGTTCTAGCGCCATGCTGGAACCCGTTATGCTACGTAGCTCCTTACCCCGCGATGTAAGAGCCTGGAAACGAGGCGAGACGACGGCCAATGCCGGTCAGCTATTTTCCTTTAATGGGTTAACGGCAAAAGCCTTGACCCAGAGAAGCCTTTCTTTATTATTGGATTAACAACCTGGTTAACGATCTACTACTCCACGCTTGTGTGGATGTGGACACCTGAGATTGTGAACATTCTGTTGTTCACAATCTCAGAGTTCTTATATGGAGACATTGCTTGAGATGGCTTTTGAACACAGCTGAGGCAACTTTTGATCAAGAGCAGCCCCATTTTCCATGTCTTAAAGCCCTTTTATATCAATCACTTTAGTCTTATTTTGCCAAGGCCAGAAAGCAAGGAATCCTTCGACTAGCATAATCTTTTCGAAAAAATGCCTTAATGTACCTGTCATTGGATTCTCCGCAATTTTGCTTAGACAGTCTCACTAATTTTGCCTACGGCTGGAGAAGTCTCTTTTTCTAGCTAAAAAGCACTGTAATCCTTGAAGTTATCGACTAGTCTTGATTTCATCCTCAGTTTTTCGGTGTGACACTTTTGAGGTCGGAAAGTGCTTTGTAGTCTCTTCTGACAGGTATGCCATGCTATTGACCATTAACTGAAAGGTAAATTTGATATGTCGAATATTACAAGCTTATGGGCTAAGTCAGCTATCTTGGCCATCTTTTGTATAGGTATAACAATCCCTGTTTCGGCTCAGTCCTATGAAGTTAAAGAGGCTGAAACTATTTCAACTGAAAATGTAGATGATGATTTAGCATTGTTGCTTACACAGAGAAATTCCGAAGAAACAAGTGAAAATGGCTGGTATGTCTCGTTGGCTCCCAATTTAGTATTTGGATATCCCGTAGATATAAATTCCGATGGCCCTGTTGCCATTACCACAGCACCAATCTTTCCTGGTGGCCCTGCTGTAGTTGCCAATATTCCCATCGATATTTCTTTAGATACAGAAACGGGATTTGGCATCAATGGAGCTGCAGGGTATCGGTTTGATGATGCCCGTGTAGAGCTAGAAGTGGCTTACACTAACAATAATGTGGACGGTGTTACCGTTAATAACTTGGCGGAAATTCCCCTCGATGGGGAGATTGAATCAGCCCAATTTATGGTGAATGGATATTACGATGTCCCAACCAATAGCCGATTTAGTCCATACATTGGCGGTGGAGTTGGTGTCGCCACCCTCACCGCCAATGATGTTGAAGCGAATATTCCAGGCATTGGGGCATTGGCATTAGATGACACGGGTGCCAGCTTTGTTTTTCAGGTAAAAGCGGGGCTAGCCTATGAAATTAGTGACCAGGCCAGTGCCTTTCTTGGTTACCGCTTACACGGTATTCCAGGACAAAATTTTGAGGTATTTGATGCGGATTTTGATGCGGATACCTTATTCGTACATTCTCTTCAACTGGGAGCTCGGTATGAGTTCTAAAAACTATTAACGTCCATATACTCGATAGCGGGCGTTTTCATAAAGAACGGGCAAATCCAAAACCTGCTCTGCATTCGTGACGGTATAACTGCTTTGATACTTGTCCATCAAAGCTTGTACCTGAGCAGTATCTAGTCTATTGTAGGCCTCTGTTAACGCCCCTTGAATGGTGTATCGAGCATCTGTACGACGTCACATAGCTCAGCAAATCAATCCCCCCACCCAGATCTGTTATCCGGTTAAACCAATCTTCTACATCTGCTGATGAGGCACTAGGCACAAAAAGAAACTTAATCACAGCAGGATGTTCCGACAACCAGGGTAATTGTTTTAGCTCTACCGGAGATGAGATTACTACCTCACCCTCGGGCACATCTTCTTTTAGCCAATTAGCCATGGCCAGCATTTCAAGATTCCCCCCTGGTCACTACCCGGAAAATCTTGCAGGGCCATGCCTTTGGCATAAAAACTTGTGGCTTCTGCACCAAAGCCGATAAGAATGATCAGGATTAGGACTATCGCACCTTGTCGATACCGCTGGAAACCCTTTTCTATGGACAGTGCCAGAAAAAACGACGTCCCCACCGCTAACATTAAAATCCCCACCCGAAAAGGATAGTATTGCAATATTTTTCCATGGCCAGCCAGGAGGGCTCTACAAGATGCCTCGATAGGGGCAAATGGTGAATCTCATTGGCTACTCCTACCATTGCGAAAAACAAAAATTTAAGACATAAAAACAGGGTAATCGTGGCAACGGACAGGATCCAAGATTGGAGGGCAGACTGTTCCTGGTTCCAAGATTTCACAAAGATTTTGGCTGAATAGATCACCTGGCAAACCACAGCTCCAGGCTGCGTCAGTGTACCATTCAGCCATAGGCTAAGCGGAGTCGTATAGCCCCATGGGGGCAAGCCTAGGGCATTAGCCTCTTCTATGGAGATAGCCTAATTAGCCAATACACTAGGCCAATTTTGATCGGCCTTAGCAATGTAGCCAGGAATATCCTTAGCCCAGCGTTTTTGAATCTTATCGTTGAAATTCAGGTATAGCTTGCCATCGACAATCTCCCAAGCGGTAGGCTCAATGGGGGCAGTATTGCCCTGGCTGACAGCATAGGCACAGAACCCGCCATACTGGGGCGCATAGTCTTCAGGGTTAGCAGCAAACAGGTCGCGATTTTCCGCTGAGGCAAACTGCCAAGTGGCCCTTTCCCACTCGTGGGTAAACTCAGCGCTACCGGGGGTGTATTCACCTGCGGTGAAGTAAGCTACCGGGTCAGCACCACGAATGGCAATATCGTCTTCAGCAAATACGGCGTAGGTAGGGGCTGAAGCCTGTTCCGTCCCAGCGGGTGCGGGGGACGTGGATGATGTCGTACTAGAACTGGCACAGCTGGCTAAGAGCATCGTGCTGGCCAGGGCCATAGAAAGAAGAATTGAGCGTTTCATGGTGCAGTGAACAAAGGATCGTTTAACGAGGTCACTTTAAAGTAATACTCACTAAACCTGAAAACAGACTGAGAAATGGGCCTTATTTCTCTAAAGTCTTTAGTTGTCTGCAAAGGGCCTGCAAATGAGCAGTAAAACTGCACATTCACACGTCATTCAGATTGCAGGCTGCTACCGCTAACCGGGTGGGCATACTTTTTTCAGCAAGGCTGACGCAATAAGTACATTTGAACTAATATAGATTGAGTTTTGTGAGCAGTGTTATGGGTGGAGCATGGACATCTGAACAAGTGCTGGCGCTGTCTCCAGATGCTGGTTCCACAAAGCGGGGTAAGTCTCTGGCTAATGTCTCCAAGTGGCCTTTGCTGGGCCATTCTGATCAGGCGGTGTGGGGTGAGTGCAAGGGCAGTGGCAAAACCCCGTATCGCACTCAGATTGACCTGAGTGAACCGGCCTTTCGCTGCAGTTGCCCCAGTCGCAAATTTCCCTGTAAGCATGCGCTGGGCCTATTTTTACTCCTGGCAGAACAGGTGGATGCCTTTAGTAACGATCTTCCCCCTGACTGGGTAACTGAGTGGTTAGAAACCCGTTCCCAGGCAGCCACGCGAAAACAGGCTAAACAAAAGAAGGCGGCGGCTGACCCGGTAGCCCAGGCTAAACGAGCTGAGAAAAGAACGGCCAAGGTGGCAGCGGGTCTGGAGGATTTGACCCGGTGGTTAGAGGACATTATTCGCCACGTCGTCGCCCAGCCGCAGGTGCACGCCGTCGAGGGCGCGGCCCACGCGCCCGGCCCGGACGTGGGGGGGCTGGTCCATGGTGACGATGGCGGTG
>JAHQVZ010000017.1 GCA_019634055.1 Leptolyngbyaceae cyanobacterium MAG.088
CACCTTTATTCGTACGTTTAATGCGCTGGAGCCCTACCAAAAGGGCAGCATCGTCATTGATGGCATTGAGATTTCCCACGACCTCAAGAATATCGAAGAGATTCGTCGGGAAGTGGGCATGGTGTTCCAGCAGTTTAATTTGTTTCCCCACCTGACGGTGTTGCAGAATGTCACCCTGGCCCCCATTTGGGTGCGCAAGCAGAAGAAGCGTGATGCGGAAGAAACTGCCATGCAGCTACTCAAGCGGGTGGGGATTTCAGCCCAGGCAAATAAGTTTCCAGGCCAGATGTCTGGTGGTCAGCAACAGCGTGTGGCCATTGCCCGCTCGTTGGCGATGCAGCCCAAAATCATGCTATTTGATGAGCCTACGTCAGCGTTGGACCCTGAGATGGTGCGGGAAGTACTAGATGTCATGCGGGGTCTTGCCGACACTGGCATGACCATGGTGTGTGTGACCCACGAGGTAGGGTTTGCCCGCGAGGTGGCCGACCGGGTGGTACTCATGGATGAGGGCATTCTAGTGGAAGAGAATACCCCAGATGAGTTCTTTAATAATCCCCAAGAAGAGCGCTCTCAGAAGTTCTTGTCTCAGATTCTGTAGGGTTGCCGTATAGTGCGTTAGCAACATCGACCATGGTGCTTCCATGGGATGTCAATATATGTCTTAATCATGATTAAAGATTCTGTCTATAGGCTGTGGCAGGGCTAGGGGAGGTGTGCGATCGCACACCTCCCCTAGCCCTACTATCCATACGACGCCTTCTATGACGCCTCCTACGACGCCTCGGAGCCTAATCATTCAGATCTGTGCTTTACAGTTTTTGCCTATTCCATAGATTAGATAACTTTTTACCTATAGCCCAAAAGAAGTACTAATAATAAGGTGAAATAGCTTTTTACAGCTAATAAGGCTGAGCGTTCACCTATGGCTGAAAAAAAGACTGAGCACAAAATTCTGATTATCCATAGCTCCCCAGCAAAGCGCGAAACGTATCGGCAGTATTTGCAATGCGATCGCCACGGTCGCTATCGCATTATTGATGCAGACTGTGCGGAACACACCATTAGCGACGCTTCTAAGCGGAAACGGTTTGATGCCATCTTGCTAGACCTGCCCAGTCACCATAAGGACGGGTGGCAAGGACTCGCTCAGATTAAAGCGCAGCATCCCGAAACAGCCATCATTGTGTTAGTTGATCAGCACAATGAGCACCTGGCAATTCAAGCCTTAGAACAGGGTGCTCACGACTATTTGATCACAGATCAGTTATCCCAAGAGATACTCCAGCGAACCGTTCGTAGCAATATCAAACACCTGCAGCTGCAAAATCAGCTGCGGACTAATCAAAAGCGCCAAGAACTGATTACGGCACTCACCTTAAATATTAGACAGGCTCACGGTTTAGACCAGACCCTTAAAACGACCGTAGAAGGCGTTCGGCAGCTCTTAGGCTGTGATCGGGTACTCGCCTATCAATTTTCCCCTGACATGAGCGGCACCATCATTGCTGAGTCGGTGCAAGCAGGCTATCCAGAATCATTGGGACAAACCGTACGGGATTCATACTTTCAAGACCAAGGTGCCCAAGAATATTGCAAAGGGCGGATCCAATGGGTGGACGATATCTACACCGCTAATTTAGACCCTTGTCATATTCAATTACTCGAAAAGTTCCATGTGCGCGCAATTTTGGTCACACCGATTTTATTGCAAAACAATAACAAAACCCCTCACCTTTGGGGCTTACTTGTGGCACACCAATGCGCACACTCACGGACATGGATTGCTGACGAAACAAAACTGCTGGAGGTTTTATCGTTGCATATTGCCATTGCCATTCAACAATCTCAGCTATTAGACAAGACCCAGGCCGCCCTAGAAAAAGCCAAAGCATTAAGCGCATTTAAATCCAAAATTTTAACTACCATTTCCCATGAGTACAACACTCCACTAACAGCCATCAAAGCGGCTGCCGAGACATTGCGGATTCACTCAAACTCCCTTTCCCTCAATCATCGCAATCGCTACCTTGCCATCATCGAATATAAGGCAAAATGCTTATCTGTACTGGTTAAAGATATGCTTCTGGCTAACCAGGCCGATCTTGACCAGCTACAGTTAAAGCCGATAGATATTAACTTAGAGAGTTTATTTTCTAAATTAATCGACGAGCATCAAAATATTGAAACAGATAAAAATCATATCTCTCTAACCAGTCTCGGTAATATCGATAATTTTGTTGGCGATCTCGGCCTCTTGCAACAAGTATTTGAGAACTTATTATCCAATGCCATCAAGTATTCCCTAGATGGAGGAGATATTCAGTTAGTGATTGTGGGAGAACCCACCCAAATTACCTGCCATATTAATGACGAAGGCATGGGCATCCCCGAAGCCGATATTCCCCATCTATTCCAAGTGTTTCGTCGGGGTAGTAATGTTGGTGAAATACCAGGAACTGGCCTGGGCCTCAATATTGTCAAGGCTGCTGTGGAGTTACATGGTGGCAATATTGTTGTCAAAAGTAAGCAGGGAAGGGGAACTCGCATCAAGGTAGAACTTCCCAAACAGCCCAAGGAAGATTTTACGACTAAGCACAAGGCCTAAGGCCTCCCCCTACTAAGTTTTCCCTTGAGTTATTGGCTATATTGTCTGACGCTGGCTCCATATCGTCTAAAGTAGCTTTTAAAGATGTAACGATCGCGACCCTGGCGTTTGGCTTCATATAATGCCTGGTCAGCCTGGTCCACAAGGGCCTTCCATGAGCTTTCTGGCAAAGGCACAATGCTGGCAATGCCAAGGCTGACAGAGACAAGGTCGCTGGCTTCAGATTGGGCGTGGGGAATGGCTAAGGTGCGAATCGCTTGCTGAATGGTTTGTGCGATCGCAACCGCCCCATGTTCATCCATATTGGGTAAAACCACAACAAACTCTTCCCCACCATATCGAGCAACAAAATCAGACTCCCCTTGCAGGCTCTTGTTTACTGCTTGGGCAATTTCTTGCAAACAACGATCGCCAGCCAGGTGACCATAGTAATCGTTATAACGTTTAAAATAATCGACATCAAATAAAATTACAGAGAGAGGGTGGCCCGATTGCTGCAGCTGATGCCATTCGTAGTCAATCTGTTGATCAAAGAAACGACGGTTCCAGATTTGGGTTAACCCATCAACGGTGACAAGCCGATATAATTTTTGATTTTCTTGTTTGAGGGTCTTTTTTAGAGCTTTTTGCTTTCGAAGACTTTGACGCAGCCGTTGATTGATTCTTCTCAACTGAGCATTCTGCATGCTAGTACGCAACAGATTACTAGAGAAATAACTGAAGAAAACTTGTTTAAGCTCTAATAAATATAAGCTAAATACTAACAACAGCAACCAATATATCCATTTACTAAAAACCATATGTTTGTGATTAATAGCAGGAAATAGCTTCAATAAAATATAGGCACTCACCAGACCTATAATAATTGAACTAATTCGAGACTCCAGTAGTTTTCTTTGCCTCGGAACAACCCTTCGGCATATACGCTGCAGACGAAACAAACAACTAACTGGAAATAGTTCAATTTTATGAATCATTAACTTGTTTTTTAGTGTTTGAAGTTACTACAAATCAAAAGAGAAAATTCCAAAAATTCATAAAAAGAGTCCGAAATCGTTTTAAGTAGGTAGCCTCAATTAGCTATCAGATAGCTAGTCCTTTATAGACGTAGTTGAATCTTCCCAATCAGGCATCTTAGCCCGCCCTAAAACCTGGGGAAAATTAGCCTCAAAGCTAGCAGAATCAATATTTAGAGAAGCAAACCTAAAATAGGAAACAACGTATTCATATCTTACACGTGTTTATATTTTATAAAGGATTGAACTACTCTAGGTAATTCTGTTGTGAAAGAACAAATAGTAACTATTTGTAACTATTTTCAGTCAATCATTCTTATGATCATGCCTGCTCAAAAGAGTAGGTAGACACAGCAAATTTGATGCCTTTTTAGGGTTAACCGTGAAATTGATTAAAGTAAGTCGATAACTTACCGAATCAAACTATGTTTCGGTTGATTTTTATGGCAACCTCTACGAAATTACACTGAGGCTCTACAGGGATAATGTCAGGTATTGGGTAGTAAAAAATAAATGTCATTAGATCAATGTATTATTTTTTACTTCATAGTTCAGTAAACTCTATTTATTCTTTAGCCTGTGTGATCGATGTCAATTATTGATGGTTTTATTTTTTTTGTTTATTTAGCTGGCTAAGAAATCTATTTTAAGGGATATGAAATGTTTGATTAAGTAGGTTGACCCAATTAGTTCTCAGATGTCGAGGCTCCCTCCCGTCCCCCAAGATTGGGGGAGGCTAGACTCAAAGCCTCCAAAATATAGCCCAAGGGGCATTCAAGAAAGGGGGTTTGGGGGCAGAATCTGCGAAGTCAAACTGTTTGTTTATGTCTTATAAAAGATTGAGTTCACCCACTTATTCTGAAATATGTATCAAACAGGGTAAAGGGACGTTGGTAATGTTGGGGTAATGGGGGGTGTTGGTTATAGGCATGAGAGTTTGGTGGGGGTATAACCCCACATGCGGGACGGGGTTTCGCTACCAGGGGTTTATCTTATGCCACGACAACCGAGAATTTTGTGTCCTAATTTTTGTTATCACATCACCACGCGATGCAATAATCGAGAGTTTCGGCTGACGCGCTATGAATGTCGATCGGTATTGTTATATGCGATTCAAAAATGTCGCGAGAAATATGGCTTTAAACTCTATGCTCTGTGCATTATGAGCAACCATGTGCATTATCTTTTAGCACCACAGCAGCCGGAGGAATTACCCAAAATTATGCATTGGCTGAACTGGTATAGTGCCATGTGTTTTAACCGGATGCTGAACCGGACGGGGCACTTTTGGGAAAAGCGTTATCACAGCAGTGGGTTTGCTAATACCGATGCGCGCAGGGTGCTGAATACGATTCGTTATATCCATGGCAATCCGAAGGCAGCCAGTATGCAACGGGGCTTTTTCTATGATTTCAGCAACTATGGCACTTACGAACGGTTGACCCAGGATGGTATTACCGAATGGCATCCTGCATTTATGGCGTTGGGGGCAACGTTGGAACTCTGTGCTGAGGCGTATCGGCGGTTTTGTCAGCGATATAAGCCGAAGCCTAAAGCAGAAAGGCGGAATTATTGGGGGAGTAATCTTTTGGCTCGAATGAAAATTAAGGGTAAACCCAAAAAGAAAGCCAGCCCTGGCCAAAAATCATTGTGGCAAGAATGGGATGCAC
>JAHQVZ010000129.1 GCA_019634055.1 Leptolyngbyaceae cyanobacterium MAG.088
CCATCACCAAAATCCGCATAACCAACCCCAAAAAACTAACGTAACAATCTCCTCAACTTCAGATCCTCTCATTGACTTCAGATTTTATGGAAGATTGTTACGTTAGCGTTGCCAATGCAACAAAAGCTGACCTCATCTACATAAGAACGACTTTTGTCAACTCTTATTTTTTTACTTTATTTGAAGTATAAGGATTAGTAGCACTCTCATATTTTGTAACGATTCTGTTACAAAATATGAGCTTCAATATGTCATTTTGTATCGCATCCAGGGCTGTATCCCTAGTCAGTAGGGATTTTCTGATAAAAACACATTAGGTTTAAAAACCTACTTAGATGTTATGGAATGTTTCTCAATACAGTAGCAACTTCACTTTTGTAAAGTGTTTTTTGTAAACACGGCACGATTAATGAGTGACTCATAATCACCAACACGTTCGACGGTTAGCAATGCCCTTTAGGCAACTTGCTAACTAGCAGTCATCACCCCATTCAAAGAGACACACCACGTCAAAGTTGAAGCCCGTAGTTTTTTACACGGTTAAGAGACCTTTCTAGACGTGGACAAAGTTTAAAATATAGAGGAAGGAGTAAACTGCATGTTCACCAACGTCAAGCCCACTGTGAGACACATCTCACCCGAGAATCTTGGCGAACGGTCCTTGATGAAAGTGGTCTACGTAGTTTTAGAGCCACAATATCAAAGTGCTCTATCAGCAGCTGTTAAGGCCATTAACGCTAACAATCCCCACATCGCTATCGAAGTTAGTGGTTATTTAATTGAGGAACTACGTGACAATAGCAACTACAAAGCATTTCAAAAAGACGTCTCCGAAGCTAACGTCTTTGTAGCCTCCCTAATCTTTATTGAAGAACTGGCCGAGAAAGTTGTTGCAGCCGTCACCCCCCACCGTGACAACCTCGACGTAGCAGTGGTTTTCCCATCCATGCCCCAGGTGATGCGCCTCAACAAAATGGGCAGCTTTTCCATGGCTCAACTAGGGCAATCTAAGAGCGCCATTGGTGAATTCATGAAAAAGCGTCGCCAGAAGCAAGGGGGCAGCTTCGAAGACGCCATGCTAAAGTTACTGCGCACCTTGCCCAAGGTGCTGAAGTATCTGCCAGTAGATAAGGCCCAGGACGCTCGCAACTTTATGCTCAGCTTCCAGTATTGGCTAGGCGGTTCTCCAGAGAACCTGGAAAACTTTATGCTGATGCTCGCCGACCGCTACATGTTTGGCGACAAAAACATTAAAGGTGCTCCAGATAATATGGAGTACGAAGACCCCGTCACCTATCCCGATACCGGCATCTGGCATCCCCTCGCCCCTTGTATGTATGAGGATGTCAAAGAATATCTCAACTGGTATAGCTCACGCCAAGACCTACCGACGTCTCATCAGCGCGATAATGCCCCTTGCGTAGGTCTAGTGCTGCAGCGAACACACCTGGTAACTGGGGATGAAGCTCACTATGTATCCATGGTTCAGGAACTCGAATATCTAGGTGCCCGAGTCATTCCAGTATTCGCAGGTGGTCTAGATTTCTCGAAACCCGTAGAACAGTTCTTTTATGAGCCGGTAAGTCAAGAGCCTCTGGTAGACTCCGTGGTCTCTTTAACTGGCTTTGCCCTGGTTGGTGGTCCTGCTCGTCAAGATCATCCTAAAGCAATCGAATCACTCAAAAAGCTAAATCGTCCCTACATGGTGGCACTGCCCCTAGTCTTCCAAACCACCGAAGAATGGGAAAATAGCGATTTAGGGCTGCACCCGATTCAGGTAGCCTTACAGATGGCAATTCCTGAACTGGATGGTGCCATTGATCCCATCGTAGTGTCAGGTCGTGATGGCATGACGGGGCGTGCCATCACCATTCAGGACCGTGTGGAAATTATTGCCCAACGGTCCCTTAAATGGGCGAACCTGCGCCGTGTAGAACGTACCAACAAGAAGCTGGCTATCACCGTCTTTAGCTTCCCTCCTGATAAGGGCAATGTGGGTACAGCCGCCTACCTTAATGTCTTTGGCTCCATCTATGAAGCCATGGTTGAAATGCAAGGTCAAGGCTACTCCATCGAAGGCTTACCCGAATCTGCTGAAGCCCTCATGCTTGAGGTAATCAACGATGCCCAAGCTCAGTACAACAGTCCCGAACTAAATATTGCCTATCGTATGTCGGTGGCTGAGTACGAAAAACTAACTCCTTATTCAGAACGCCTTGAAGAAAACTGGGGTCCACCACCCGGAACCCTAAATACCGATGGACAGCACCTACTGGTTTACGGTAAGACTTACGGCAATCTATTTATTGGTGTACAGCCCACCTTTGGTTACGAAGGTGACCCTATGCGGCTACTTTTCTCTCGGTCTGCCAGCCCCCACCATGGCTTTGCCGCTTACTACACCTTTATTGAAAAGATTTGGAAGGCTGATGCGGTACTGCACTTTGGCACTCATGGTTCTTTAGAATTCATGCCCGGTAAGCAAATGGGTATGTCGGGCCAGTGCTATCCCGATAACCTGATTGGCAGTACTCCCAACCTTTATTACTACGCAGCTAACAACCCCTCTGAAGCCACCATTGCCAAGCGTCGTGGTTATGCAGAAACCATTAGCTATCTAACACCTCCCGCAGAAAATGCAGGACTATACAAAGGGCTTAAGGAACTCAGTGATTTAATTGGTTCCTATCAGGGCCTCAAGGAAGGAGGACGGGCAACGTCCATCGTCAACGCCATCATCGAGAAAGCTCGCCAGGTTAACCTAGACCGCGACGTAGATCTACCAGATGTGGAAGACGCCAGCGAAATCAGCAAAGAAGAGCGCGATACCCTAGTGGGCAAGATTTACATCAAACTGATGGAAATCGAATCTCGCCTGTTGCCTTGTGGGCTACATATTATTGGCAAGCCACCCACCGCCGAAGAAGCCGTGGCAACTCTGGTAAACATTGCCGGCCTCGATCGTGAGGAAGAAGGATTCAAGAGTTTGCAACGCATTATCGCCGAAAGCATCGAGCGTGATATTGATGAAATTTACAAAAACAGCGATCTAGGCGTTCTAGAGGATGTGCAGCTGTTGTATGAAATCAATGAAGCAACTCGGGCTGCCGTCGGTGCCATCGTTAATGAACAGGTGGACGATGAGGGACGTGTATCCCTCAAAACCATGCTGAAGTTCTTTAACTTTGATAAGCGCCAAGATCCTTGGGTGAACGCGCTCCATACGCATGGTTACAAAAATGTTGACGAGGAAGCTCTTAAACCGCTGTTTGAATATCTACAGTTTTGTTTGAAGCAGGTTGTTGCCGATAATGAACTGTCTTCTCTGTTAAGGGCCTTAGATGGTGAGTACATTTTGCCGGGACCTGGTGGTGACCCCATTCGTAATCCAGATGTATTGCCCACTGGCAAAAACCTCCATGCTCTAGATCCTCAGTCTATTCCTACGACAGCAGCGGTGCAGTCCGCCAAGGTGGTGGTAGATCGCCTCCTAGAGCGTCAACGTCAAGATAACGGTGGCCAATATCCTGAAACGATTGCCTCTGTGCTTTGGGGTACCGACAACATTAAAACCTACGGTGAGTCTCTGGCTCAGATGCTTTGGTTCGTAGGGGTTAAACCTGTGCCCGATGCTTTGGGTAGAGTTAATAAGCTAGAGATTGTGCCTCTAGAAGAGTTAGGACGCCCCCGCATCGACGTCGTGATCAACTGCTCCGGTGTATTTCGCGATCTGTTTGTTAACCAGATGGCTCTGCTAGACCGTGCAGTTAAAATGGCCGCCGAAGCAGATGAGCCTCTAGAGATGAACTTTGTGCGTAAGCACGCCTTAAAACAGGCCGAAGAGATGGGCTTGTCCCTACGGGAAGCGGCAACTCGCATTTTCTCTAATGCCTCAGGTTCCTATGCAGCGAACGTCAACCTGGCTGTTGAAAATAGCAGCTGGGAAGAAGAGTCTGAACTTCAGGAAATGTACCTGAAGCGTAAATCCTATGCCTTCAACTCCGATAACCCTGGGGTGATGGATAACTCCCGTGGCCTGTTTGAGGCGTCCCTCAAAACAGCTGATGTTACTTTCCAGAATTTAGACTCATCTGAAATATCTTTAACTGATGTTTCTCACTACTTTGACTCTGACCCTACTAAGGTGATTAGTCAGCTACGGGATGATGGCAAACAGCCGACGTCCTTTGTGGCTGACACCACCACCGCTAATGCTCAGGTACGGACGTTGTCAGAGACTGTTCGTCTAGACTCTCGTACTAAGCTGCTAAATCCCAAGTGGTACGAAGGCATGCTATCTAATGGCTATGAAGGGGTGCGCGAACTATCTAACCGTTTGGTGAACACCATGGGGTGGTCTGCTACTGCCGATGCGGTAGACAACTGGGTTTACGAAGATGCCAACACAACCTTTATTCAAGATGATGAAATGTGTAAGCGTTTGATGGACCTCAACCCCAATTCTTTCCGTCGTATGGTCACCACCTTGCTAGAGGTTAATGGCCGTGGTTATTGGGAAACCAGCGACGAAAATATTGAAAAGCTCCAGGAACTCTATGAGGAAGTTGAGAATCGCATTGAGGGCGTAGAGTAAGCCATTACAGATAGCGTAATGACAAAAAATTAGTTTTACACAAAAACGACGTCGGCTTGGCCGACGTCGTTTTTGTGTAAAACCTTACAAGTCCTTATGAATAGGGCTTTCCGGAGGTCCTAATCATATCGGTGTCACTTCAGCCCAAACCTTTATGACTGTGACAATTTCATTTACGTAACATATTCCACTACGGAATGAAAATCATCCCCATAAGCTTATAGCCAATAACACCATAGACGTGTGAGGGGATTACAGTGAAACAGCGTTTATGGCACGCTTTGGTAATAACATCAGGACTGTATCTAATATTCGTTGTTCAGGTCCTTGATAACAACATCGGTTTAGCGGAGACTAAACCAAGTGAGCAATTTCAGCAAATATTCTCACGCCTGCTGCATTAAAAATAGATGCACATCATTGGGTAAAAATTTTCACCCAATTGCTACGGTAACCATAATCTCAGTCGCTGATTTATGGCAATGCACAGAACTTTCTAAAGCGGTCAAATTCTGGATCTTGCCAGGAATAGGCAAAATGACTGATCGACTGAATATTAGGGACTGTACGCTGCAGTGCATCCATTTGGGCTTCTAACGATGGACGATTATTAATGGCTCTACCCCAAACACCTGCTAAAGCGGGACGAACATTGCTAGCACTGTTCTGACGTAACACCATCTGCACTTCTTGCACAATACAGTTGGTGTTGCCACAAATGCTATAGGCCATTGGATGCCAACTGATGGACTTGGGAAAGCGATTCCAATGTTGTAGACGGGAGTCATAACCTTGGGTACCCACAGGCTGATTAGCAGTGGGAAAAAAGACGGCTCCGACAGGAATGTTTTGCTGTTTGACGGGTTGAGAAACGGTATTGAGAAAGTCAATGACGCCCTGAACCGCATGGGCAACGCTTAAACGCCATAGTTCTAGCTGCAGTGCAGGACGTCGAACGGACAGGGGCGCATCGCTGGTGCTACCAGAAGGGCGACGGCTCTGCCAAAGAGGCTCGGCTTCATTGGGAAACTGTTTGTCTACGCGATCAAGATCCCCTTCTATTAAATAACCTCGCGTTAGAAACTGTCGAATTAGCTCTCGCCCTTTATTGTTTTGGGCTCTCTGAATCAAGGCATTTTGCGCTGCACTGCCATAGATCCAAAGATCACCAACCTGACCAACAACTGAGTTACTGCCTATCCCCCGAGGATAACGAATATAGTCAAAGAGAACGCCATCTGGTTTGCGTTTCAAAACAAGCTGCAACATCCGAGCGTAATCGCCCTGGGCTTGATAATTGTAGGGATCGACAAAGATTTCTTCAGGATTATTGCTACCACCACGACTGGCAAACGCTGACGTTGTCTCACCGTTACCATTACGGGCAAGTACCTGTTGACGATCGCGCCGCTGGCCATAGGAATAGCCAAAGTTCATTGTAAACATCCAGGCGTATACCTTAAGGCCACGTTTATGGCCTACTGAAATCGCATCGGCTAAAAGATCTTGATTTTCATATCCTTGCTGCTGAATCACACTGGGCCAAACAGTACGATTTTCGCTTTTGGGAATCAGCACCTGACCGTTATAAAACACCTCAACGTAGACTTCGTTGTACCCCAGATTAACCACTCGATCCATCAGAGCATCTAACACGCCGGGTCTCAGATCACAGGGATATAGCCGTAGCCAAGTTGCCTGCTGGCGGGGCCATTGACGCTGTCGGCACGACCGCAATACATCACTATGACGTTTGAGCAAATCCTCGTATTGTGCGATCGCAACCGCATCCCCACTAGCAGCCTGTTGACGCAAGGTTTCTTTAGCATCAACCTCCACTTGAGACAACTGACAATAACGATTCAGATCCCCTACCTGAGCCTGAGCGGGGTGATGAATCATGGCCACACACAATACAGCCAACATCCCCGCCAAAAACCGATGGCCCAAACGCCTAAGACTCACCATAGTCATGCAAGATCACAATGAAAACCAACAGAGCTGTTGCAGACACATGCCTAACTACAACTCGCATCAAGCAGCGAGTTCAATCACTTAACCCTCACCCCTAAGAGCTGCAGATTGTATCACCCTTTGAGTAGATGCCTAATGACGTATCCGTTTAAAAGTAAATTCTTTAATGAGTGCATCAGACCATTGCACCATCGTCATTGCAAGTGACCCAAAAAAATATCGTCAAACCATCGTACTAGCCATAGAAATCGCTCAAGACCAAACACCCCTGTTCAATCATCAAGGGATTCCATCACAGCATCGTTCTCGAATGTTTGGAGTAACTCTGCAAGTTTCATTCTCTGAATATAAGGCCAACCACCATTCACCTCAATTTCCCGCAGTAAGAAGTACAAGTGCTGCCGATTACTCGGTAAAGACTCCTGAAATAACGTGTCACGAATATCTCGATGCAGCTCTTCCAATTGCCTTAACAACGATAAGAGAGCTTCGCAATCATTAACCCGCTTTTGAGCCGCCGTCTGCACAGCTGCACGAATTTCCTCAATATCAGCTATTGGCTCACGGTCAGTATTAGCAGAATACATTTCCATGTAGAAATCATAAAAATAACTATTAACCCTACACCACCCAAGTCCAACAATGCAGATAGTGTAGCCCAAATCAGCCAGCCCACAGATGCTGTGGCCAAAGCTGCAAATGTTAATCAATGCACCCGATTTGGTAATTTTCAGCATTCACCGGGGGCTCGGCCGTGTAAAATACTCTCGGGAAGATTAGTTGGCTATCCTGAGGGAGTCTTCGGCAAGCTTAGGTAAAGGGCTTCTTGAAACAGAAAGCTTTAGGCATAGGCAACATCATAAGTTCCTAGTCGGTTATATAAGCACTGGCAAATTTTCTTACATAAATACTTTTTGTTTGAGGTTGACCATGAGGTATCGTGCCCTAATCGTTGCATTTTTAGCACTCTGCATGAGTGTCTTAACGGCATGTAGCGATGCTCCTAGCGCTGACGGTGATACTCCCCTCACCTACGATCAGATTAGAAATACAGGATTAGCCAACAGCTGTCCCCAAATTTCTAGCGTTCGTCGTGGAGAGATCCCCCTTGATAGCAGTAAAAAATATCAGATTGCCGGTCTCTGCTTGGAGCCTACCAGCTACTTTGTTAAAGAGGAAGCTCCTAACAAGCGTCGCGAAGCTGAATTTGTTGCTGGTAAATCCTTGACGCGTTATACATCCAGCCTTGATCAAGTCCGAGGTGATCTTGAAGTTACAGGCGACGGCAGTCTTGTTTTCACAGAAAAAGACGGCATGGACTTCCAAGACGTAACCGTACTATTACCTGGTGGTGAGGAAGTTCCTTTTCTATTCACCATTAAAGGGCTAGTGGCTAAGACCCAGGCTGGTTTCGGTGCTTTAACATCATCTACTGATTTTTCTGGTGAATATCGGGTCCCTTCCTATCGGACTTCTAACTTCTTAGATCCTAAGGGCCGTGGTTTAACTACAGGTTACGATACCGCAGTTGCATTACCTGCTGGTGGCGATACCGAAGAGCTCATTAAGGAAAACATGAAGGCCTTTAAGGTTGGACAAGGCAACATATCTCTCCAGGTTGAGAAAGTTGACAATGTGACTGGCGAGATTGCTGGTACGTTTGAATGTGAGCAACCTTCAGACACCGACATGGGTACAGCCGAGCCCTCCGATGTGAAAGTTCAAGGCCTATTCTATGCACGCGTAGAAATTATTGATGCATAAGTCATCTAGGTAGTAGTCCAAGGATTTACCTATTTCTGTTTAGTTAGGTCTTCCAGGGATTCGCACTAGTCAGACTGCATGCCTTAGATAAGACCTTAAATAAGGGCGGATAGCTTTCTAAAGCTATCCGCCCTTGCTCGCTTTAAAGATAATTATTTAATTTAATATCAAGCGCCCATAAAAATTTGATAAGCTCACCAAATTTTGTCAAGACCTATCGGCTTCAGACTTACGTATATACGGGGTTGTTAGATCAAAACCCCAAGGTTTAGGCTGTCACTAGATTTGGAAGCATGTGATTTCAATCACTGTGAACTTCATCTCAGATGTCCACTATTGAATCATTACGTAAACGTAATAGTCTTACATTTACGCAATGGCACACAGTTAGGCATCTACTTATTTAATTGCTGTCTTTAGTAGCTCAATATTGCATCTATCCCAGTGGGCATAGAGTTGGGCCTGTAATGTCAAAGGGGTTCCCCATGTCGTCCAAACTCAACAAAGCACTCAAAAGCGAAAGTCTAGAGCTGCTAAATGATTATCAAAAAAATAATTCACCTGAGCTACGCAACAAATTAGTACAAATGAATTTAGGCCTAGTGCGGCGAGAGGCGCATCATTGGCTATATCATTCCAACGAGACCTTTGATGACTTAATGCAGGTAGGAAGCTTAGGCCTGATTCGAGCGATCGAACGTTTCGACATGTCTAAGGGCTACGCATTTAGTTCCTTTGCCATTCCCTACATTCGTGGCGAAATTCAACACTATTTGAGAGATCGTAGCGCCATTGTCCGCATTCCACGACGTTGGCAATCATTGCAGCATCAGTCCGCTAGAGTCATTCGACAACTGCAGGAACAGTTAGATCGTAAGCCAACAGATCAAGAAATTGCAGACCAACTGAAAATTTCAGTTCAAGAATGGCAGGACGTTAAATTAGCTAGCCGGAATCGCTCGTTGCTCAGTTTAGACGCCCCCATTCAAGATGAAGGAAGTGGTTCTGCATCCCTCAGCGATTTACTACCGGATCCCAAATATCGCAGTTTTCAATTAGCCCAGGAAGATCGCATTCGTTTACAACAAGGTCTGGCCCAGCTAGAACGCAGAACACAAGAAGTTTTAGAATTTGTTTTTCTCCATGATCTGACCCAAAAGGAAACTGCCGAACGCCTTGGTATTAGTGCCGTTACCGTTTCTCGCCGAGTCAAAAGTGGGCTGAAGCGCTTAAGAGATTTAATGGTACCCCATGAGGGGGACGAGCAAGATTTTGCCTAAAGCTCTATGCATTTTGCAAATCTTGCTTTATACTTTGCGAACGAAAGTCCTTGGAGTATTGAAAAATGCAGCGTCTGCTCTTGGTATTGCTAATAACAACTGGGGCAATTTCCCTGAGCGGTTGTGGGTTCTTTAGTCGTGACGATGTCAATGACATTGTTGAGGACGTCACTATCGAGAATCCATCACCAGAGCAATCAGCAGAAACAGCTGATAGTGACCTACCAAATCTTCCAAATGGAGAAGATTCTACTACCGTTGTCGAAGGGCTACAAAATTCTCCGACAGTAATTGCCCGCGATTTAATTCAATCTACCGATCCAAACGAAAGGGCTATTGGTGTAGAACGAACTCGAAATGACCCCTTTGCAGAATTAACTATTCCTTTTATTCCTCCTGAACCTATTGAAGTTCCAGAAACTTCACAGGCCAGTGGGAATCGTAGTACGCCCAGCGCTAGCAATAGCGGTAATACTCCATCTGCAGCAAGTCGCTCTCAAACAACTGCATCGGGAAGTTCTGGAACTAATGCAAATTCTGGTGCTAATAGTGCCTCAAATTCACAAGCACAAGAACGACCAGCTGTATCAAGACGCCAAGTGGAGTCAAGTCTACCTGAGATAGCGGCTTTGCCTGAAATCCCACAGCCTACAAACGCTAGGGCTGTTCGTGTATCAGGCATCATCCAAATTGGCGGCTCTCCTTACGCTATTGTTCAAGCACCAAACGAAATAGAGCGCTATGTAAGACAAGGTGAGCGGATTGCCGGCGGTAGCGTAGTGGTAAAACGCATTGATACTGGCTCAATAGAGCCAAGGGTTATTTTGGTTGAGAACGGTATTGAAGTTGAGCGATTCGTGACAGCATCGGATGCAGTAGTTGAAGAAGAAGAAGAAGCACCGGCAGCTGAGACGGTTTCAACCATTGGCAGTCTGCCAACCTTGCCTGCTCCTGGCATTTAGCTACCTAAGATTACGTTTTAATAGCTTATTTATAAACGCCTCTAGTTAATTTAGTTAGGGGCGTTTTGTTGGTTTTCGCTGTTGCAATCAAGTAATAGCGCTACTTTTTTAAGAATTATTTCCAAAATCTTCGATATGCAACAATTCTTAAATGCCAAGAATGTTAGTTCGACTCAGAGGAGTAGTAATCTGGTGAACAGGTAGTGTAGTAGCTTGCTGCTTACATCAATTGCTCATCTTTAACGAAGAGAGGAATATTCATGAAGCGTGGATCTAAGGTTCGTATCCTGCGTAAAGAGTCTTATTGGTATCAAGATGTTGGCACGGTTGCATCCGTTGACAAAAGTGGTATCAAGTACCCAGTAGTTGTTCGTTTTGACAAAATTAACTATGCCGGTGTTAACACTAACAACTTTGGCGAATCTGAACTGAAGGAAGTCAAGTAGTTTCGGTAGCGAAAGATGGCTTGGTAGAATTAGCGCAGTTGATTGCCCTAATGCACCTTGCCAGAACTTCCTGAAGTAGAAACTGTCCGACGAGGGCTCAGTCGAGTTACTCTGTATCAACCTATTCGGGGTGGGGATGTGCTGTTAGACCGCAGCATTGCTCATCCCGTTTCTATTAGCAGTTTTTTACCAGCAGTTCTAGGAGCTGAAATTACGGCATGGCAGCGCCGTGGAAAGTATTTACTGGCTGCTTTAACGCGACAACAACAACCGGCTGGCTGGTTAGGGTGCCATTTACGCATGACGGGACAGCTTTTGTGGGTCGAGCAGTCAATGCCAGTGTCTTCTCATTGTCGTGTGCGGCTTTTTTTTGATAATGGGCGAGAGCTACGTTACGTTGACCAACGAACCTTTGGGCGGCTGTGGTGGGTACCGCCAAGTCAACCGCCTGATCAGATCATGACTGGGTTACAGAAATTAGGACCAGAACCCTTTAGCGATGAGTTTTCTCTAGACTACATGCAGCGTTGGTTAAAGCGTAGACAACGACCTGTGAAAAATGCACTGCTGGATCAGGCAATGGTGGCCGGCATTGGCAATATTTATGCAGATGAAGCACTATTTTTGAGCGGGATTCGCCCTAAGGTGAGGTGCGATCGCATCTCGCAAAAACGTCTCCAGCATCTACACACCGCTATTCGCAAAGTACTTAACGACAGCATCGAAGCCGGAGGCACCACCTTTAGCGACTTCCGCGATATCCACGGCACCAATGGCAACTATGGCGGGGTCGCTTGGGTCTATGACCGAGAAAATGAACCCTGTCGGGTATGTAGTACGCCCATCAAACGGATTAAGCTAGCGGGGCGATCGGCGCACTACTGTCCGAGTTGTCAAAAGTAGGGAATAGGGAATAACGCGATACTATAGTCACCAGTTAATTATTCGTAGTGATGGCAATCAAAAAAGGTACTTTCGTTCGCGTTGTTCGTGAAAAGCTAGAAAATAGCGTCGAAGCCACCGCTAGCGATACTCGATTTCCTCCTTACATCTTTCAAACCAAAGGAGAAATCATGGAAATTCGTGATGACTACGCGCTAGTCAAGTTTGGCCGAGTGCCCACCCCTAACATTTGGCTCCAGGTAGCTCAGCTAGAAGAATTTAAGTAGGGACCATCATCCCTTTTGGGACCATCATCCCTTTTGGGTTCAGCTGAGCTTATGTCAAAGTCTTGCCCTCGATATCGGAGGCAGGTAACCAGGATTTCGTATTAAGAATCCCCATAGAACAGCCACAGTTTAAATAGCAATTGCCACAATAGTTATATAAGCTACAGCCAAGTCAAGCTTCGGTTGTCTTGGCTTGACTGTGGTTTACTCTATTTAGTGAACCGTCTCTGGGCGACTTTTGGGCAATTGTTTGAAAGCAATTGATTTGGCTAAGCTGCCCTCCAACGGTCAGGAGCCCTATGGTAGTAGCTAGTCCCTCTCTTCAAACCGCAGTCTGTAACCCTACTGCGATCTCAATTCCCAAAATCACCATCATTGGAGCAGGTAATGTCGGCGCTAGTTTAGCCCGCTGCCTGCTTTCTCAGCATTTAGGCAATATCGTTTTACTGGATATTGTTGAAGGTCGACCCCAAGGTCTGGCTCTGGATATGTCAGAAGCCCAACCGTTAGAAGGCTATAGCCACCACATCACCGGCACTAACGACTACCTTGATACTGCCGACTCTCAGATAGTTATAATTACTGCCGGTTTACCCCGAAAACCCGGTATGACCCGAGACGACCTGCTCAAGGTAAATGGCAAAATCATCCTGGATGTGATGGCCAAAGCATTGCCCCATTCACCTAACGCCCATTTCATTTTGGTAACAAATCCGTTAGATGTGATGACCTACTTAGCCTGGCAGGCAAGCGGTCTCCCTGCAAACCAGGTGATCGGCCAAGCAGGCGTGTTAGATTCTGCAAGATTCCGCACCTTTATCGCCCGAGAATTAGACGTACCGCCCCAGGATGTCGCCACCATGGTGTTAGGGGGCCATGGGGACCTGATGGTGCCTTTAATCAGCTATACCACTGTCAATGGCATTCCCCTAGCAGACATGCTGCCCACAGACAAAATTCAGCAGCTAGTGGAGCGAACACGCCATGGTGGTGCTGAGATCGTCAATCATCTAAAAACTGGTGGGGCCTACTATGCCCCTGCTGCTGCCACAGCAGCCATGGTCAGCGCCATCCTGCAAAATCAGTCAGCCATACTGCCAGTGTCTGCATATCTTGACGGACAGTATGGCCTCAACGATATTTACCTAGGCGTGCCCTGTCGTCTCGATAGTAATGGAGCCGCTGCAATTGTCGAACTTACTCTGACAGCACATGAACAAGACGCTTTAGCGGAGTCGGCTAAATCAGTACGGCAAACATTAGATAAAGCACTAGCGCTCTTTGGAGGCTAGGATTTATAAGAAATCCGGGTATCTGCCTAATTGGTTTAACGTGACTACTTCCGCATAGGAAACTCGAAGGGACCCCACCCAACCGTTTTTGCCAATTGCCAACCCCCCAGACACATAGAAACCTAAGGACGAGCGCGGGGATACTCACTCATTAACCGCCTTACCTCTTCCGCATGATACGAACTGCGCGTCAGCGGCGACGAAACCACCTGCAAAAAGCCCATATCTTCACCCGCCTCTCGCCACTGATCAAACTGCTCAGGCGTCACAAAATCCTCCACACCCAGATGCTTCTGCGTCGGCTGCAAATACTGCCCAATGGTCAGAATGTCGCAGTCCACCGCCCGCAGGTCCGCCATCACCTGACGCACCTCTTCGTCGGTTTCCCCCAAACCCACCATAATCCCAGACTTTGTATAGGCCCATGGAGCCAACTCACGGGTACGCTTAAGCAGATCTAAACTCCGCCGATAGTCTCCCTGGGGTCTCGTTCGTTTATACAGACGAGGAACGGTCTCAGTATTGTGGTTCATCACCTCTGGAGCCGCCGATAGAATAATCTCCAGAGCGTCCCAGTTCCCGCATAAATCAGGAATTAAGACCTCAATGGTGGTATTGGGAGAAAGCTTTCGCGTTTCTTCAATACAGCGAACAAACTGGCTAGCACCACCATCGGGCAGATCATCGCGGTTTACCGAGGTAATTACTACGTGGTTTAACCCCATACGCCGCACAGCTTCCCCTAGGCGTAGTGGTTCCGTGGCATCTAATGGCTGAGGCTTTTTCTCAAAATCAATGTCGCAGTAAGGACAGGCTCGCGTACAAGCCGGACCCATGATCAAAAAGGTGGCCGTCCCAGCATTAAAACACTCCCCAATATTGGGACAGGACGCCTCTTCACAGACCGTATTCAGGGCCAGGTCCTGCAAAATACCTTTAACATTGCCAACTCTTTCCCATTGGGGTGCCTTAACTCTCAGCCAGTCTGGTTTAACAGTCACACTAATTTGCCTTTCAAAGGGGGGCTACATCAGATGCTTAATAGCACTAACGATTTTAACAACTTCAGCCCAAGACGATAGACCAGCTTCAACGTTACTAACTGACTAATGCCCTGCCTGATGAGACAAAATCAACGCAATCGATAAGATATATGTACTATTACAAGAGTTACTGCCGATGACGGTTTCCTTATCCCTTTTAAAGAATGCAAGGTCTTCATCCCTTAGCAAGTAGTTTTGCCCTGCTGTGTATTGGTGCAGCGTTGGGGTTGGCTTTGCTAGAGTGGCGCGATCCGTTGGACTTGAAATCAGAAGAGCGCTCAAATAACGGGGTCAGCGCTCTCATTCAACGTATCTCAAATATGAAAGGCGGCAGGCCACAGGCACCTCAATACTTTCCGCCATCCGATACGGAAATCATAGTGAACTTAAGCAAACGCACTATCGACGTTTATCATCGCGGGGAAATCATCAAACAATATCTCGTTGCCATTGGACAAACTGAGTGGGAAACACCGGTCGGCAGTTTTAATGTGATTCAAAAAAATGAATATCCCGCATGGCAACATCCCATCACCGGAGAAGTTATTCCAGCAGGCCATAAGAACAATCCTCTGGGCTCCCATTGGGTTGGCTTTTTATCGAGCCAAGATGGTCAAATCGGCTTTCACGGCACTAATGAGGAAAGCTCTATCGGGGAGGCGATCTCCCATGGTTGCATCCGTATGCTCAATGAAGATATCGAAGACCTGTACACCTATGTTGACGTTGGGACTACGGTGACGGTCCAACGATAGTTTTACATCCACTTTCAAACTTGAGGTTAAGACTATGATTGGGCTGCGACAACCTCAGCCTGCCGCGAGCAATGGAATGCCTCAGCACGTGGCCTTGGCCCTTTGTGGTAAGTAGCGATCACCTTTGTGAGCTATGTGTGCAAAACTGTATTTATGCAAACTTATTTTAAGAAGTTCAAGGGCATTGGGCTGGCATTTTTAGCTGTTCCAGATCAGGGCTTTTAGAATTTTGTCTATCTAATGATTGTTGATCCAGTTTGGATTTCTGGCATATTTTTGTGGGCATTGGCGCTTTATCTGATGTTTTCACCCCAGGTCATCAGGTTGGTGGAGACCCTGGAACAGCAGGCTATAGGTCGGTTAAAAAAGCGATCGCAACCGACCCAGACCAATCTTATCGAGATCTACGCCTCCATTCTTAGCATTTTGCCATTTGTACTGGCTGGTGGCCTTTTGAGCTACCTACTCGATATTGGATTAGGCCATAGCTGGACAATCAGCTGGGGCATCATTGCCTGTATCGGTAGCGGTGTTTATGAACTAGGTCGCCGCGATGGTCAAGCCAATCAGGACTAAGGTGCTGGGGTACTTAAGGTTGCTAATAAGACGTGTGAAAAGTCAAAAGCATGAAGAACGACTCGTTACGCTTCACTTTTTACCCTTTATTTCTCTGACGGGATGCTGCCCATAAAATGGCACCACCTCTCGCCAATCAGAGTATTGCCCGAGCTGCCATTGTTCATGGCCCAAAGACAATAACGACGGCGTGTGTTTGGCAAGTCCAACCCCTGACTCTAAAAATAGGTTTAGCAACGGTTCTGACCATTGGCTCTGTTTGTCCTCCCAGTCACTGCCGGGTAAAACGGTATCTTTTAGCTTCACGGTCAGGGTGGTGCCGTCCCAATGGTAAATGCCACCGTAGACGGCACCTCGTTTGGCGGGCATGGTTACGGCAATGTACTGGGCTGGGATTGCTGGCTCAACTTTCGTCACGTGATGGTAAGCCACTGCCGCCATAGCTGAAATGCCAAACAAAGGAATATCCAACTGCTGGGCCAGGGTGCGGGCGGTGGCCACGCCGATGCGGGTGCCGGTAAAGCCGCCAGGGCCGATGCACACAGCTAAAAAGGATAAGTCTTGCCAGGACTGAGGGTTGAGAAAACCCTGCAAGAGAATGTGTAACTGGCTGGATAATTCGCGGCCTAACGCCCAACCTTGATAACGGTGGATGGCATTAAAGTCACTGATGGCCAGACCAAGCTCTGGTGTAGATGAGTGAATTGCCAAACCAAACATGGGCTGTTTTGAACGGAAGTACCTGCGAGTAGTGGGGCTGGTTCCATTCGTCACATACCCTTTTACCCCAGGGTTAACGTTACCAGATACTAGGGGTTCTCCGACTGTTCTGGGGGGTGTTCTTTGATGGATGCAAAGTAAAACCCCAGGATCAGTTCACGGTTTTGCCACTTTTTGAAACTGACGGACTGCCAGAACAATAGATAAGCGCCGTACCCCAGGAAAGGGACGATCAGCAGTGGGGCTAGGGACCCTAAACGAATTGCATTGACGCAACTAACAACGCCGAGCACTAAACACCCCAGGGATAGATTGCGATACATAATATGGGATGCGATAAAGCTCTCTGCTACAGCGACCGCAGGGCTGTTACGTTCCCGTAAATAGGCCCTGAGTCGACTATTCATCCAATCTAGTTTTTTGGGAATGCCAATGTGCTTACTCAACTGAAGTACCAGACGATCGTTGAAATCTAAATGGCTAACATCGTCACCGATGGTCTGCGGCTGCAGCGCCTGGTAGCGTTGGGGGATTTGCTCACCCAAAAAAAGATAGTCTTTTTTGAAAAGACTGCACAGACCCAAAAAGTAGCGCCAGGTTAATCCCTGTACGGTGCCGCCCAGGATATAGCTCAGAAAAAGAATGGTTAGGGCGATCGCAATCGTCCCACTCTGCTGAATCAGCGGTACCAGCTCAGCTAAGGTCTTCACTGGGTTATAGAGCAAAATCCCTGCCAATACAAAAGGCGAGCCCCCAATAATGGCGGCAAATAGTTCAAAGGGGCCGAGGGTGTACTTGAGCTGCTCCATAAAATGACTCTATCTGAACAGTTAGGGCTTCATGATTAGAATCCATCTTCCTGATGACGGATCTTACTTAAAAACAAATGTCATCATCAGCGGCAAATGGTCTGACGGAGAACCCATTTCTGTAATCACGCGAGTGTCCTTAAGTTCAAGGGTATCGGTCGTATAAAACAGATAATCAAGCTTATGCTCAGATGCTGCCGATGGGAAAGTGGGCTGCTGGGTCCACTGAGCCTGGGGTAAAGCCGCCGTAAACACGTCTGAGGCCACCATAATTTCGATGGAGCGATCTCCTTCCTCAGGCCGATTTAAGGCGCTATTGAAATCCCCCACTAGCACAACGGGATAGTCTTTCGCATAGGTTTCTGCTAATGTCAGCACCGCCTGTGTTTGCTTAAATCGCGTTTCATTATCAAACGCTTCCAGGTGCACATTGATAACCATTAGAGACTGACCATTAATATCAATCTGAGTCATCTGAGCCAGGCGATCTAAATAGACCGCATTGTAAAAAAACGGACGGCTAGCCACCTTATCTAATACAGTCCGCTGGTTATCGGTGATGGGGTAACGGCTCAAAACCGCCTGACCAGAGACGATTTTGCCAAAGTGAGTGGCAATGGGCCAATAGGGAAAGGGAACGTAATTTTTATTCCAATTAATGGCTAGACCGCTATGGCCTAACCCCAGGGCTTTGGCTATGGCATCTAACTGATTTACTTGATATGAACGCTTAGAGGCAATATCAATTTCTTGAAACGCGATGATATCTGGATTAAGGGGAGTTAGGGTTGCGATCGCTTGGGCCAAATTGTCATCAAACATTGTCTTTGGCCGTTCCACCGCCTCCAGGTTTGTTAACCCCGAGAGATAGCCAATGTTATAAGACACCAAGGATAGAGTGCCTTTATCCTCAGGCGTTTGACTATCCACGCCATAGTCAAAAATCGCTGTGTAGTTTTCACGGGGATAGCTACCCGACGTGGCCCAAACATAAAAAGTAACTAGAGCCAACAGCACAGAACCCAGAAATGCTAGACCAAACTTCCAAACCATAGGGCACCCTCACTTTCTCAGTAACAATCTAAGACGCTTCTATGCAGGTCTTTAGCTTCCGTGCATAACTTGTAAAATTCATTCCAAGAATGGTTGAAACTATTCCCGAAATAGCCCCTCAGTTGGGTAACCTGGGGATGCTTAACGACGCATTACAGCCTCTATGTCCGTCAAAAACCTAATTTTCTTTGGGCTGCTCATTTTTGTACCCATTTCCGCTGCCGCTCATTTTCTAAGCTGGGGAGAACTGGCAGTCTTTGCCACAGCAGCCATTGCCATCATCCCACTAGCAGGCTGGATGGGCCATGCCACCGAAGAAATTGCTGTGGTCGTAGGCCCCTCCTTAGGAGGCTTACTCAATGCTACCTTTGGCAACGCTACTGAATTGATTATTGCCCTGATTGCCTTGAATGCAGGCCTAATCAATGTGGTGAAATCTAGCCTTACCGGCTCTATTATCGGTAACCTCTTACTGGTCATGGGACTATCCATGTTGTTGGGGGGAATTAAGTTCAAAGAGCAAACCTTTCAGCCAGTGATTGCCCGCATGAATGCATCGTCCATGAACTTGGCGGTGATTGCGATTCTGCTCCCAACAGCGGTGGATTTCACCTCTCCATCCATCACTGAGCCCACATTACAGCGTTTATCTGTAGCGGTCGCCATTGTCTTGATTTTGGTATACGGTCTAACGCTGCTATTTTCCATGAAAACCCATGCCTACCTCTACGATGTGGGCACGGCCGCCGAAGAAGGCGTCGAAGAGGAAGATCATGGGGAACCAAACTTATTACTGTGGGTGGGCGTACTGTTAGCGGCGACCTTAGTT
Organism: Leptolyngbyaceae cyanobacterium MAG.088; assembly: GCA_019634055.1. Taxonomy (GTDB): domain Bacteria; phylum Cyanobacteriota; class Cyanobacteriia; order Phormidesmidales; family Phormidesmidaceae; genus Leptothoe. Next base: position 19,267 of record JAHQVZ010000129.1, read on the forward strand.
GTGGCCGTGGAGTCAGAGTGGTTAGTGGGTTCCTTAGAGGTGGCCACTAAACAGCTAGGGCTGTCTGAGCTATTTACGGGCGTTATCTTGTTACCCATCATTGGTAATGCTGCCGAGCACGCTACAGCTGTGACCGTAGCACTGAAAAATAAGATGGACCTGTCTCTATCAGTAGCCGTCGGCTCCAGTATGCAAATTGCTCTATTCGTCGCTCCAGTACTGGTAATTGCTGGATGGCTCATGGGTAAACCCATGGACCTGGACTTTAATAATTTCCAACTGATCGCAGTGGCTGTCTCGATTTTGATTGCCAACTCCATCAGCAGCGATGGTAGCTCTAATTGGCTGGAAGGGACCTTACTATTGGCAACCTACACAATTATTGGCCTAGCCTTTTTCTTCCATCCCATGATTGAGGGCATTGGTTAAACCAATGATTGGCTCAGGTAAGTAATGGGATCTCACTCAGGCTGAATCAAAAAACAGGTTAAACATGACGTATTGGTTTGCGGGCCAATTACACGAGGGTGAACAAATAACGATTGCGGCTAATAACCCAGCCTTGGCCTATGGAGCCAGCGTTTTTACGACGATGCGGGTTTATGAGAATAGTTTGAAACACCCGTTAACGGCTTGGAATTGGCATCGCGATCGCATTACCCAATCGCTCCATTATTTTGATTGGCCTCAACCTAACTGGCAAGCTGTTACCAGAGGCTGCCAGGCAATGCTGACTCGCTTCCCCGTGTTACGACTCACTGTCCTAGCCGATGGTCAACCATTAATTACAGGTCGCCCATTACCGACGGATCTTCACCAACATCAAATGGAAGGTGTAACCACCTGGGTTGCCCAAGGGCATAAGTATCAACGCAGTCTACCTGCCCATAAAACCAGTAACTACCTGCCCTGCTGGCTAGCCATGCAAACAGCTAAAACCCATGGAGCCCGGGATGCCATTTTGAGCACTCCCTCTGGTGAATGGTTAGAAACCAGTAGCGGCAATCTGTGGGGGTATAAAGCAGACCAATGGTGGACCCCACCCCTGACCTCAGGCATATTGCCAGGCATCAGTCGCGCCCGCTTGATCGATAACTTCGCCGACCAGGTCATTACCGACATCCCCTGGAGCTTAGATTGCGTCAAACAATTTGAATGCTTAGCCTATAGCAACTGCGTGGTAGAGCTGATCCCAATTCACACAGTTCTGTTTGGGAATATTAAACTAAACTATAGTTCTACCCACGAAGGTCTCAGCGCCCTCAGGCAAATGTTTTACAGGCCTTCGATGTACGACACAACGGCTGAACATCCCATGCAGAATCCTGAAATGCGTTAACATAAGTTAACAAACAATCAGTTCAGCATAGGCGACTTCGCTGAAACCGCTGACAAATAAAAACTTTAGGAGGCTTACTCCCGGTGAATAAGCGCTGGAGAAACGCAGGACTCTACGTATTATTGGTAGTTGTCGTCATTGCACTGGCTACCGCATTTTTAGACCAAGATCGCCTTAACGTTCAAGATTGGCGCTACAGCCGCTTTATTAATCAAGTTGAAAGCGGTGCTATCGAGAAAGTTAACATTAGTGCCGATCGTACACAGGCTTATTTCCCTGATCCAACGGGTGAAGCAGATCGGATTGTGGTTAACCTACCAAGTGATCCTGGACTCGTTGATATTCTGACTGAGAACTCAGTCGATATTGAAGTCACACGTCAGGCTGAGGAAAATCGGCTATTACAGGTACTCAGCACATTGCTGATTCCTATTTTGCTGTTGGTCGTGCTGTTCTTTGTACTACGGCGAGCGCAGAATGGCCCAGGTAGTCAGGCCATGAACTTTGGTAAGTCTAAGGCTCGCGTGCAAATGGAACCCCAGACTCAGGTCACCTTTGGTGATGTGGCGGGTATTGACCAGGCCAAGCTAGAGCTAACTGAAGTCGTTGACTTCTTAAAGAATGCCGATCGGTTTACCGCAGTTGGCGCAAAAATACCCAAAGGCGTCCTGCTTGTAGGACCTCCAGGTACAGGTAAAACACTCCTTGCTAAAGCCGTTGCTGGAGAAGCTGGAGTCCCATTTTTCTCGATCTCTGGTTCTGAATTTGTCGAAATGTTCGTAGGTGTGGGTGCTTCCCGCGTTCGCGATCTGTTTGAGCAAGCCAAAAATAATGCCCCTTGCATCGTCTTTATTGATGAGATTGATGCAGTGGGTCGTCAGCGGGGTGCCGGGCTTGGTGGTGGTAACGACGAACGGGAGCAAACCTTAAACCAGCTCTTGACAGAAATGGATGGTTTTGAGGGCAACACTGGCATCATTATCATTGCCGCTACTAACCGGCCTGATGTGTTGGATGCAGCACTATTACGCCCTGGTCGTTTTGACCGTCAGGTGGTTGTCGACCGCCCTGACTACTCTGGTCGTCTCGAGATTCTTACGGTTCACTCCCGTGGGAAGACCTTTAGCAAAGACGTCGATCTTGAGAAGATTGCCCGTCGTACTCCTGGCTTTACGGGTGCAGACCTTTCTAACCTATTAAATGAGGCCGCAATTTTAGCGGCGCGACGCAACCTGACCGAAATTTCTATGGATGAAGTCAATGACGCCATCGACCGCGTCTTGGCAGGTCCTGAGAAGAAAGATCGGGTGATGAGCGAAAAACGCAAGTCTCTAGTGGCTTATCACGAAGCAGGTCATGCCTTAGTGGGTGCTCTGATGCCTGACTACGATCCTGTACAAAAAATCAGTATTATTCCTCGTGGTCAAGCTGGTGGTCTTACCTGGTTTACCCCCAGTGAGGAACGTCTGGAGTCTGGACTATACTCTCGCTCCTATTTACAAAATCAGATGGCTGTGGCCCTGGGCGGTCGTCTAGCCGAAGAAATTGTCTTTGGGGATGAGGAAGTTACCACAGGAGCCTCAAACGACTTACAGCAGGTAGCACGAGTAGCTCGCCAGATGGTCACTCGCTTTGGCATGAGTGAAAGACTAGGTCCAGTAGCCTTAGGCCGTCAGCAAGGGAATCCTTTCTTAGGCCGAGATATTGCCGCTGAACGTGATTTCTCTGAAGAAACAGCAGCTGTGATTGATTCAGAAGTTCGCGGCTTGGTGGATGTAGCCTACAGTCGTGCAAAGCAAGTCCTGGTTGAAAATCGTAATGTGCTTGACCAGCTGGCTGACATGCTAGTTGATAAGGAAACGGTTGATTCTGATGAGCTGCAACGACTACTGATTGATAACAATGTCAGTATGGCCAGCATTGCTTAGCAGATCAACGATTCCTTAGTCCTGACTCCTAAAGAGTTTTACATCGAAAGCCGCAGGGTTACCTGCGGCTTTTTATTTGACGTTTTATTTGTTAGATAACGTTAGTTTCGTTACACAGATAGGGGAATCGTTATTAGAGCTTAAAAAAGCAACAATTTCTGTATTACAAATTGGTCTAAAAGCCTAAGAGCTGAAAACAGATTTGATTGACACCTGCACAATAGGGCTTAACACTAACAACTTCAGGTTATGACCGCCTTACATTCAGCCCCGCTCAAAGCGCCCGCAACTGTCGAATATCAGCAACGCTGGTTACATACACTACGTACCCATCGCATTATTGCTGTAATCAGGGCTGAGTCAGTTGAAAGTGGACTCAATATGGCCTTAGCCGCCGCTGATGGGGGTATCCATCTAATAGAAATCACTTGGAATAGCTATCAGCCGGTGGCATTGCTACAAGCAATTCAGCAGGCGTTACCTCACTGCACCATCGGTGTCGGCACCATTCTCAAGGAAGAGGATTTGCGAATTGCGATCGCAACCGGTGCCCAATTTTGCTTTAGTCCCCACACCTCATTAGCCTTGCTTCGTCATGGCAGTACCGTACATATTCCCACGGTGGCGGGTGCGATGACCCCAACTGAAATTTTGACCGCCTGGAATTCCGGAGCAGCCAGTGTCAAAGTCTTTCCCATCAAAGCCTTTGGCGGAGCCAACTATATCGAATGTTTACAGGGTCCCCTCGGGCATATCCCTCTGATTCCTTCTGGGGGCGTCACCCCTAATAATGCGACCGATCTCTTATCTGCTGGGGCAATCGCTGTGGGAATTTCCAGCGGTTTATTTGATGCAGAGCATGTACGCCACCACCACTGGCACGTCATCCAACAGAAGTCTGCAAAACTCGTACAATCGTTGAACGTTATCCCCTTAGCTACCGAGCTTAAAGGCTTCAACAAACAGGCCATAAACCATACCCAGTTTAAATGAGTTTAGTATGTCAGGTAAGACCGTACGCTGTTCATTGGAGCGCGAACGATGGTATACCCAGCTGATAAACTCCACCATCGCCACTAAAATAGCCGACACTAAAATATCAATCTCTGCTGTCTGGCCTGCTGTCGCCGCAATTGCTGTGGCAAAGAAATTACCAAACAGCAGACTAATCACCGCCAATGAAATACGTCGCCAAGGATTAAATACCCACTGACTAAAGCGTTGACCAGCTTGTTGTACTAATGTGCTTAACCGTGTTCGTTGCATTGGTTAATCGGCATCTGACACCTTTTGACAGGCAGGATGAATGCCTCCTTGGGCACAAATGTAGTTTAACTGGCGGCCATCTAAATTGCGCACGCGGCTAAAGTTGACCCCCTGAAGATGATTATTTGCACTTAATTGAGCATTGGGGGTAATAAAACTACCAGTCACACTATTACCATTGTCAAACATAGCATTCGCTAAATCAGCATCCGTTAGATTGACCCCGGTCAATACGGCCTGTCTGAGATCGGCATCGCGCAAATTAGCTTGCCTCAAATCTGCCTGAGTAAAATCAACACTGTCCAGCCTTGCGCCTTGAAAATCGGCTCCCACCAGGTTGGCCTGACTAAAATCTGCCCCTAGTAAGTTAGCGCCTACCCAATCTGACTGCGGTAACGTCGCCTTGGTCCAAATGCTATGGGTCGCTTCAATACGATTAAGCCGGGCCTGACTCAAATTCGCCTCATTAAAAATTGCCTGGGTCAAATCTGCCCCTACTAAATTGCTTCCCTGCCAGTGACTCTGCGGTGCATTGACATGCACCAGGCTAGCATTGGTTAACTGGGCCCTCTCTAAATTGCCATAGGCTAAATTTGCATCCTTTAGCTGGGCGCGTCGCAGGTTTGCGTTACTTAATTGCACCCCCTGCAAATTCGCTTCCTCCAAACTGGCTGCCACCAAATTACTGTCGCTCAAGTCGCTAATGATATCGTCATAGGAATCTGCTCTACCATCAGCACCCACATCAAAGAAACTAGCCCTCGCCAGGTTAGCTTGAGTTAAATTTGCACCTTGCCAACTAGTGCCCGCCGCCAATAAACCTGGATGAATTAACCGAAACGCCCGATCGGAATCATGATACCGTCCCAGATTTACCCGATCTAGACGAATACCTGCTAGATCATCGCTATGAACGGCCAGTAATTTTGCGATCGCCCCCTGTACAACATGGCGCTGCTCTAGTCGGATATAACGCGTTTCAGGATCTAAAACCTGCTGTAGCTCGTTCTCCAAACCACGCCCCAAGGCCAGTAACGACGGCACACTATCCAAACCTTGGCTGACCAGAGCCTGCTGAATTGTCGCCAACGTTTCTGGCTGTGAACTCTGACTTAATAGGTCCGTCAAATAGTCAACTGTACGAGGATCATTGACTTGAGCCAACATTAAGATAGCCGCCTTATGGTCTTCACCAGCCTGGGTCTTAGCCATCAGAGCTTGAGCCATCTGAAAAAATGCATCTTCCTCAGCGTGCAGAGGAGGAGGAGCTTGAATTAAACGACCAATACCTACACCAGCGATACAGGCAAACACCATACCACCAGCCATTAACCACCATGGTTGACCAAAGGACTTGGCAGATCGGGGCGACAATATCAGACTACCGCCATCATCGTTTTGACGCTCAGTGCGAGGGGGTAAAACCAGTGAAGTTAAATTACCTTCAGACTCCGTTAACCACCAATCATCATCATTCGTTTCACCATAAAGCTTAATCTCACTACTTTCCTGGGAAGCAAGGGATCCATCTAAAGGTAACGAATAACTGAGGGAGTCACCGGAAATAGGTAAATAATTGGCAGGAGCAATCGCCATCACCACAACTTTAGTTTTAGCCATGCGATCATGCCAGGAGCGTTTACCAGGGGCCAAAGCCGTCCCCCCTTCCAGCAATGCTAAAAAAACAATCGAAACGGGCATCCATAACCCCAGTGACAATCCTGCGGCGGCGGTTACTCCCCCAACCAATATGAGCGGCATACCCCAACGCACCAACTCACGCACCAAGACTTGCCAACCCCTCAGGCGACTACTTGTTATTGAGACAACCTGAATCCCTAGCCAGCGCTTGGACCATGTATGTCCGGTATAACGCAACTGAATAAATTGCCCTACGCCCAAAACCACCGGTGCCAGCAAAGCGATAGTCCAACTGATATTCGTCAGCCGTGGTACGGTGCGACGCAGCTGATGTGGAGGTATTTGCGCCATCCATGCCCATCCCCTCTGAGCATGGGACACCAACGGATTCAGAACAACACGATTTAATTCAAACGAGTCTTGAACTCCCAGATCCTCAACATTTTCTTGAATGGGAGGGATATTTGCAGTCTCACCCATCAGCACATACTGACCTATCCCCCAAGGCACTACAGCACTCATCGCCACCAAGCCAATCTCCAGGCTCCAAGCCGCCAAACGCCTGCAGGCCAATGTAACTGCCCGCGTCTTGGGGACAAGAACTATTGAGCTGTGAACATTCATGATTTGCTGGGCCATTTAGCGACGTTGATGTTTCCACTACTCTAGACAGGATATACCTAATCAAATCAGGCTAAACCGATTAATTGGCACTCTCATACAAACCTTCTAAATCAGGAAATACAAGTCATACAACAATTCCAGTTTATAAATTATTGACAAACTGGCACACATAAAGCAACGTTGTCTATATCTTGTAACTAGTATTGAGATATACATTCCTCAGGAATGTTGTTCAGACAAAGACCTAGTGTTCTCGTAAGGCTACCCTATAAGTTGCCGAGGTGCTATCGATGAAAAATATTGCCACAAAAAACATCGCTTCTCTTCTAATTGCTACAGTAGTGGCTGCTGTACCCACCGCTGCTGTTTATGGTCAATCAGCAGCAGAAATCAGCGGCACTAGCGGTGGTTCTCAAACATCCGCAGATTGCGGGTTTGTACCGGCCCAACCAGATTACTCTTTCAATATCACCAAGCCTGCAGCTTCGGTATCGATCGAAGTATCGGGCACCAATGATTACACATTACTCATGGTGGGTCCTGACAATTCACGCGAATGTATCCTAGCCCATGATTTTGATGGGGGTACAATTCAATCTCGAGGACTTTACAAAAAAGGAACTTATAACCTTTACGTCGGTGACATCGACGGCTCTGGTGCTCCCTTTACGCTAACTGTTCAGCAGTAAAACTCCTCTCTCTCAAAGCAATCGCCCTTGTGAAGACTATGCGTGGTCTACACAAGGGCGATTATCCATTAAAGGCTGACATCAAACTAATTATCAGCAGGCGGTAAAACCTCAACATCCACAATGGTTGAGGTGTCCGCAGCTTGCTCACTCGTATTAGATGTTTCAACATTAATCACATCCACATCGATGGTGCCTTCCGGCGTCACCCTGGAAAAAGTACCCGTACTTAGGTCTAAACCCACACCACAATTGGGACATGACATGGGCATATTTCTAAAACCCGTCAACGGGTTTGAACAGGATGGACAAGTCCCTTCTACCAGATTACGTCTGAGCCAAAATTGGACCCCAACAATCAAAACAATCGGCAGTAAGACTAAAAGCGAGACCAGTACCAGCAAAGACTTTAATAGCCAACCAATGCCTACGGTTGTCATCAATACCAACCCAATGGCCAGGGTTAACCAACATCCCATGCCTGAAAAATTGAGCTGTAACTGTCGAACCCCCTTGGGAGCCATGCTGTCGCCTCCTATGGCAGCGCTGGATCTATATTCTATAGTCTCTGTCCCAAAGCATGAGTTTAGCTTGCTCGAATACTATTGTCTGGTTGATGCTGCTCGTTGGAGCGAGCCACAGATACACCATCTAAAAGCGTTTTCAATTGGTCAGCTAACGCTAGTTTACTGAACTTAGCCAGGGTTTGTTCTCGCAACCAAGGACCATTACAACGGCGATCATCGCCTTGTAAGGCTTCTATACAAGCAACAGCTACTGCCTCTGGATCTCGATGGGGCACACGCCAACCGAGTCGACCATCTTGCACTGGATCCGCCGATCCATCATCGTCGCCAGAAATCACTGGAATACCACAGGCCATCGCCTCCAGGTAAACGATACCAAACCCTTCTTGGGAAGGCATTACATATACATTTGCCAGGCGATAGTGTTCAACCAGCTCTTCATTCGGGACAAAACCGGCAAACACCACCTGTTCAGCCACCCCTAAATCCTTAGCTAATTGAGCAAGGCGAGGCTGATCATCGCCCCGACCAATGACTAGGTACTTCACATCAGGAAAGGCTATTGCAATTTTAGGCAACGCCCTAATAGTTACATCCACTCCTTTGTAAGGATCCCCTTTCCAAAGGCGAGCAACGGTCATTAGGACTCTAGCGTCAGTAAGACCATAGCGCTGTAGTAGCTGAGAAGATGCAACCTTAGGCGTAAATACATCACCATCTACCGTACAAGGAAGAATTTCAATCCGTTGTGCCTCTAATTTATTGGCTGCACAGGCCAGATCGCGACTGTATCGACTAATGGTCCAGATGTTATTGGCAGCTTGCAAAGCCTTCCCTTCAGAAGGGTTGAGAGGGAACCAAACTTCTTTACCATAGGTGAGGACAGTGTAAGGCACCCGTGCTAAGCGAGCCAACTGACACACCATAACGGCCAGATTAATATGGCCGCAAAATAGGCGACGTGGACGTTTTAGTAGCAGATGCGACCCCAAAGCCAGGGCAAGCCGAACCCTATCTAACATGGGTCGACCCGACTGAAAACAATGAAATCTAAAGCGAGACCGAAACTCAGTTGGAATACTTTCGCACTGATCACGCAACAAAAAAATATCTGCCGTCTCAACCGTATTCAGAGCCACATAGGCAGACAGCACATCCTTGATGTACGACTGAATACCGCCTTCACAACCAAAGACTTCAATAAAAACAAATGTATCTTTAGCCCAATTACCACGAGCTACTTGCATAAGCAAAGCCCCAGTTTTATATGGTATCCAGGATGCCCACTATTCCACAATTGGACAAACTTAACTTGGTGAAACTTCAATCATCCTAAACAACTAGTTATCACTGCATGGATTCTTTAAAGTCCTTATGATGTAGTAGAACGCTTTACTATGCGCAAACAGTTTTTCCCTAAATCGCTGCGTTCATAGTTTACATCGGCCAATCGTCGCATTAAAAACCAACCATAGCCACCTACTTTAAGCGTACCCGGCTTGGGTTCCGCCAGTTTATCAGGATCAAACGGCTCGCCCATGTCCCATACTTGGAGCTCAATTTTTTCTTGCCAAAGGAATAAATCTATTTCAATAGGAGTTTCTTCTGGCAAATCTCTATGGGCGTGTCTGACAGCGTTAGTAAAGCCCTCGGCTAAAGCTAAATTTACTTGATCAAAAACAGACCCAGTAAGCCATGGCAGTTTGGAAGCAGAACAAAAATGATCAAACCACTGCTGTACTTGATTTAAATCTTCTAATCGACTTTGAACTATCAACTGATCTTGCTTTAACATGTCCGACTAGCCGGCACGTTCGCACCATTAGTTTGCCCGAAATTAACTAAAAAATCGATAGATACGCCCAGAGTAACGGTTATCTTTGCCGTATCTTGACACATTAAAAAGCCTCTTGAAAATCCGCTGAAACAAAGCGAAAAGCCAAGAAGCTTATATAAGCGACCCACGACAAAGCAACAAATGTCTAGAAAAGACCTAGAGTCAAAGACTTATCGATAGGAAGAGCTGCACCAATGCCTAACCACAGCGTGGTTAGAGTACCAAATAAGAAAACCGCTGTCGCAATTGGACGACGGAAAGGGTTCTGAAACTTATTCACGCTTTCAATGAAAGGAACTAGCATCAGACCAAGGGGAATAGCAGTCTGTAAAGCAATCCCTAATAACTTGTTAGGTACAATCCTAAGAATCTGAAATGCCGGGTACAAATACCACTCAGGCAAAATCTCTAAGGGCGTAGCGAAAGGATTAGCAGGCTCGCCTACAAGCGCTGGATCCAATACCGCTAAAGCCACACAGCATGCAATACTTCCCAGAATTACAACAGGAAATATGTACAGCAGGTCGTTGGGCCATGCAGGCTCACCATAATAATTGTGACCCATGCCTTGCTTCAGCTTCTCTCTAAGTTGAGGATCACTGAGGTCAGGCTTCTTAATCGTTGCCATAGCTCAAATTGTCTCCTAATTTACCTCTGAATAGAAATTATGACCTGGTACGAATAGCTTAACCTTGAACCCTACTTGAGTCGACCTTTGGCAATCAACCAAAATATTTGATTACAGACAAAAGCAGAAAAAATTTGGTTCAAAGTTAAGCCAACTCTAACCCTTACAAAGGACCAGAAATACCTTGCTTACGAATCATCAAGAAGTGAGTCAGCATAAACACAGCCATCAGCCAAGGCAACACAAATGTGTGCAGACTGTAGAAGCGAGTGAGTGTAGCCTGACCAACACTTTCTCCACCACGAATAAATTCGACCATTAGGCCACCCACAATGGGAATAGCACTAGGTACACCGGACACAATCTTCACAGCCCAGTAACCAACTTGGTCCCAAGGTAGAGAGTAACCAGTTACCCCAAAGGAAACTGTGATGGTGGCCATGATTACACCCGTAACCCAAGTCAACTCGCGAGGGGTCTTGAAACCACCTGTGAGATAGACTCGAAAAACATGGAGAATCATCATCAATACCATCATGCTGGCAGACCAGCGATGAATGGAACGAATCAGCCAACCAAAACTTACATCAGTCATTAAGTATTGAACTGAGCTAAATGCTTCTACTACAGTGGGTTTGTAATAGAAGGTCATAGCAAATCCAGTAGCAAACTGGATAACAAAGCAGACGAGAGTAATACCACCAAGGCAATAAAAAATATTGACATGGGGAGGAACATACTTACTGGAGATATCGTCGGCGAGAGCCTGAATCTCAAGACGCTCATTAAACCACTGGTAGGCCTTAGAGTCGGTGACTTGCTTAGTAAACATGAAGCGCGGATATAAAAATAGATCTATGCCGTTACTAAAAAATGTAACACAACCACCCTTGAGAAACCGCTTGCTTTGAAACTTCCACACTGTTTTCATGCCATGAGATGTAAAGCCTAACCACCTTCAAGCAAGACGTTCAGCATTAATTTTCCTACATTGGGATTGCATCAATACAGCAAAGATTAATGCTGAGAATCGTTTACAAAACTTAATTTCATATCATCCAACTCAGCCATTGGCGAATTCGATTTATAGGATAGGAGGGGATCACAGTATTCTGAGGAAGCCGCTATGCTGGGCTAAGGGGAACGATTAAACGTGTCCTGGTGGCTTAACGATGGATTTTCCTTTTCAGTTGAGCAACGGTGTCGTTTGAGCTGTGGCAAAGAATGAGAAAAATTGGGCTGCTACGCGTAGTTCTCTTAAAGAGCATCTGTGCAGTATGTATCGCAACGGTTTTAAGTTTGGGGTTTGCCCATCTACCAGCGTTGGCTTTTACAGAACAACAGAAGCTGGTAATGGAAGTTTGGCGAATTGTTAATCGGGCTTACTTGGATGAAACGTTTAATCACCATAATTGGTGGTTTATTCGTGAAAAGGCACTGAAACGTTCACTCAACACCTGGGAAGATGCTTATCAGGAAGCCCAGACCATGTTGGCAACACTCGATGATCCTTACACTCGATTTTTACCTCCCGAACAATATCAAAG
>JAHQVZ010000130.1 GCA_019634055.1 Leptolyngbyaceae cyanobacterium MAG.088
CGACCGTCGCCCCATGGGCCGTTATGACTGTCGCACCGGGGAATACTTGGGTCGAAACGGTAAGCGTATTGCCAAGGATGTGGGCGCTAAGATGATTTGCTCGTTTTTTAAGCAGGGAACGGAACCCACGCCATAGTAGAATCTAAACAATTTGTTAAGCAGCTCTAATAAATATTAAGCAGAGCTGCATTCCCAGAAACGGGGATTTGGTTCGGCGCATCACATGCCGCATCCGGCTGTAATGCGCTTTTTAGTGCCGTTGTAAATAACTGCAGTACAACGAACTGCTAATTAAGACGTTCCAGCATCTGGGCGGCAAGTTGCAACGGCGATTGTATTAATTTGGAGTGTGGAAAATCTATGACCGCAACACTTGAAAGGGTATCAACCAATCGGCTCGCTGATGGGCCATTGGCTAATGTGACATTAAGGGATGTAATTCAGACGATACCGAAGGAATGCTTTGAAAAAAATTCTCGCAAGGCATGGCAACAGGTAGGTCTCAGTATCGTAATGGCGATCTTGGGATATGTTGCGATCGCGTTATCACCCTGGTTTTTATTACCCTTTGCCTGGTTTTTTGCAGGTACGGCTTTGACCGGTTGGTTTGTGGTCGGTCATGACTGCGGTCATCGATCATTTGCGAAAAGTCGCTGGGTAAACAATTTAGTTGGCCACATAGCATTTGCGCCCTTAATTTACCCATTTCACCCTTGGCGACTGCTTCACGATCACCATCATCGTCATACCAATAAACAAGACGTTGATAACGCTTGGCACCCTTGGGATATTGAAACTTTTAAGTCCAATAATAAACTTCTCCAAATAGCCTACTGGCTAATGCGGGGACGTGTGTGGTGGTTGGCCTCCATTATCCATTGGGCGGGTATTCACTTTAATCTAAATAATTTTGCTCAGCGGGATAAGCGCAAGGCTCAGGTATCCATTGCCGTTGTTGTTATTTTTGCAGCTGTTGTTTTTCCAACAATGATTGCAACCCTAGGCATTTGGGGCTGGGTTAAGTTTTGGCTAATGCCCTGGCTAGGTTACCACTTCTGGATGAGTACCTTTACCCTGGTTCACCATACGGCTCCTGATATTCAGTTTCGCCCAACTGAAACCTGGAACGAAGTTGAGTCTCAGTTGGCCGGCACGGTGCATTGTGACTATCCCAAATGGATTGAAGTGCTATGTCACGATATCAGCGTTCATGTGCCTCACCATATTTCTACAGGTATTCCATCCTATAACCTGAGAATGGCTCACCAAAGCCTTAAGGACGCTTGGGGTGACCGGGTGCGCATCCGTGAGGAAAAATTTACTTGGCAGTTTATGCTTAGCATTGTCGATTATTGCCATCTGTATCATGCAGAGAATGCCTATGTGCCGTTCAAGGCATTACGTCGATAACGGACAAAAGGCTGTTTAGCCTCAAGTGCTAATAACATCAAACGCAAAAAGGTCCCAGCTTTATGAGGGGGCCTTTTTGCGTTTGAGCGAGTTTACAAAAACTAGCAAATGTAAATCTGTTACATCACAACGTTAGGGTTCACTGACGTGACACAACAAACTTAGGATCGAGGCTTTTATCCTTCCAAAATCGTTCGTGATAACTCATGTATGACGTTACCCGCCTTTGGGGCAATGATGAGTAATTTATTGGATCCGTGATACTTATCACTAAGTGAGATAGTCAGCTCAATCTACGCATGTGGATGGACTATTATTTCAAATAAGTTTAATCAAATCGTTTTTAGATAGTCGGGTGACATTTACCAGCAACCAGGGAACATTCTAGTTAGAGCAATTCTCTAGTTTCTCATGAGTCAGAAGGTGCTACAGAGGCCCGACCCCTCTGAATATAAGCGTTTATTTCGTGTTGCTGTTTTAACATCTACAGCAGCCGGAATGCTGGAACGCCAGCGAGCCAGGTTACGCGAGCGAGTTGAAATTTTAGGTGTAGAAATTGATAACGTCTCCCAGCGTCAGTTTTTAACAGAATTGAAAAAGGGAGTAATCTTCACCCCCAATGTAGATCACCTGATGAAATTGCAGGAGGACACTGCGTTTCAAGAAGCCTATCGGCAAGCAGATTACAAGGTCTGTGATAGTCAGATTTTGATGTATGCATCAAAGTTGTTGGGTAAACCCTTAAAGGCAAAGATATCAGGCTCTGACCTACTGCCAATATTTTGTGAGTATCACAGGGATAATCCTGATATTACGATCTTTTTATTGGGAGGAGCTGAGGGCGTAGCCAAACAGGCTCAGCTGAACATGAATGCTAAATTTGGGCGAGATATTGTGATTGCTGCCCATTCGCCGTCGTTTGGCTTTGAAAAGGATGAAGCTGAGTGTCAGGCGATTATTGACATCGTTAATGCTTCTGGAGCAACGGTACTGGCCGTAGGGGTGGGGGCACCCAAACAGGAACTGTGGATTGCAAAGTATCGCGAGCAGATGCCAGGGGTGAAGATCTTTATGGCAATAGGCGCGGCTCTAGATTTTGAAGCCGGTAACAAACCTAGAGCCCCGAGATTTTGGAGTGACCTAGGTATTGAGTGGCTATATCGACTCATGTCTGAACCGGGTCGCTTATGGCGACGATATCTAATGGATGATTTACCGTTTTTTGGATTGTTGCTAAAACAGAAACTACAACAATTTTCTAAGAGACAAGAAAAGCCTAAGAGGCGTCTCTAAGGAAGTGCCTCCGCAAGTTTATTTTTTAGGGTTTCGTGAGAAAATCTTAAAGTAGATAGACTGGGCTGTCTCCTTAATGGGAAAGGCAAGATAGGTTAGGGGATTGATCGTAACAATAATATTGCGAATATCCCGCTTAGCTAAGCTAACAATGGCGCTGGCTACCCACTCAGCCGACATCACCCCCACAGGATTAAGATTGCTTTTGAAGGGACCCAATATCAATTTCCGCACGACACAAGGGGCATCCTGTCGTCGGAGGGTGATCAAATCTCCTAATAAGCGTTTTGACGTTTCATATAGCGGGCTAAAAGCCGGATTTACTTCTGCCTCAGAGGTGTTTACCCATAGCTCTTTGGTGGCAGGTCCTAATCGATTATCGACGGTTTCTAAAAACACTTCCATCAGCCTCCAGGCAGAGAGCGCATTGACCTCCAGGGACTTGGCGATCGCATCCGCTGTTCTCTCGCCATGAACATTGATGCCATGGTTAATTACTAAAATGTTGACCCGCTTCAACACGTCCCCAAGGTCTTTCTCTCGACCAGCTTGCCAGGGAATTATCTTCACGGCCCCTTCAATAGTTACATCGGCTGAACGGCTCAGGGCAATGGGTTTTGCCCCCTGGGCTGCAAGTTGCTTAATCAAAGCCCGGCCTAAGGTGCCAGAGGCACCGGTCACAGCAACAGTTTTTCCTTTTAATGACAGTGCTGTCCCCATAACTTTGTCCGATAGGGTGAAATAACCTGCATAGTAAGCAGTCGTTTCATCAAAGTGATGTCGCCAATGGTAAGTGCGATTAACGAACCAAATCCCTGGTCGTGTTTTTAAGGGACCAGGTTCATGGGTTAGATCAGAGCCGTGGAACAGACCTTGCGATCGCAACAAGGCAGCTATCAAAAAACTTGCCCCATAGACAAAGCCTAGCCAAAAACCCCACAGTGGGGTCACCACGGCTATCCCTGCCATGGCCATCATCATCACTAGGGCCTCAGGCACATCGTTATAAATCTGAGCTTTTTGATATAGCTCAGTACTCACCACAGAAAAGTCTTTTCGATACGCTTTGTGATGCCAATTATGTAGTGGTATCAATGGTGGCCAAAGATGGCTGGCCACATGATACGCATCTCGCACCATTTCCACCACAAATATGGACACCAAACCCCACACCCCCTGAAACAGCCAGTCTGCCCCAAGGGTATTAACAGCAGCATCCCACACAGACCTAAACCTCTACAGTGACACCGCGCCAGAAGGCGACATATCCCTTAATATTGCTAGCGGCTTCCTTGGGCTCGGCATAGTACCAGGCCGCATCTTTATTTTGTTGGCCCTCTACTTCAACGGTGTAATAGTTGGCCAGCCCTTTCCAGCCACAGGTCGTTGTGGTGTTGCTCGACTTAAAGTAGTCCATATTGAGGGAATCTGGTGGAAAATACTGGTTTCCCTCAACGACTTCACAGTTGTCACTCTCAGCTAGCACAGCTCCATTCCAAGTGGCCTTGGGCATACTCCTGTTCCCTTAGTGTTGCGAATTGTTTCGTATCTGATAGTAAATCTTAATCGAACTGGAGGGAAGGGGCTTACGGTGTAAATGGTGAATGGTCTACCTGCAAACACCACTCATTACTCACCGTTGGCTGAGCTTGTCGAAGCGTCGGCTGAGCTTGTCGAAGCCCACTTAACTACTCACCTTTTTCCTCAGTCTTACGCTTAGTAAGCCACTGCTGCTCCAGGTACTGAATAATTTTGCTAGCAACATCGATACCAGTTGCTCGTTCTATGCCTTCTAGACCGGGGGAGGAGTTAACCTCAATGACCACAGGACCATTACTGGACCGTAGCAGGTCTACGCCAGCTATCTTAAGCCCCATGGCCATAGCGGCTCTAACGGCCGTGTCTCGTTCCTGTGAGCTTAGCTTTATACGGCGCACAGTACCACCACGATGGATATTAGAGCGAAATTCTCCAGGGGCTCCCTGGCGTTTCATAGAGGCGACCACTTGATTGTTGACAACAAAGCATCTTAGATCCTGACCTTTAGCTTCCTTGATATACTCCTGAACCAGAATATTGGCATCTAACCCCCTAAATGCTTCAATAACTGATTTTGCGGCCTGATATGTTTCCGCTAAAACAACACCAATGCCCTGGGTACCTTCTAGTAACTTGATAACTAGGGGAGCACCGCCAACAAGCTCAATAACGCCTTCAGTATCCTTAGTGGAATGGGCAAACCCAGTCACAGGTAGACCCACGCCTTCTTTAGAAAGTAACTGCAGACAACGCAGCTTATCGCGAGAGCGGGCAATGGCATCAGAGCCATTAGCACTCAATACCCCCATCATTTCAAACTGACGAACAACGGCAGTGCCATAGAAAGTATAACTAGCGCCGATACGAGGGATTACCGCATCAATGTCACTTAATGGTTTGCCCTGGTAAATCAATCGGGGACTATCGGCTGTAATTTCTATGTAACAGCGCATGTGGTCAATGATTTTCATCATATGACCACGTTTATTGCCTGCTTCCAGTAGCCGACGGGTGGAGTACAGGGACGCATCGCGGGACAGCACACCGATTTTCATAGGACGCGCATGACTGGGTAAAGGCACCAAAAAAACCTATTTACCTCATGATTCCACAGAGTGTGGCTAGAAAGGCAGTGGGTATTGGGTATTGGCAGTGTTCTAATGTAGGGATCTTGCATATCATCCCCTACATTAGAATTCTTCATCTGTAGCCTTCGTTTTTCGCTTACTGCTTTGCAAAAATGAATGCCCTGGATGAACAAAGAAGCGATCGCGAATGGCCTGACGGCCTAGTAACATGCGAAACCCCATCACATCTCGGTTAGTCAGCGTTAGCTCTATGGGCCAGATGGCATCGCCCAAAGATACTGTGGTGATGACCACGGGGCGCTTTTCTTGATGGCCACCTGAATCCGTTACTGTTCGTTGACACAGTAATTTAGCCTCGGCATTTACTAACTGTTGGGCATCATGCTGAACAGGGGCAATTTGGAATCGCACCGTTTGAATGCCGTCCCTTTCAAACTGTTCAATATTTACAGCATGCACCGACGAAGACCGTGCCCCTGTATCTACTTTTGCCTTAATACTGGCAATACCAAATTCAGGTAGTTTTACCCATTCACGCCATCCAATCAGGGGCAATTGCGGGGAATCCATTTACTAACTATCACAGCGGTAGCAGATCCCGCTCATATTCCACGATAAAGACATTGGAATACAAATTAGCAATAATTTGCTTACCCTCTTGAGTCAGGGCCAGATAACGCAAACTGTCATGCACGTAAGGATGAACTACCCCCCAGTAGAACTTAGGGTAGTTGCTACGCAAATCATCGGGAGTTTCATACTTTAGCTCTTTATTTTGACCAGTTTCTTCAAACTCGTAAAAGAGCGCACTAATTTTTTTGAGGTAGCGTGGATCGCTCAGCTGACCAATCAGATCTGCAGCCCGGATCAAGCCTGGATAGTTAACGGTGTCTTGATGATCTTCTTCCTTAGGTACCGGGAAACGGGTCAACTCAATATTCCGCTTGATCCGTCTAGCATCAATCCGTTGATTATTACCAAACCGTTCCTCTACAAATAACTTGCCGCGGTCTACATGGTAGGGCGTTAAAGCGGCATCGGTAGCACCGGGCGAAAGCTTAATCATATCCCCGCTACCAGTAGCATAGAGGCTTTCCTGATCGCGATCTTCGCGGCAGACACCCTTGACATAGCCAATATCGTGGCAAACCAGAGAAATAATAAAATGCAGCCAATCTTCAGCGGTGACTCCCCCCTCACGGGTATGCTTACCCCTCAAAATTTCTTGACCCACTAAGGTCACCAAAATGGTGTGTTCAACATTGTGGTAAAGGGCATCGCTGTTGGCAATATTTTCCAGGGCCATACTGCCGGCCCAGGCAATAATTTCTTCGTAATCATGGTGCAGCCCACCGTAAGTACGTCGATAGCCAAGACGCAATTTTTCAACAAAATCAGCGATTAGAATCTCGGTGACATTGAACATAGTAAGAGCTGCTTTTATGGGCGGAAATAAGTGCACGGCGTTTAAGCTGAGCTAACGCTAGCACACCGTAAGGGTACCCTTGAATAGCCAAAGGTACTGTAACGGAATGGATACGTAGCGCAGGTTGCGTATGGTTTTCTGAATAGAGATTTAAACTAAGTATTCACACTCGTTCCAGAGCGGCCTACTTAACTAAGTTGCACAGCGCGAATGATGGCTGGCATACCTGGGATAGATACCTGATTTGTGGATGTACAGAAGGCGGTTGTGATGCCCCCTAAATCCTTGAGGTAAGAATGTCAGATAAAACTGTCACCGACTGTGATCACAGTCATACTGAGATGCGCCATAATAGCAACAGGTTTACATTTGTTTAAGATTTCTCATACAGGCGGTGTCCTGTACTCATACAGGGGATGTCCTGTACTCATACA
>JAHQVZ010000018.1 GCA_019634055.1 Leptolyngbyaceae cyanobacterium MAG.088
CACCGTTTTCATACACCGTTTCGGTGACGGGAAGGGAGATGATTTCGTCGGTGAACCGACCGGCTTTAATTGCGTTGATGGCTTTTTGGTGCGATCGCAACGCAAACCCATCCTGATCGTCCCGCGACACCCCAAACTGCTCCGCCACATTCTCCGCCGTCAACCCCATGGAGGTATATACCTCAGGCATATCCGTCATCATCACCGGGTTCGGACTCCACCGGTCCCCACCCATGGGAATCAGGCTCATGGACTCCACACCTCCCGCCACCATCACATCCGCCTGCCCTAAACTAATGGCCTGATGTGCCATGGCAATGGTCTGTAATCCCGACGAACACAGACGATTCACCGTCATCCCCGGCACCGATGGCGGTAACCCTGCCCGGTGGGCAATCACCCGCCCTAGGTTATAACCTTGTTCTGCCTCTGGCATGGCACAGCCGATGATCACGTCTTCGATGTGGTCTGAATTGAGGCTGGGTAGAGTTGCGATCGCTCCCCGCACCACCGCCGCCCCCATATCATCCGGACGCATGTGTCGAAGAGTACCCCGAGGCGCTTTACCAACCGCCGTCCGCACACTGGCAACAATGTAAGTATTTTGCATGATGTTCTCCTTCAAAGAAGATTTTTTGATTTCTCCCCCTCCTGGGAGGGATGCCCTTTGGGTGGGGTGGTTTATCGATCACTCGTGCCAGGGTGGACCCACCCCATCGCCCCTCCCAAGAGGGGAACTAGTTATCGCCAAGCCTCTCAAAGCTAATTTCTAAGCGGTTTCTTCGTCTTCAACAAATGCATAATTCTCTCCTGGGTTTTCTTCTCCTGCAACAACGGCAAGAACACCTCCTGCTCTAAACCCAACAAATACTCCTCAGACACCCGCGCTGGCGACGTCAGCTTACCCCCCGTCATCACATAGGCCAGTTGCCCCGCCAACCAGCGATCATACTCACTGGCAAAGCCCCCCTGCTCCAGGGTATAGGCCATATGGTTCAGCACCGCCCGACCCGGTTCCCCCAACACCCAGAAAGTCTCCTGAGCTGGGGGCCGATAGCCCGCCCGGTCTAAACACAGCACCTCTGCTTTCGCCACATACAGCCGCTGGTCATTGTTCATCACCACATGGGTATGGGGCGGCAAAAAGCCCAGCTCCATCGCCTCATAGGCACTGCCCGCCACCGTCGCCGTCGCCACCGTCTTAAACACCTGGTTCAAGAACGGTTGAATATGTTGCGCCGCACCACTGGCCGCCCGTTGCGCCGCCCATTTCGCCATACGCGTTGTGCCCGTCGCTCCGGGGATTAGCCCCACACTCAACTCCACCAAACCGATATAACTCTCCGCTGCCGCCACCACATGGGGGCAAGCCATCACCAGCTCACAGCCCCCACCCAGGGCCCGACCTTGCACCGCCGCCACAATCGGTTTATGGAAATAACGGATGCGCTGTAACAAGGTTTGAAACGTCACTAACAAGTTTGAAATCAACTGCCAGTTGCCCGTCTGGGCAGCCGTACCCATTTCTAATAGGTTGGCCCCACCACAAAAATGGTCACTGTTGTTGCCAATCACCAACCCGCGATAGCGATCGTCCTGGGTCAAGAGATCGAGCACATCCCCCAGACCATCCACCACAGTGGTGCTCAGGGTATTCCCCTTCGACCGAAACTCATAGAGAACCACACCATCCCCCATATCAAATAGGGCCGCCTCAGGATTCTCCCAAAGCTTACTCCCGTTGGTTTGAATCAACGGCAGATGAATCTCATCCTGGGGCTGTTCAACCGTTTGCTCACCCATGGGACCTAAAACCGCATTCGCCATTAACAAATTACTGGGCACCCCATGGTGGCTGCGATAGAAATGTCCCTCACCGGTCGCCGCCATTTCCTGAATCCATTCAGGAACCATCAGGTTTGCCGCCTGCATATCGTAGAGCACCCGATGGAAACCAATGGCATCCCACATCTCAAATGGCCCTAACTGCCAGCCAAAGCCCCACCGCATCGCTCGATCCACATCCACTGGACTATCGGCAATCTCTGGTAGACGGCAAGCGGCATAGCTCAACAATGCCAATGTGGTTTGACGGAAGAAATCTCCCCCTCTGCCTGGCAATTGATACAGTGCCCTGAGGCGATCAACCAGCTTAGGCACATGTAAAATGCCATCTAAACCGGGCAAATCAAACTCTGGCGGCAGACCATAGACAAAGGTTTTGGGATGTACCGAAAGAATCTTTTTACCAACTTTTTTATAAAATCCCTGTCCAGCCTTCGCACCACGCGACCCCGTCTCCACCAAAGTCTTCAGCAACTTGGGTAGCTTAAACATTTGCCGCTGCTCATCCTGGGGAATCGCCGGGTAAATATTTTCAGCCACATGGAGCAGGGTATCGAGACCCACTAAATCTGCGGTTCTAAAGGTAGCGGATTTTGGCCGCCCCACCAAGGTGCCCGTCAACGTATCAATCTCTTCGATGGAGTAACCATCCTCCGTCAGGGCATGAATGCCGAGAAATGTGGCAAATAGGCCAATGCGATTGGCAATAAAATTCGGCGTATCCTTCGCCACGACAACACCTTTTCCCAGGTAGCTGCGACTAAACCACTCCATCCGTTGAACAATGGCCGGGTCAGTCTCTGCCGTCGGAATCAATTCCAACAGCTTCAAATAGCGCGGAGGGTTAAAAAAGTGAGTGCCTAAAAACCGCTGGCGAAAATCAAGGGAACGCCCCTGAGCGATTTGGCCAATGGGCAGCCCGCTGGTATTGGTAGCAATCACGGCTTCTGGATGCACCACCTGCTCCAATCGAGCCATCAGTTTTTGCTTAATATCCAATCGCTCTACTACGGCCTCAATCACCCAGTCCACCTGACTCAAGCGCGCAAAGTGTTCATGGTAGTTGCCGAGCTCAATTCGATGGGCCGTATCTGGCGTAAACAACATCGGCGGCGACATTTTTTTGGCCTTCTTAAACGCCCCTTCTACCACCGCATTTTTGTGACCTTCAGGCGCAGGTAAATCCATCAGCAATACCTTTAGTCCGGCATTCGCTAAATGTGCTGCAATCTGAGTACCCATAATGCCAGCACCTAGAACAGCCGCTGTTTTAAAGGGAAGAAAAGTCATAATGGTTCTCCTCTAAAGAAGGTCAACGTCAGGCAGGCACCACCCACCCAAAAAACAAAACACGCAGGGTGGGTCCTACCCACCAACACAAGCCATCAGGGCCTAAAATCTCAACCGTCGTTAAGCGACGTTGGTTTGGCCATCAGGGTGACATTACGCCAGTCACACAGTCTTAACCGCCTCCACCGCTGATACAAACGAGCAGGTCGCCTGGGTGGTACTTGGGCTGCCGCCTCTTGATACAGTGTCTCGATTTCCTGGGCATAAACCCGGTAGCGCTGCTGGCGACTACCCAGAGCACCCACCTTGCTGTGAACCAGCGCAAACCGCTTGATAGTTGACCAACTGGGCAGTTGATCATTCAGCTGATCGATCAGGGTTTGATAGTGTGCTCTTGCCAGCACTGACACGTCAGCGTCCCTTAAAAAGTCCCCCAACAGATCGTCTACCAACCACGCCCGATCTCCAAAATGTGCGCCGTTAGCCTGCAGAATTGACCTGAGACGATCAAAGTCGGGCACAATCAACACGCCACAAAATTTCTGTCCAGGGCCGACGAGCAAGGCATGTTTAACAATGGGGGCGGCTTCTAACTGCGCCTCCATGGGAACAGGAGCCACATACTTGCCTGTAGACAGCTTAAACAGCTCTTTCTTACAGCCATGGAGTGTCAACAGCCCATCTAAAGAAAACTCACCAAAGTCTCCTGTATGGAACCAACCATAGGCATCAATAGCAGCAGCAGTCGCCTCTGGGTCATGATAATAGCCGACCATGGTATAGGGGCTATGGACTAAGACTTCGCCATCTGCCGCCAGACGCATTTCCACCCCCGGAATCGGTGCCCCGACTGTACCGGACTGCAGCCAGCGATCGCGAGTATAGCTGAGTACAGAACTGGTTTCTGTCAGCCCATAGCCCTGTTTCACCGGAATCCCAACACCATTAAAAAAGGTCATGATCTCCGGTCGTAATGCTGCACCACCACAGAGCAAATAGCGAATGTTGCCGCCAAACGCTTGACGCAAATTATTAAACACACTGTGGCCTAGCAACCAGCGATAAAAACTGGGTAGCTCATAACGATGGGCTAGCTGCCAGCCCCAATGAAGCCAAGTATGTTTAAGTCCGTAAGCCTGTCTTTGGGCCTGAGCAACTCGCTCATACACTTTCTCTAACAACCGTGGCACCGTAATAAAGATGGTTGGCTTGACCATCGCCAAATGCCAAAAGACTCGCTTTGGCACTGAAAAATAAACGTGGTGGCCAAAGCCAAAATGCCCATAGATAAAGGATCTAGCAAAAATATGGTTGAGGGGTAAAAACGAGAGGGCGACTTCCGGTGTACCTGCGACCAGCCCTGGCATACTGCTAAACGCCGCCCAAATATTACCGGTCAAATTCCGGTGGCTTAACATAGCCCCTTTAACATGGCCACTGGCATCAGAGTTATAAACAATGGTGGCCAGGTCATCGGGATGAATTTGCTCTTTTAAATCCTGAATTGCTGTCTCTGTATGAACCAAACGCCCTTGGCGACGAATCTCGCCAAGGGTTTTCATGGTCGGGCCAGACAAGGTCCAGGCAGGGGGTGGAGACTCCTCAACAACAATAATGAGCTCAACATGTTGAACCTGGCGATAAAAACGCTGCAGCGTTTTCCAGGTAGACACAACCAGCACCTTTAGATTGGCATCAGACACTATCCAACCGATGGTAGAGAAGGGTTGTGCTTTATCGAGGGGGACAGTGATCATGCGTGCGATCGCACTGCCCATATCCACCAGTGCCCAATGAATATCACTCTCTAGCAACAACCCAATGCGAGGGCGTTCACCCTCAGGGTCAAGACAGGTCAACCCCTCAGCAGTTAACCCCAACGCCACCTCTTCAGCAGCAATACGAAACTCTTTGAAGGTATACGCCTCCCAGCCCTGCGAAGTCCACTGCTGTAGCGTAGGCTCATAATCATAGGCACATCCCATATCCAACAAATCAGGAATGGTATAGTGCAACTCTACAGAGCCTTTCGTTGCTGGCGCAACATACAAAGGACAACACAGAGGGTATCGATCAACCATTTTCTTGAGAGTGCTCAAACGCACCCTTCCTCAATACATTGGCAAGTCTTGTTGAACCTGGCACAGAGCAATTTAGTCAACAAGCTACAACCCTACCCATCAAAGAGAGGAGTGGATAAAGGTAGAGAATGTAGCCTGACCAGCCCACAATTACCTCAGCATTTTCGCCATAGATAAAACTATTCTGAGCCCAAACAGACTCAACCTCACACATCAACCCGCCACTCAAGCAACATTTTTCAATACAGAAAAACCTAAGCCAAAAGACTCATTCCTAGAGGTATTAACGGGCAAAAAGTCGCAAATCATGATCAGGCTAATGCTAATTTACCTAGTAGGAAACACAAACTAAGCCAAATAAACAGCGACGTATCAATCAAGAATTCAGCTAAAAAACCAAGCAATATAGCAGCGAAAAATTTAGGGTTTTTAGCTTAGCAATTATTGCTGAATGTCAATACATTTATTATAGCGAGATCACCTAAGGACAGGGGATTGTCTTAATATGCTTGTAATATTCAGAGTGATCTCATGGGCCTTAAAACAAAATCATTACCCTATTTCAAGCTGGCCATCTAACCAATTATGAATATCTTTCATAATCTCTGCTTGGTTACTTTCATTGTAGAGTTCGTGATACGCGCCCTGATAACTGATAAACATTTTTTTCATTTGGGGTAATTCTTGATAAAACTGCTGACAACTCTTGAGGTCAGCAATCTTATCAGCGGTTCCATGGAGTATCAAAACAGGTAGGCTTAAATAAGCCCTGTGGGCATGGAGAGATTTTATTGTTGTTAAAAATTCTGTCGCTAAGCGAGCTGTGCCGCGTTGATGTCTGAGCGGATCATGGGCATAGGCTAATACAACAGAGCGATCTCGCGATGGCAAAATATGCCCCAATCCTAAGGACATGGAAAATCGAGGCCAGCTCAACGACAAGAGCTGACCTATCCTTAAACGCAAATCAGTCTTAGCATTGGGGCCAAACGGAGGAGACGCGGCTACAATACCGCTAATGTTGGGGTAGGGCATCTTACCTGGTTCACCAAACTGGCCATGCAGGGCATACTCCAAGGCAATAATGCTGCCTAAACTGTGTCCCATCAAAAAACAAGGAACCTCAGGATGTTGTTGTTGCACCATGGCAATCAAATATGCCAGATCGTTGCGATAGTCTGACCAACGATTAATATAACCGCGCTGCCCTGGGGAACGTCCATGCCCCCGCAGATCGTAGGCATAAAGAGCATAGCCTTCGGGCAATAGGGCTTTAACAACATTTTGAAAAAGGCCACTGTGCCCTCCCAAACCGTGGATTAATACCACGGTTGCCTTCACATCTATAGTCGGTAACCAACTCTGGTAATAAAGGCTCAAGCCATCAGCCGCTGAAAATAGTCCATCCTGGTAATGAACAGTCATGGTTTGCCATTTCAACTGAGTTAACCTCTGCTGAAAATTCTTCAGCACCGGTTGTAGAGCATGATCTGATTTGGCACTGATCACGTGTAAATCGTAAGGCGCTTGACTAATAGATTGGGCATAGGCCGATAATGTTGACTGACATGCATCTGATTGTCGTAAATAATTTTCAAAAAACAGAACGCTCAGCCCACACAGATAACTATCAATAATTGGTGGCGATAGCGTTAACCCTGGCAACTCACTTTCACTGGCAAGTCTCAACGACGATAATAATTTACTTAGATCATGCACATGAGATTTACCACGAATGACGGCTAAAAAGCGTTCTTGGCTGGCCAGTTGGGGAAACATCTGCAAGGGTTCTAGAGCCATCGGCGCAGCTTTATCGTGACTGCCTGTCGCAATCACTGTCGGAGTTTTAATAGAGGCTAACCCCTCACCGCCAAACAACCCATTACCAATGGGGTCAACGGCAAAAATCGCCTGAATGCGCTCATCTTTTAGAGACTTCACTGTCGGTGATAAGGAGAGGGCTCGACACTGCAGCAATAGCGACACATTTAGACTGTCAGAAATCCCGTCACAGCGTTGGGCCAATGCCTTAAAATCAATGGTGGCCCCGGCTAGAGCAAATGCGGTATATCCCCCAAATGATTCGCCCAATAGTCCTACATTGGTTAAATTGAGCTGGCCACCATAGTCATGCCGATTACGTCGCTCTAATTCGTCTAAAAGGAGACTGATGTCACGGGGACGGTCAAAAAATTCTTGCAGCGAAAAGATTTCATCAACCTCCCCTGCCAATAGATGATGGACCTGATGGGTGTCACTGCCTGGGTGCTGGGGTACAGCCACCAGATAACCATGGGAAACTAAATGCCTGGCATAGTGAACCATGGCCTGAGGCTCGGCAGCCAGACCATGGGAAATAACTACAACGGGTATGGGCTCAACCCGCTCTCCCAAGGGTTCATACAGAAATACTTGAAATGGCTGCGACGATTGCCGCTGCAGATGCATAACTTTCTTACGAATCCCAAAAGCACCCGGCAATCGAGGGTCAAAGGCAGGTACTATCTGCTCCCTGGCTTCTTGTGACATTAATATCTGGAGCAGGTTTAGGAGTTGATCAGTGGTCTGGAGCAACAGATCAATGTGCTGAGCCGTTTCTAACAGGCGATCGGTCCGCAGGTTGCCTGCAATCTGATGCAACAAACTCATAATCGATAGCTGATCTGCCTTGGTAATCCGTTGAATCAAGGCCTGACGACCAGCATTATCATCAGGCAGCTCAATCAGCTGGCCTAACCTGGCCAATAGTAATTCCCCAATGTCTGTACGAAAAAATCGCTGTAAACTCTGTGAGTCAAGGTTTATCTGCGTTTGCAAAATCTCACGGCAGTGGGTCTGGGCCCGAGGTCCTTGTCCATCCAGATATAGCTCACAGGTGCGCTGGGCTAATTTCGGTAGCTTGTGTCGCCGCCAGATCTGAGCAACCTGCTGCCGCACCAAAGAGGGAAAAAGAGCCATCACAAACCTCGCAGACAAAAATTCTTGTCCACCCCTCTCCTAGCTTGATTATGGTGTAAGCATGGATTGCCTGACTCAGATTGATAGGGTGTTTAACATATTTTTGGCAAATCGCCTCAAAAGATCCGTAGATTCCACAGTGACATTTGTCAGGTTTTACGCATATTAAATGTACGTATTTACGCTCAATCTGACGCTGATTCAGGTCATGATATCGTTGCAATCAAATTCAACTAAAATGCCTGAAAAGCTTTAAGAAAGAGCATTTATAGATATATCTCTAAGCGCTAAAAAAGCGATAATAGCCGACTTGGAACCTGTCCCCAGGTGATATCTGTGTATCAAAAAGAGGGGAAAACCGGCTTGATTCGACCAAGGAGGATCAATACACTACGTGCAGGTGTGTTGTATTTATTTGTAAAGTAATGAGCGTTTTTCCTAAACCAACAGGTACCTTCCAGGGTGTCGACGGTCGAGAACAGGAGTTAAAGCGGGTAGGCCAGTACCTAAAGGCGATTCGGGTACGCCGAGGGTTGTCATTACAACAAGTGGCAAAACGTACTCATATTCAGCCGAAGCAGTTGCGTGCCATTGAAGCTGGCAACTGGAGGCAGCTACCTGAAGCAATTTATGTAAAGGGTTTTCTCAAACGCTACGGTCAATCCTTAGGTCTAGACGGTATCACCATCGCCGACGGGCTGGCGGTCCAACCGACAGATATCAATCCTAAATGGCTTAATCCCTCTGACTTTTCATCCCGTGACCAGTGGGGAGCCTTAGGAATCGTTAGCAACCTCGTTGGTTAGGTTGATTCTTGGGGAGTCGATTGAACCGCTACAGGTGAGATCGCATCCTCTTTGTCATTCTCAAGATCACGGTTCGTATCAGGCTCTAGCAATGACTCAGCTTTGGCTACCGGGGGCTCATACACTGCTAGATCAAACCAGAATGTAGTGCCGATACCCACCTCACTCACCAGATACATTCTGCTGTTGTGTTTGCTGATGATGTTTTTAACAATAGACAATCCCAGACCCGTGCCTTCCAAGGTGTGGACACGGTTTTCTACCCGATGGAAGCGATCAAAAATTGCATCTTGATCCTCAGGAGCAATTCCAATGCCTGTATCTGCAATCTCAATGCGGACAGTCCCTGCAAAGTCTGGATGATCTACCGTTGACGGCGCTCGATAGGCACGAATCGCCACACACCCGCCTGGACTAGAAAACTTGAGACCATTGCCCACTAAATTACCAAACACCTGCAGCATTAGATCGTAATTGCCGAGTACCGATGGTAACCCGTCTTCAATCTCTTGAATCAGCTCAATCTCCTTGTCTTTGGCATTCAGCTTGTAGGTCCGCAAGGTTTGTTCAATGGGTTGATGAATATCTAACGCATTGAATTGATAGCCACGATTAGACTCCAACCGTGACAGATCTAATACATCATTGACCAAACGTGTCAGTCGATCGGTTTCATGATTTGCTGTTTCTAAAAACTCCTGACGTTCTCGGTCAGACAAATCATCACCATACTCATAGAGGGTTTCAATAAAGGATTTAATATTGAACAGCGGTGTGCGTAGTTCGTGGGAAATATTGCTAATAAACTGACTTTTAGCCGCGTTTAACGCCACTTCTCGGGTAATGTCCTGAATTGTCAGGGCAATCCCTTTAACGGTTTCCCCTGACTGGTCTAAAACAGAATTAAGCAAGACGCGAATAGTACGGCTGATGGGCTCAGTTAGAGCAATGCGAAACTCCTGACTTTCGGAAGAATCGCCCTTAGCGGCCTGATATAGCGGTTGCGTCATCTGTACCCTGACTTCCTTAGGAAGATGCTGTAAGACATCACCTTCGGGGGGAAGCTGGGTATCCCAGCCAAAAATGCGACTAGCGGCCGTATTGGCTAACACCACCTCCATATTGGCATCGATCAAAATAGCACCATCAGCAATCGTAGAAACCAGCCGTTCTAATTTTGCTTTCTCAGCGGTCAGCTCTTCAATATTTTGTTCTTCATAGCGTTCAAGCCGCTCCGCCATGTAGTTAAAGCTCTGGATCAGCTCACCCAGTTCATCTCCACCACGGGAGAGATCAATCCGCTGCTTAAAATTACCGGCAGCAATATTTTTCACACCGGTCAAAAGTTCTTTAATCGGTTGTGTAATCGTCAGGGCATTAAAGACCGCCCCTAAAATCACCATCACCCAAATACACACAAACACTGCAATGGTGACATCACGGGTGAGATGAGAAGACGCCACCACCGTAGGATTAGGATTAATGCCCAATGCCAGCACACCCAGGTAATTTCCCTTCGCTTTCAGCGGCACAAAGACGTCGGTAACCTCGCCTGCTGGCGTCAGATGCTGGCGCACCATAGGCAAATCAACGCTCTTAACATAGTTGTCGGGGAGCTGCATACGACGACTGAGCGTAAGAGAGTTTTGCACTGCCGTATCGGCGTACGGAATACCAAAGAAGATATAGCCGTCTGGATTGGCATAGAGCATGTAACGAATGCTCGACGTACTCTCCATAAAACGTCTAGAAAACAGGGCCAGCTCATCCAGCTTTTGAGATTCGACCAGCGGGGCTGTATTGGACGCTAAGAGCAAACCTAAGTCGCGGCCAAAGCGAGTGTCGTTTAAACGAGCATCCAATTGAATCGTATTCACTGCCCAAAATGTCAGGCTACTCATAATCAGCGATACCACCAAGGTGGCTGCTGCCATCAAACGAGTCTGGAGGGTAAAGTCTTGCCACCAGTCGGCAATTAGGATGCGAATTTTTTGAAACAGCTCAACCATTCAACCTATATGGACCGCTCAAGGATATTGTGACATGAATCCCGCTATGGGGCAGGGAACGGCAGGATAGGGCTTCTTTTTTGAGTTCAAAACTGGTCTCTGACCCGATGGCCAATGTCTCGGCGATAATATGCATTATCAAACTGAATGGCATCAACCGCAACATAGGCATTTGCGATCGCATTCTCAAAGCCTTCACCAAGAGCAGTCACCCCCAAGTTGCGACCGCCACTGGATGTAACCACCCCTTTCTGCAGCTGGGTACCTGCGTGAAATACCATGGCCCCCGTCTTAGTCGCTACCTCCAGACCATTAATAGCCATACCCTTAGGATATTTACCAGGATAGCCAGCTGCCGCCATCACCACACAAGCGGCATAGCCTGATTTCCATTCAAAAGGAGGCAACGCCTCAAGTCGCTGCTCACAGCAGGCCAACATAATCTGGTCTAAGGGGGTATTCAATAAGGGCAACACCACCTGAGTTTCAGGGTCACCAAATCGACAGTTAAATTCAATCACGTTGGGCACCCCCTCAGCGGTGATCATCAAACCAGCATAAACCACACCCCGGTAATCAATACCACGATTTTTTAAGCCTTGTAGTACGGGCTCTAGTACTTCCGCTTGAATCCGTTCTAATAGGGTTGGGGAGACCACTGGGGTGGGGGCATAAGCTCCCATACCACCCGTATTAGGGCCAGTATCCCCGTCTCCTATCTGTTTATGATCTTGGGCTGGCATCAGGGGACGAATGGTCACACCGTCAGTCACCGCCAACACAGACGCCTCTTGACCGGTCAGACATTCTTCCACCAACACCTGGCGACCCGCTGAGCCAAACTGCCCCGCAAATATCGCTGCGATCGCATCCTTAGCTTCCTCCAACGTCATCGCCACCGTCACACCTTTCCCAGCAGCCAGACCATCTGCCTTAATAACGATTGGTGCGCCCTGCTCTTCCACATAGGCAGTCGCAGCTTTTTCATTAGCAAAGACAGCACTCGCCGCTGTCGGAATCCCCATCTCCTGCATCAAGGCCTTCGCCCATGCTTTACTGGCCTCTAGCTGGGCACCATCTTGATTAGGGCCAAACACTGTGATGCCCTGGGCCCGTAAACCATCGGCCACACCATCGGCTAATGGCTGCTCTGGGCCAATCGCCACCAGACCAATATTTTGGACTAAACAAAATCGGGCAATCCCTTCCACATCATCAACAGACATGGCTAGATTGCTACAGCCTGGCAAGGTAGCCGTACCACCATTCCCTGGTATGCACACTACGCTAGTCACCTTAGGCGACTGCAACAATGTCCATGCCATGGCGTGTTCACGCCCACCACTACCAATTACAATGGCCTTCACAGCATTTTCCCTGACAAAATAAGCGGGCTTCATTCTCCCACGTCGTGGGTGTATTCGAAAAAAGTTGTAATGTTCTTGCGTGTTTATTGTCGAAGAATTATATGCAATTTCCCGACAGCATTACCCCTTATTCAGCGGCCTCTGTTTTTGGGTCTTCCGATTGCTCGTCCTCTGCATCAGCACTCTCCTCATTGTCTGCCAAAATCTGGCCAGCCGTAATGCCTTCGGTACTATTGCCAAACCGCCAAAGCACTGCAGCAGCCTCAGCTCGAGTCACCCCCTTATCGGGCTGAAACAGGGTGGTATATCCCAGAGTGCGACGAATATTGGCAAATTCCCCATTACTGTGATCGGCGAGCACGGCCTTAAGCGCCATGGGTTCAATTTTGCCAGCATCCTGAAAGCCCCAAGCCTCGGTCACGGCTGTCGCGGTGGCTGCAGGTAAGGGTGCACGAGTATCCAAGGGCACCTTCCAAAGAACAAGATCCTTGCGGGTTAACGGATCATCAGGGCGGAATTTGACCACCGTTGTACTGCCATTGAGCGAGCTGGGAATAATCCCCGCTTCGGCCAACCCCTGAATCGCTGGGAAGTCAATATTTGCCTTCCCCACATCCTGAAAAGCTGGTTGAGCACTTTCCACCGCTGGTCGAATCTTTTTGGTACTTTGATCGCTATAGAACTGATTATTCACGGCTAATAACCAACGTGCATACTCCCGACGAGTAATCACTTGATTGGGTAAAAATTCATTCGGATCCCGTTCGACATTGTCATCGGCCTTCACATCAATCAATATCAGCGCGTCTAAGGCCACCAAATCCTCAATGTACTGCTGCAATTCTTCAGGTGCTTCGCCAATATCCGTATAGCTCGCTTCTGTAAAGGTAGGAATCACCGGGTCATCCGTCGTATCCGCTGACGTGACGGGGTCCTCTTCATCCTCTGCCTTACTACTATCCTCTGCGGTTTCAGGGTCATCCGCAGACGTAATCACCGGTTCTTCCACATCTGGTGAACTATCATCTGTGGCAGTTTCAGCAGTTTCTTCATCCAGCAACTGTGGATCAGGCTCGAGGTTGTTTTCTAAGGAATTTCCTAAGGGACTGCCTTCACAACCAGCCAAAATCAAGCACAGAATAAACCCCACGGTTTTGAAGAGGTGCTGACGAGGAAGGTATGACATTCAACTAAGCTCCCTAGAGTGCTACCAGGCTAGCGTATCTGATCGAATACCTGACAGGCTAGGCTAAGAATGGCCCTTTCCTTTGTACTGGACCTATGGCTCGTTCAATTATTATTGACTGCGATCCTGGGGTGGATGATGCGATCGCACTTCTCCTGGCCCTGGCTCATCCCACAGAACTCAATATCCTCGGCATCACAACGGTGGCAGGCAATGTCCCCCTCCACTACACCAGCCAAAATGCGCTCAAGATATGTGCTCTCGCTAATGCCAATACTCCCGTGTATGCAGGCTGCCCTCGCCCCATGGTGCGCCCATTAGAAACCGCCGCCAACATCCATGGAGCCACTGGCCTACAAGGAACTGAACTACCCGAGCCACAGCAACCACTAATGGTGCAACACGCTGTTGCATTTTTAATTGACACCCTGCAACAAACCCAAGAGCCAATCACCCTGGCCACCCTCGGCCCCTTAACCAACCTTGCCGTCGCCCTGATCCAGGCACCTGCGATCGCCACCAAAATCGATCACATCATTGCGATGGGAGGTGCCATCACCCACGGCAACATGACCCCCGCCGCCGAATTCAACATCTACGTCGACCCCCATGCCGCCCAAGTAGTCTTTAAAGCGGGCATTCCCATCAAACTAATCACCCTTGACACCACCCATCACGTGCTCACCACAGCTGAGCACTTAACCCACCTCAGACAGCTCAATACGGCCGTCGGCAATGCCGCCGCTGATCTGCTCGCCCACTATGGCACCCCTGACCAAGAACGCTACGGTCTGCCCGGAGCCCCATTACACGATCCCTGCGTCATCGCCTATCTGCTACAGCCAGACCTATTCACCTTTAAACCCACCTACACCACCGTCGACACCACCAGCCCAGATAATATTGGCCGCACCGTCATCGACTGGTGGGGCCGCACCGGGAAAGCCCCCAATGTAGACATCGCCGCCTCTGTAAATACGCCCGACCTATACGCCCTACTAATAAAATCCTTAGCAATTTTGTAATGCCCCGATACATCAATTGCCCATTCCCCAGATAGACCACGCCCACCCTCCATTTTCAACTATCAATTTTCCACTCTCCATTCCCCAAATCCTTGAACAAGTCCTTTACTTTACTGCACCCACTAACAACGATTGCTAAAATGCCAGCAAGCCTTCGGTAGAGTAATGAACTACACCACTCAGCAACTTATCGACATACTCGATCAAGAACTCAAAGCCGCCTGGCGCGGAGAGCGGGTATTACTATCAACCGATGATCGCCTGGCAAACCCAGTAGTATCCAAAGCCATCGGCACTAACAAGCTCAGTAAGGTCTTTGCATTTAAAGACTTTCGAGATCAAATTCATCAGTACCAGCGAGAGCACAATGTTTCAGGTCTGGTATGGCATCCCTGCACCTTTAAAGGCCAAACCATCCAACTACCTGAAGTGCATCCAGATTTAACGGCGATTCCAGCGGACAAAGCGACCCTCTCCGCCGCCAAAGCCAGCATTATCGACTTTTGGCACGCATCCATCGAAGGATTAAGACTCTGGAAAGCAGGTCATGACCCAGTTGAGATTAATGCTGCTACCGTTGAAACCTACATTCAGGAAGTAGAATGGGCCGACATTAGCGCCACCCGCAGTGAGCTATATCTGGGTCTATGCTGGGGGAATCCCAAAGAATGCTACTGCGGCTGGGCCTATCCAGAATCAGGCTGTCATCGAATTATTGCATCGGTGGCCGAGCCTAGTTCCATCAAAGTGTAGTAGTACAATTAAAGATACAAAAGATAATTTATTTGCTGGCCAGCGTAACGTCATCATTCGTTAAGGTTGGCACCCGATCAGACTGTAGTATACCTTTGGCAACCTCACTCTCTTTCAAATAGGCATCCCAGAACAAAATTGAAAGCATCCTCACAAAAAACTGATGCTGTTGACCCGAAATACTTTCCCCTCCCCGATCCCCATAGGATGAATGCTCAGCTCCCTCAAGCACCGTCAAATACTTGTCACCTTCAGGCATACATCGATAGGGTATTTGCCGTAGAATCGCCGGGGCCATTGGCGATAGCTGATCTTCTGTACCGGTCATCACCATCGTCGGATGGCGCATAGCTGTCCAAGCAGGTCGGTTTAGACCAAAGCGATTCGTGCCCCTGGGTGATACAGGAATCGAAATCAACAGAAATGCTCGCACTCGTGGATCTGCCAATGGTTGCTCTATAAATTGGTTTGCGGGTAATCTTGCCCCCGCTATTAAAGCTGCCGTATGAGCCCCTAAAGAATGCCCCCCTAACCCAATCACTTGAGGATTCAACGTATCCTCAAGTTCAGAAGCAAACCTGGCAAGTCCACTCAATTCATCAATTATAAAAGATATATCCTGGGCACGGTCCACCCAAGTCCGAGGCTCCAAAGCCGCTTGGCGAATCATATCAAACCCATGATTTTTAAGGGTTTCTGTATCAGTTCCTGGATGAGTCACATGGACAACACAATACCCCTTTGCAGCCCAAAACTGCCCTAAGTGAGAAAATCCTTGTCGAGAACCGCCTGCACCATGGGAAAAGATAATGACAGGATTGTTTTTCTCTGCCATCGGAAAGTAGATCTTTAAAGGCAAATCACGGGTCCGCTTAGCATCCCGTAAAACAATATCCTCAACTATTCCTACTGCCACATCTGGTTGAATTTCAGGATAAATTTGAGTTCTATAGTCAGAGAACTGCATACTCTATATACTCCCTTCCAGCTGTGTTAAAAATCTCAAATTTAATCGCACATCTAAATCTTATGGAATCCATGACCAAAACTCGATCTGAAAGAATCGAATTAGTGGACGCAGAAAAGCAATAATTAGAGGCCTTGTTTTGCCATCTACCTTGGCATATCCAGTCATTCCTGCCTTCAACAATTGGTCTGTTTCAGGTATATTCACAATCACTCTCACCATACGGCTATTATCTAATATCGCATTATCAGAAGAGCTACTAAACGTATTAGCGCTAGGATCAATCTCTGTCACAGAGCCAAAGATTGCGCCCTTGGGATACGCCAACAGTCTAATTTCCACTTCAGCTCCCACTTGAATATCTTCGGTATTTTCTTCGGGTATAAGCAGTTCTCCAAAAATGTTGCGGTCATCTTCCACAACCGCGAAAACATCGCCCTCATCCAAAAAACTGCCTACCTTACGATCTAAATATGGCGTCACAATACGACCATCTACTGGCATGTGCAGATGAGTTCGCTGTAGTTGTTCTTGATCGTATTGAAGCTCTTGCTGAAACCGACGCAGCTCAGCTTGGGCTGCCGCTAGAGCCCCACGCGCCGCTTGTACGTCATCGGGGTGAGGGCCCTGAAGCACTAACTGTAATTGAGCTTGTTCTTCAGCCAGTTGCTGCTGGGTCTGCTCTACCTCACGACGAGCAGACTCTACATCTAATTCACTTACCTTCAAACGTTGCTTTTGTTCAGCCAGATCTGTTTCATCGACACTGGCACGTCTTTGGCGATCCTCAAAATCTTGCTGTGATACTGCACCTTGTTGTAACAGATCTTGGTAACGTTCAGCCTCTCTCAGACTAAAGTCAGCTCTAGCAGCAGCCGTATTAAGAGTCTGACGGAAAACTTCGACTTCTTGCATGGCAGTACTCGTTTCCTGCTCAGCCTTCTCAAGTGAACGACGGGCCACTTCAACTCTCTGTCGAGCAATGGACACTTCTTCTGGACGAGGCGTCGATAGTAGCTTATTGAGCAAAGATTGTTGGTTAGCGACTGCCGCTTGCTGTGCCTCAATTTGCTGGGCTCGAGTCAACTTTTCGTTCTCAATATCATAAGCCTCCATCACAGCTATCACTCGGCCAGCTGCAATCCATTCTCCATCGCCACCTTTAAACATCACCCGAGAAATAGTGCCCTCTACTTTTGCCTGGATTTGTCGCTGATTCGGAGGCAATAATTCTAGTTGACCACCCGGTCGAGAATGATAAGGCAGAAGCATCAACAACACTAAAATAAAAAGCAAGGAAAGCTTGATGCCTGAACTGATGCCTCGTTTTATCTGATACAGAAGTGATGGAGTTTGATACCCAGTCAATGTCGTGGCATCCGAACGCACATAACTTTGATTCCTGGTCTTACGCCATTGCCCCACTAATCGCAAGGCAATCAGCAAAGGAACAATGCCTAAGAAAATGAACCTGGTGCTGCGCCCGAATATATTAGGAAACGTGTTAGCTAAACCTTCGGAAAAACTCCAGGCAATGCCTCCTATGACAAACAGCATAAAAGCGAGTGCCATGATCCCAAACAAGAGATAGCCTAATCGAGCAGACCAAGACATGGTCGAAGGAAGACGGCGTCCGCGCAACAATAGAGACCACAGAGTAAATGTTTGGCCTAGCAGATTTCGCGGTAAATTTAGAAAATTTACTATCCAGTAGTAACCATCTACAGGCCAAAACGGACAGGCAATTAAGACAAACGTGACAATGGCAGCATGCGCTGTCAATAAAGCCCAAACATCTAATGACGTTGCACTATGACGATTGGCAAACCAAACAATCATGCCAACCACAAACAGCACTAGACGGAATAACAAAGGAACGCTGAATACCCAGAGCTGAGCTGGCCTAGGTAACGATAAAAGCTGCCTACGTCCCAATGAAAATCTTGGGTAGAAACCAAGTGCCAACGTAAAACCAAAATCTTTAATTTGTGCCCCATGGGCAGCCGCCACAATGCCTTGAATAGATTTAGCCGCCAGATTGGCTACTACGATATTGAATGCGTAGGCAGTAAAAAAGGGCAAAGGCGTGACAAAAAGTCCCATGTCTCGCCAAAATAATGCTTGGTTATTAATAAACGTCAGAAAGGCGATTGGTAGTGTCAGAATCAACCCTACAAGCAGAAAGCGAATCGGCCAAACAAACAACCTTGTGAAATCTGCAAGTTTTTCAAATAGACGAGCAGGATTTTTGGGAGCCCACAGATAAGCCTTTGAAGAGGATGCCTTTTTAGGACTCGTTGAACTGACGTGGCTGGAATATGAAGTAACGTTTTCTGCAGGAGTAGACTCTAACGCTGCCGTCCCGGAGGAGTGACCGTTGCCATTAGTTCGACTAACATAAACATCCGGCGAGTCAGCAATAGTAGCCTCACCATTAGGACTAACTAGAGGTTGGGCAGAGTCTTTTTTACTCAATAGCTCCGATTGAGACAGGTTGGCCATCAACCCTAAACCATCTAACTCCCCAATAAACTGTTCTAAGTCAGTTTTAGATATATTCTTACTAAATCTCTCACTAAATGATGACAATACAAACTCGGCATCCTCTCCTTGAATAGCCTGGCATAGAAAATATTCCTCTTCACCAAATTCAAATGTTTCGCCAGAAACAGGGTCCTTGATTGAATAATTTTGCGTCCGGTTTATTTCGTCGTAAACCGGCGTTACGATCAAATCTTCCCTCAAGCGTTTTTTAATCCCTGTAAACATTGATGCCAGAGAAATAACGAACATTGTATGCGACCAAGCAGGCACGTCTAAAAAAGTGCCTGCTAAAAGCTACGATAAGCGAAGCCATTACAGTCCTCCATAGCCGCTGATACTTGTATCTTCTACCACTCTTATACAATCAACTTGTATTCAATCAATATGAAAGTTCTTCAGGTATGCATAGGTAGTGTAAGGATATATAGCCTTACTTTCTAAGGATAGATAGAGTTAATCAAAAATTATACCTCGCAAGTGTCACATATCTTTAGCCATTAGGTAGATTGCATTTTAACAGGAACTAGCATCAATCCATTGCCAAACGATTGTCAGGGTTATTCATAACCAAGGGTTTTTGAATATTCAAGCACTTCTGGTCTAAAACCTTTTTGATCTGACCTCCATTCTAGAGGACCGTCAAGATGGCTAGGAGCAATTCTGCGATAGCGATAGTCGGGCGATTTCAAAAAATTAATATCATTGCCCAAATGTGCCCCATAGGGACCAACACATGCGAACGGAGAATCCTGAGGCCGTAACATAGCCTCCAACGCTGCCTCACTCCAGGAAAGACCTGCCCATTCGCAAATTTGACGCAAGTAGATGTGGGGTTCATTCAGGACATCTTCTCCCCGCAATTGAAGTTGCTGATGTGCTGGAATCGTATCCAAAAAAGTGACAATCTTGCGCTGAGTTTTATACCAACTGAACTGAGGATCTAAAACTGGAGGATCGGTGGAGTAGTCAATTGAGTTGGTCAACACGGCTAGCATGCCTTGAGCCAACTTCATGACAGACTGACCGTGGGTTCTGGGATGTCTCACCAAATGTAAGAAATAAGCGTCAGGAAACGCCTGTTGCATCGAGTACATGCTCTCCAGTCTGGCAGCATAAACAGGGCTTTTATCCACAATGCGGAGTGGACTGATATGGTCTGCCAATTCTTGGTAAAGTTCTGCGGTGGTGGAGTCCAAACGACGGTTAATCCAGCGGGAAGCCATCTCTATCGACTCCCGCGTTTGTTCACCAGCATAAAGTTGGGCTACAGTTCGCATCAATCCATGAATTTGAAACTGTCGAAACCCCTGAAACCTTTGCACTAATTGCCCCAGTGTTTCAGTAACAAATATGTTGAGCTCTGGCACTCCATAGGCTTCTGGGTGTTGGCCAATGATTGTTGAAATGACAGAAGTAAAGGATCTCGGTGAACCTAAAATAAAGAGGGGAGCAACAGGGGTCATACATCGATACCCAAAATCTTTACGACGAACTTAAGAGCCTAACCAAACTTCTAATCCACCAGATGGATTATGGTCATATGTCCATTCCCCATCAACGACTTTAGCCACTTCAGGCCCAAATGGATTGGCAGTGCCAATAAAGAGTCCGTATGGGGTGGACACAATGTTCCGAACGCCATAGTTGAAGGCGTTGCCAAAACCAGATCGGGTGACTGGGAGCCAGTTCTCCCCATCGTGCGTTCTCCATAAATTGAACCCCCCTTGCCGATCAACGATCGTATCTAAGCCCACTTCTTCAAGCATTCTGAAAACCCGTCCTTTGCGATCGCGCAACCCTGCAAATTGCAACATCACACTCCAGTCGAGTGTTCCTGCATACAACCAGCCTTGGTGAACTCCCAACTTCCACAAATAGCCATTTGACAAACTATTAAACCCAGCCGGAATACCACTAAGCGGACTAATATCTCCCCTAGGATCTCCCATGATTAAATCCCAGGAACCATCAGCATGAACTCGAATAATCTCTGCTCCTGCCGGACCAATATTATTTCGAATATCGTAACCGCCTCCCTGAATAGCTGTACCAATATAGAGGCTACCTTTGAAACCAACCATACTAGCGACGGATTGATTTAAACTACCGCGCTGTGCACCCCGCTCAATCACTAATGACCATTCATAGGGTGGCTCTCCTTCCAAAGACGAACGCCACAGTTGAAATCCATGATTATTCAGAGTGCCAGCATATAGGTAATCCCCAAACCCCGCCACCTCAAAAATAGTACGGTTATCAGGATCTCCAAAGCCTGGAGTATTGATCGGACACCAAGTCCCTGCAGCAGGATCTTGAGTTTCATAAATGACAGACACACCCGAAGTATTAGGGTTGCTTCCGGCCGCACTGGTAGGAGCCGTTAACAATCTGCCCTTAAAGGGAATTAAGCATCGTAAACTAGTGATCGGTAAACCTATTAATCCAGGTTTTCCTACCTGCTTAAAATTAGTTCCATCGTCACTTCTAAGAATCAAAGGTCCATTACCTTTAGACCGCGAAAACGTAGACGTATAAATCGCAGGTTTCGGATCTGATTTCCCCTGAAAAGCAACCATACCCCGATAGCCAATTTCACGACTGTAGGTGGTCTTGCCATCGCTATCCTGTACTAAAGGCGCTTGCATCACACGTCGCCATTCGTCAGTTAAGATGCTATAGCGCCATATTTCGCCCCGCGCTGTTTGTTCAAACTCCTTAGAATAAAAAGGATGAGGGCAAAGAACTGGCCACATTTCTAAGTCGATCTGTTTATGGACATAGCGCGCACCAACCAGCAAAGAGCGAATCGTGCCAACGTAAAGATGATCCTCTAAATAGGCCATCGAATGAGCATAGGAGTTATGCCCATCTCCTATACCATTCCTACAAATTTTTCTAAAACTTGTTTCTCTAAGCCCAGGTTTCGGCTCTGGATTAAAAACTTTCATAGACTTATATCAGTCTGCAATGCCGTCCATATACTCTCTTTTAAAAAAAGGAAAATAGATAGCCAAGGCAGTTATCTTACCTCAAAGACAACTATTTGGCCAAATAGCTGAAAAGCTATAAGTCAGAAAAACTAAGCTCTGGAGTCATCCCCCAGAGCTTAGTAACAACAGGTTCTGCCAACTAAAACTTGAGTGCAGTGTGGGTGGGTTAAAACTCTTCAAAGAGTATCTTATCTATATGACTTATTAACTAGCGGCAATAGGAGCTTGCAATAAGTCCCCCAGTCCTTTACCCGATGGAAGCTCAGCAATCTTATTTACCCCTGAAGTATCCTTACCGCTGAGGAGAATACACCCCCAACGACTTAGATCCCAAGAACGTCCAAAGTGCTCAATCTTGCCATCTTCTAGAAAATGACCATAAGCTTTTACATGAGGTTGAACGGCTCGGAAATTAACCCCCATACGACGCTTGGCAGAAGCATTAGGTGGAGAACCATGGAGAGTCCGTTGGTCAAAGATGAAAAACTCCCCTGGCTGACATTCCATGTTTACCAACCGTGATTCATCCAAATCAAAATCGACCTGAACGTCATAGCCCATCAAACCTTTTTTATCGTTACCAAAGTTTTGCAGCTGATCGTCTGGTTTTGTAATGACAGTTTTGTAATACTCTTTATGGCTGCCTTTTATAAACTGAACACAACCATTTTCCATAGTAGCTTCATCCAAAGCGATCCAAGTCGTCAGCTGAAACAGATTATCCGGTTCATTAGTTTCAAGAATAGGATTATCGACATACTCCTTAAATACATTGGCTCGATGCCAAACAGTAGCTGGCGCACCAGGGGGCTTAAAAAAGAAAGAAGAACGCCAAATCAACAGATCTGGTCCCAATAGACTAGTCAAGCGATCGCGCACAGTTGGGTGTGTGAACAGGTCGTAGACGATACGCGAATCAAGATGTCGATCTCGAGGGCATTTTTCAAATCCATACACTGAGGATGGTGTATTAATCACCTCTTTTTCAATCTGCTGACGAATAACCGCCATTTCTTCAGGAGAACAAAGCTTAAACGGACCAATAAAGCCATTCTCATGAAAGGATGCAACCTGATCAGCTGTAAGTTTATAACTCATCAATCTCTCTCCTATAGTTGAGTCGAAAAAATCATCAGAAGTAAATACTAAATTTGTATCTATACAAAGCCTAATGCCCCTAGGAATAGGAGGGTGGTGTTACGATCCGATTATTACCGTCATCTTCTCCGGACAAGAGCAGACATCCCCAACGCTCAAGATTAAAGGTACGACCATAATGCTCAATTTTATTGTCATCTAGAAAATGGCGATACGCTCTTACGTCTGTTTTAATCGTTCGAAAATTCATACCGACTCTGCGACTATCGGTTTTATTAGGTAAAGAACCATGGATTGCTCTTTGATCGAAAATGAAAAATTCACCTGAAGCGCACTCCATATTCACGACACGATTGGGATCAAGCTCAAAATCAACTTTGAGGTCATATCCAAAAAAACCTTTTTTATCGTATCCAAAAGAAGACTTACCATCCTCCTTTATATTTGGTGCGGCATCAGGAGCAGATGTTTTTTGCACAAAATATTCTTTGTTGGTGCCACCTGATATAAATTGAACACAGCCATTATCAAGGGTCGCATCGTCGATAGCAATCCACACCGTCAGCTGAAATAAATCATTAATATCAGGCGGCTCTAAAATGGCATGCTCTACATATTCTTTGAAAAGATTTGCTCTATGCCAAACAGTTTCTGGAGCTCCAGCAGGCTTATAGAAAAAAGCCGATCGCCAAACCAAAAGATCAGGACCCAAAAGTTGCTGTAACCGATTACTTATACTGGACTGAGATATCATTTCATAGACAGAAGGACAGTCTAGATAACGATCTCGACCAGTTTCAAACCCATAAACATCTGAAACAGTCCCAATAGCTTCATTCTCAACCCTCTGGCGCAATTTTCTCCAATCTTCAGCATCAGAGAAGAGGGGAAAGGGACCAACGAAACCATTATCATCAAAATACTGAACTTCCTCTTGAGTGAGTTCAACCCTGTAATCAGTAGCTAAAGAACTCATAACCAAGCACTCCTTGTGTAGATGAATAGTGAATTCAAAATTTTTCCAAACAACTCTTGGTAGAAATTCGACTAAAGATTAGATAGTGGACGTTTCACCACAGGTCGCTCAGCAATAGGATTAAGCTTAAGAGCATTATCTCCCCCTAAAAGAGCACATCCCCACTTGGTTAGATCAAACGTAAATCCATAATGTTCAATCTTGCCAGCAGGTAGAAAATGAGCATAAGCCTTCACATTTGATTGAATAGTTCTAAAAGCAACCCCTAAACGACGCTTTTGTGAATTATTAGGTGGCGAACCATGGAGCAGACGCTGGGTAAAGATGAAAAACTGACCAGGCTTACACTGCATATTGACAACCTTATCCGGATCCACTTTGGTATCAAACTTAATGTCATAGCCAAAAAATCCTTGATCTTTCAATCCATAAGAAGTCGCCTCTTTCGCTCGACTTTCTTTAGTTACTTGATCAACAATCCCTTTCACCTTAAAGGTATTATGAGAGCCTGGAAGAAGTTGGACACAGCCATTTTCTACTGTAGATTCATCGATAGCGATCCAGGTTGTAAGCTGAAATAAACTTTCAGGATCAGGTGGCTCTAAAATTGGCTCATCAACAAATTCTTTAAACACATTAGTTTGATGCCACACCGTGGCAGGCGAGCCCGGTGGCTTCACAAAGAAACTGGATCTCCAGATCTGTAATTCTGCACCCAACAGTTGAGTCAAGTATGACTTGGGCACAGGATGAGTAATTAAGTCATATACAGCAGGGGAGTCGAGATGACGGTCCCGTCCCGTCTTCATACTAAATTCAGGAACCGGGGTTTCAGAAAAAATCTCTTCTTCGATGTTCCGACGATACTCTCCCATTTCCTCTGGGGTACACATGGTAAATGGCCCAATAAAGCCATTCTTATGAAAATCTTCAATTTGCTTTGGCGTAAGCGCCTGAGATGTTGGTAACATGTCTGCACTAATCTATTATTATATTTTTACGATAAGTATCATTGATACTCAAGGGAAGTTGGAATAGTACTCCGATCTCTAATACTTCTCATCAAATCCTCACAGTTTAATCACAACAGCTAGGATTACCTCATCCTGTTCGAGCAAGATGAATGGAAATATTCTCAAAGTATTTTTGGCGATCAATACTGCCATGGGCGCTAGCCTGTAGAGGGCAACTCACCGCTTTTGCTAATTCTTCTGAATTATTACAGCGAACCATAAGAAATCAAAATTAATCTTTTACTTGTTTAAGAAAGTTATTAGTTGCTTGAATAAACTCTTGAGGGCGGGACATGGGAAAAAAATGGCCAGCTTTAGGTATCATCGATAGCTCCATCCTAGACCATAACTTTTTAAGCTCTCTAGCCGTGGCAACAGCTTGAGAATATTCTCCATAGACTCCCAGCTTCGGTTGAGATATCGCTGCTAGCTGTTCAATGGAAAAGGCCTCACATTG
This sequence comes from Leptolyngbyaceae cyanobacterium MAG.088, assembly GCA_019634055.1. Lineage (GTDB taxonomy): Bacteria > Cyanobacteriota > Cyanobacteriia > Phormidesmidales > Phormidesmidaceae > Leptothoe. The sequence continues at coordinate 25,366 of JAHQVZ010000018.1, forward strand.
TAGAAAATCCTCTTTAGCCGTTGAAGTGGCTAGCAGTTTCAACCATCGAGCGGCAGTACGTTTCCCACTTTTTCCTGAAAATGGTGACAGTAAATCTTTCATGGGAGCAGATTGGCCAGGTTGTCGCAGCTGTGATTCAGCCAGTTCCTGCAGCAATAGATAACCTGATTCTGGATCAGCTGGATCCAAAACGATCCCAGCAGCTTCTAGTGCGACTCGATACTTCTCCCAGTGATACCAATCCTGTAAACGCTGTACGGGTTGCAAACACCTTAATCTGACATCAGCTAGCACGATGCTACTAACTCGATGACCATATTCACAAGCACAGTGTAGTACAACCGATCCACCAAAGCTATGGCCAATAAGATGAGACTTCGCAATGTCTAAATAATCCATGAGTTGAATTAAATCAGTAGCCATACTGGATGCTGTATAACCACTCTGGGAGATCGAGCTCCGCCCATGCCCTCGCAAGTCAAATAAAATAATGCGATCAACAAAAGGTAAAAAATTAGAAGCAAGGTTATACCAGAAGGCCAAATTAGCACCTAAGCCATGAACCATGACCAAAGGAGCTAAACCCTCTAGCTGATCAGAAGACCGCTTTAGCTCAAAATAGTGGATATCGGCTTCCTTTAAAGAAACAATTGGCAACTAACTACTCCTTCCTTGCAGGATAATGACTGTATTATCAAAGGTATACATAATCTTTCTCCTAGTCATCTTGGCTATAGCCAAAAGTTGACGCCACATCCCAAGTCATTTGACTAAGAAAGTTCTCATGATGAAATTGCCGCCACTGATAAGCTACATCTGGATTGATTCGATCATGCAGATGAAACTTTAGATCTCCACTCATTTCAGATGCCACCTGCACACCATCTATCATCCTCTGCTGCTGATTTTGATAGGGTTCGAGCATATCAGCCGAAAACTCAACTCCCAAAAACTCACATAGCTTCTTTAACTGAGTTTCGGGATGCTGTACTAAGTTTTCAAAATGAAGTGAATGATAACGCTCCTCTGGAATTTGGTCTAAGAAGGAGAGAATATTCTTATGACTTAATGTCCAAGTCATCTCTGCTAATTCTCGACTAGAAAACTGACCTTGATGAGTCATAGGCGCAATACGTTCTAGTTTTGACCTTTCATAAGAATACGCCATGCCATAAGGATGCCGAATTAGATGAATGTAAAGAGGCCTATCAAAATTTGCCTCAGCTCGATTGAGAATATTAAGATGCATAGCATAAGTTGGAGTCTTATCTACTAGCATCTGCTCCTCGGGCATCCAACCTTGCAAAAGGCTATAAAACTGTTGAGTACTAAGATCGCGATTTTCAGCTGCTTCAACAAATTGTTGGGCAGACTCAGCACTACATTGTTTCAATTGCATTACCGATCGAATAGCACCCTGCAAAAGATGACTAGTAAATTGCCCATTCAGTGCCGCTTTTCGCTTTGCCAGGGTTGGATAAGTCAATAGATGCAGTTCTGGGGGCGCAAATAACCGAGAATGACCAGCTAAAAGGATGCGGAGTAACGTTGAACCAGAACGTGGAGGAGATAGCACAAAAACCGCCCTCTTATTCTTAGGAGTAGACGGTGGTGTATCGATTGGCTGTTGAAACTGCGCAACTTTTTGATCAATGATTGCTTGAAAATCTGTAAATTGCTCTGGCGTAATACAGCTGGCTTCCGAAACCGCTGATGTATGCAAAGACGACTTTTCCACATCGACCAATGGACTCGACATAGTTAAACGACCACTGAGACGCCCTTCGACAAATTCAGCCAGGTCATTCACCCTCAAGTCATCTACATACTGACCGTTGTGCATCAACAAGTCATGGAATCCTAGTTTACGCTCATACTGTTCCTCAATTGCTACTACCAATTGAATAAAGTCTATAGATGAGAAGCCCAAATCTTCAACGAGCTGAGAGTCAAGACATATAGCTTCATCATGCTCTATGTCATCCCAATCTTGGGTAATGCCTTCAATAATTTCAATAATAGTCGCTTGAATACGTTGATCTAGTATCTGCATGAATTGAACCTCAAACTACCCTTAAGCATTAACTCTTCAAGACGATTGATATTGGCTGTTAATTGATCTTGGCTATTAGTGCTAGTGTCCACAAACTAGGAAACTGGAAAAGTTGGCTAGTCTTCAGAAAACTAAATTTCTTTTAAGATTGGGGATAGCGACAGACTGATAATAGTTCATCCTGCATTAACCATAACTTGACCTCAAATTTATAGGACTGGTACATAATGACGACTTGGTTATCGTGAGGCATATAAGATGCCATTTGCCATGCTTGAGGATTATCTAAAAATCTTAAACCTACAGCATTAGATGCAGCCTCTTTTGCACTCATAATAGATAACCAGACATGCACATCTGCACCTGATAACCAACGCTTTTCTTCAGCAGAAAAGATAATATCAAACGGTTGGTCTCTTTGCGATTGACCTAGATTTCTGAAGTCAAGACCCACTCGAAAACCCGGCGGTTCCAGGACAGCCACAGCTTCTGATTCCTGATAGATCAGGCTTACATTGGGTAACGCAAATCGCGATTGTAACTGAGGGCAGTAAATTACTGGCTTTCCATCATCATTGGAAAAAATACCGACATCGATGGGAGCAAGGTTAACTCCTAGGCTTTCACTAGCCCATTGTCTTACTACATCTTTAGCAGCTATACGCCCTAACAGCCAATCTATACGACGACTCCCCGTTTCAGGGAGAGCATACCAAAATTCTCTTTCTTGGGGCATTAACATAAGGTGTACCAATGCCCTTGGACAAATGCTACCGGAAACAGAGAAAAACTCTGACGGAAGATTGGCAATGCGACGACAAATTAAACCGGTTTCACCCTGTAGCCATGGTTCTGAAAAGTAGCTCTGCTGAGGGTTGAGACGACATTCCGCATAAGGTACAGGTACAGGGAAGTAGAGAGACTGTAATCCAATAATACGACTAACAACGCGCCCATGATCGTCAAGAAAATCAAAATCAGCTGTCAAAAATCGATTAGTCTCAAGAAAGCGGACTTGACCTCGGCATCTTACTGCTGTTTTGGGCAACTCTGATTGATACTGAACAACTGATTGAATATGGAACGGAAACAGATGAAAGTTGGTTCCCCATTGTTCAGCCACCCAAAATGCAGCTAACTGGGTAGCGGCATCTAGCATAACCATATCCAACTGAAACAATGGCTTGACTGGTGGATAGAAGAACTGCTGTGAATGCAATAACGTTTTTACATTGGCCTCAATCCCTTCAGGCCCCCATTGATAAATATGCTTGACCCCCTGAAATAAAGGACCATGAAACATACCTCGGGTATAAAGCTCACGATCAGACCAGCGTGATGCGAATGCTTGACTCAAAGTAAAGGGTAATGGATCAGGCGTAGCCAAAGAGGTCGAAGCCAACACAACCTTGCCTTCAAAAAGCTTTTGGGGCGAATTTGGTTGAGTATCGTCATCTGGTACAGATGACAGTGTAACCTGAACAATTTTCTCAGCTTCTGCGACACCGCCCATCAACTGTGCCTGGATTTCTAAGACAAGCTCATCTTGATCAAGCGCAACCCAGTGAAAGCCTCGTATCTCCTTCACCTCAACAACCATTAGCCCTCCAGTTAGATAACTGGCGGCCTCTGCTACGATCTCTAGACTGCCGGTAAACGGTAAAACAGGTAAAGGAGTCCAATCACGATGATAGCGAGAAGGAGAACTACCCAACGTATGATCGCGCAAAAAAGGATCTTGTTGGAGATTCAGGCGGCGCCGAGCATAAAGAGAATCTTGACTGCGGGAAAGCACCTCACCCAGCATGGGCCAAGCAGCTTGAGGTTCTGACCCAGCCACTGAATCAGCTTTTGCATGAGAAAAAGCCGATCTATCTGCCTTGATTCTGTCACCACCACAAACGAGACCTGACAAACTAGCCTGCTGGCCTAAAAATTCCTGCATTAGGCCAAAATGTTGAGTCACAACAGATGACTGAACCGCTGAAAGATTAGTATTTTCAAGAGCAGCCCGGGGTGATATAGCCGGACTTGGGTTTGACTCTGGTTGAGAACCTTTCTCTGGTGACTGAGGAGGATATTGGGTATCAAGGTCAGACTCATCTGAGGGATGATTAGATGAGCGTGAGGCTAGCTGTGTTTGCAATTGATGAGCAAACGTGGTTGAAAGTTTAACGATTGGCATATCCAATCGTAATCGTAGATTGGATACAGCAGGCAGTTCTAAAGCGGAAATGTCATTTAGTGATAACGCCTTTAGATCACGATTGTCATAAAGTATTTCCGTTGAAATGGGCACCCCCAATGTCCACAGACGCCCTAAGAGCTGTTGAAACTGCAAAAGACCCGGTCGGTTTTGCAGATTACTAGACAAGGCAAGATAATTGTTTCCTTTTAAAACATCATCGACAAAGGAAGTCAAATTACTACTAGGTCCAACCTCCACAAAAATACTTACACCCTGTTCATACAGCTTGGTAATAGTTTCGCGAAATCTTACTCGACTTGACCACTGTTGAGCAGCTAGTGTGCGAATTCCTTCTGGATCTTCAGGGAAAGCATCCGTCGTTGAGCAGCTATACAAAGGAACACGTCCAGGACCGACAGCAAGACTTTGATAAAACGTTTCGAAAGACTCAGCTACAGAGTTAAATAGGGGTGTATGATATGCCCTATCAAAAGGCAGTTTTTGGCAAATTGCACCAGCAGCATGAAGAGTCTTCTCTAGATCTTTCGCCACTTTTTCTGGAGCAAACAGTACAGCTTGGTTAGGACAGTTGTCCATGGCAAAATGCACTGAGTCAGGCACCTGAGCAAGGAGTGTTTCAAGTTTTTCGGGAGAAAACGCACCCACAGCCAGAAGCACACCTTTAGGGATCTGATCTTGCTCTACAAGCTTGCGGTAAAGCTGGTTCAAATGGCGCATTCTCTTGCCCAGATCTGCTTTATCAAGCACCTTAATAACTTCAGAAGCAATGAGAGCAGACGTTTCACCAGTACTGTGACCAACCATCAAATCACAAGGCACACTAGCGTCTTGTAATAGCTGATTTAAAGCGAGGCTAGCAGTAAATACAGTTTCTGAAGCCACATCCATCGTAAACAACTGTTCTTGCGCAGACTGCTGCTCTTCAACAGTAAGACTGGTAGGGGGTGGAAAAATAAAGCGGCTAGGTGGATTCAGGCGATCTGAAAAAGTCTGGTCTAAAAAGTCGAGCCACTGTCTTACCTGAGGAAAATAGAGACATAAATCCGCCAACATATTGGGATATTGCGCCCCTTCTCCTGGAAACAAAAACGCAATTTTCCCGATAGGAGAGGCAGCATCAACTACTGAGTAGTGAATACCACTGCGGGTATGAAAGGGCTTCTCAGGATCTTGTTGCAATCGATTAAGAGCTTTATTTAACTTACTCTTTAAATCGCTTAAATCTTTAACGACCAAAGCCAATCGGTAAGAGTGACAAGGGCTTTGAGCCAGGCTCACCGCTAAATCTGCTAATTTGATCTCAGACTGATCAGCCCATTGGATAATCTGAGCGATGGTTTGCACTAGCTGATCACAACTTTCTGCGGATAATTGCATAAGCTCTGTTGGCCAATGCTTATGCAGAATAGTCGTCGGTGCCGGATTATATTCTTCCAAAATAGCATGGGCATTAATGCCACCAAACCCAAAAGCATTAACCGCTGCCCGTCGCGGGACTTCACTGCTACCATGAATCCAAGGACGAGTTTGGTTATTAATATAGAATGAGGTTTTTTCTACGCCTAAGTCAGGATTGACCTGATCGCAAAGGGTAGGCGGTAATATTTTGTGGTGAAGCGCTAAAGTCGATTTGATTAACCCAGCCGCTCCTGCAGCAATCGTACAGTGCCCAATCATAGATTTCACCGAACCCAAAGCACGATGAGGCAGTTGCTCCTGACGATTCCCAAACACAGAGGCCAGAGACTGGATCTCAGTTCGATCACCCAAGGGAATGCCAGTGCCATGCGCTTCTACCAGACCAATAGTAGCAGGGTCAATTTGAGATGATTTAGCCTCGCCATAATAAGCCCGCTCCAGCGCTAAAACTTCTCCTTCAAAGCGTGGAGCCAACAAACCTAAGGCTTTACCATCACTAGAGACACCAATGCCTTTAACTAGAGCATAAATACGGTCTTGATCGCGTTCTGCATCCCGTCGACGCTTGAGCACTAGAATGCCACATCCTTCACTTAATAAAGTGCCATCTGCGTCCTTATCAAAGGGTCGAATATTACTACGTGATAAAGCTCCCAGCTGGGCAAAGATCATATGTAATTGAGGTGGAGAAGGCACATGAACTCCACCAGCTAACATCAAATCACATCGCCCATTAAGTAATTCCTGAATCCCCATTTCTACTGCTACTAGAGAGGACGAACAAGCAGCATCGATAACATAGTTGGGCCCCATTAATCCTAAACGATTGGCAATCCGCCCGGTTACAACATTGGGAACCATCCCTGGAGCCATCTCAGCCGTAAAGGGAGGGAGACTGGCTTTCATCTCTTGCCGCAACTGTACAACTGTCTCGGAAGAGAGTTCAGGGTGAATTTTTTTGAGCAAATCTATGGTCTGATCGATCACCAAACCATGTTGGACTAAATTAACGAATCCTCTATTGACATAGGTACCGCGCCCCAAAATAATGCCCGTACCTTCACGGTTAAAATCTCGATCTCCATAGCCTGCATCTGTCAACGCTTCTTGGGCAAGTCTCAATGCTAAAAAGTGATCGGGATCTGCCCCCTCAAGAGAGTTCGGCATAATCCCAAAAGCCATAGGATTAAAATCTGCTAAATCCTCTACAAATCCCCCTCGACGAGTGTAAAGGCGATCATTACTATCTGCGTCTGGATCATAATAGGGTGTAGACCATTGTTCACTACCGTCACGGACAGCATCTACGCGATCAAAAATATTCTGCCAGTAAGTTTGTAAATCCTTAGCCCCAGGAAATAAGGCAGCCATACCAATAATGGCAATATCTGTATCGAGATCGGAGGAAACACTCATAACGATTGTGCAAGACGATTTAGGCTAGGGTTACAGGTACTTTCAATATTTTGCATTTGGAGGTAAACGGCTCCACGATCGTCTACATACCAAGCATCATAATTGCAGCTCGTGGCATCAGCACTGTTAACCCTGAACAAGCACTGTAAAGGAGTTGAAGGTGGAACAGTGCCATAGCGTACAACAGCACCTAATTTCGCGGGTAGTGCTGTTGTGTCATGGTGCAGCCGACTCCACACAATCGCCAGTTGAGGAGGAACATCCAACAACCCTGGATCGAAAAGCCAGTGACTGTTTGTATTCAAGTTGGATTGAACAGACTGCCCCATCCAGTCAGATGGATCACTGGGCTTTACCCAAGCATCAATCCCTTGAGGGGAAATCCCCTCAAGGGATTGAACCAGCTGAAATCGTTTTCCATGAAATAGGTACTTTTGATAAGCTTTATCTGCTGTTAGGGAAAAAGAACCATCTAAGGGCACACAATTAATGAATGGAGAGGGAAGTAGTGCAGGCCGCATTATGACATGACCACGATAGAATGGCAGATTACGCTCAGGATCGACAATCTCTACTGTAACTTGTAGTGCTGAAGCATCAGCATGACTAGAAGCCTTGGCTCGCAATCGAATCAGACAGCCCAACGTGTCATGCAGGACTACACCCCTCATGACGCGAAGATCTTTGACTTCTGACACCATCCATTCTGGCCAAGCAGCTTGAGCAAATTCCGCCATCCATTCCAAAGCAGCAGCAGCAGGTAGTACTGGCTTTTGATCAAGACAATGATCTCTTAAGTAGCAATCATGCTCTAAAACGAGCCGATGCTCCAAAACGACGGTACTATCAGGCATCAGTACAGGCGGAGAAGCGATTAAAGGAAATTGCTGAGATGTAGACGAAACAGCAAGTTTCTGTCCAAGATCTGCCCCTTGTTCCACAACTCCTTGAAATTCATACAATTGAGCTTTTTCTTGCTCATCTTGTTCCCAGGGACCAGCCCCAGCAATTACTTCTACCGCATTCGTAGCGCCGTAGCGCAATTCGTTGTGAAAAAACTGACAACCACCAGGCAAAGGAATTGGTTCAATACCACGGGTGCGAAAATTATGCTTTACCTCATCAGAAGCCATGCCCGTTGAATCCCAAGGGCCCCAGTTAATCGCAACTACCCGAGTATGAGGCCAACGCCAATGTAACTGCCAAGCCATGCGATTCATCACCTCATTAGCGGCAGCATAATCACATTGACCTTTGTTGCCATAACGCCCAGCAACTGAACTAAACAAGACAATTCCCTTTAAGCCAGATGGTCGTAGCTGACGACTCAAGATAAAAGCACTATCAACCTTTGTATTAAAGACACGATTGAACGCTTCTGGCGTTTTATCTTGGATTAACTTATCAAGAATGAGGCCAGCGCCGTGAACGACAAAATCTAAACGATCGTAACGATTGTAAATATCGTTAATAGCCTGCCTGAATGCCTGACCATCCGAGACGTCAACGGATAGGTATTCGACGCTAGCACCCTTCTGTCGAAACTGATGTAAGCGCTCAAGGATCTCTCTCGCCTTCAAAAGCTGATGAATTTGTTGCTCGATCTGTACTGGCGTAGGCATCAAACCTTGAGAGCGAAAACGGGTCAGAAAAATCTTACGGAGGGCAGCAACTGAACTGATGCCTTCTGTTTCTGAACTTTCGTTGTCTGGCAAAGGAGAGCGCCCCAATAGGATTAAGGTACAGCCAACAGTAGCCAGTTCTAATAGAATCTCAGATGTAATTCCTCTAGCTCCTCCTGTGGCCATGACAACCCAATCAGAGGATGGCTGCCAATCAGGGACGCTGACACGGGAAGTGCCAGAAGAAGCTAACATTGTTCGAAAAATCGTACGTTTACCCGCAGGATAACCAACTTCGATCCGTCCTCCGGGTAAACACAGCTCTTGATAAATGAAAGTTGCAGTTTGTTCAGCAGAAAGGTTGGAATCAAAATCTAGACTCTTACCGTGAACATTAGGCCACTCATTGACCATCGTCTTGATCAATCCAACCGGGCCTCCACTGCTAGCAAACCCTTCTAGTCCAGACTGGTTATTCCTGCCAAAATAACCTCCCATTAATGATGCTGAAACTACGCGACCATGAGGTACATCCTGCAGATCGGTGGCACATAGATGAAGTAAGTGAAATAACACTTTGCTATGTTGCCAGGTATAGCGTTGCCATTCCGCAAGGTTTTTGAGTTCTTCTTGCTGAACTTGTAAGCCTGTCAAATGAACTATTCCATGAACAGGGCCGAATTGCTGTCGCGCCTGCTCCACTTTTGTCGTTATAGCCTCAAGAGATAAACAATCTTCTCTAGAGAGCAGTATAGGCTGAACACCTTGTTGACGAAGCTGTTCTATCAAGCATGGGGTTACTCCTTGATCATCCACCGTCACCAAGAAAACACCCGCAAGCTTGATGGGCCGAACCTGAGGTAAAGGCTCAGCCTCTGCTTGCATTAAATAGCGGGGGACGTCAGCGATGCCGTGGACGACTTTCCCAGGCTAGCAGTCTCCTGTTCTGGCGTCTCGGCTAACGTCAGAACATAATCAACGATTGCGTTAAGAGACTTCAGACGAGTCAACTGTTCCATTTGAGCTTGTAAGGCACTTGCTAATGGAGTTGGCAGCAATTTTTGTAAACCCCCAAAAATTTCTACCCGCTTAATCGAGTCAATGCCAAGTTCAGCTTCTAAATCTTGATCTAGGCCAAGCATCTCTGCGGGATAACCAGTCCTATCGCTAACCAAGTCAAGCAGTTGCGAAGTCAATGTGTCTCGATTCAGGGTCTCGTCCAACGACGGTTCTAAGGGAGAGTTAGACTCAGAAACATGGGTAGCAGGCTCATGGATAACAGGAGGAGCCTTTACCATGGCTGGTGGTGGTACGGGTACGGGAGAGGGCGCCGAGGGAGCATTAACCGGCATGGGTTGAGCAGCAGGCATGGGTAAGGCTGATGCACCTATCGGGCCGTGAATCGTTTCCGGTGGTGCCATATTGTGACCATTGTAAGTAGCACCACCATTTAAGGATGGTTGTTGCCCAGGGTCGTAAGCTAATCTCTGCGGCATAGCTGGAGCTGAAGCACCATTGGAGTTAGTGAAATTGGGATGCTGCTGCCCGTTAGGTAATTGTGAAGGCCAAGCATTCATATTAGGAGTGGATGTCCCTGCCCCAACGACTCCATTGGGAGCTAGCTGTCCACCTCCCACAAGAAAAGAACGCATAACCTGCTCCTGCACCATCAAAAACTGCTGCATGGTTTGCTGATAAGCTTGATAGGCTGCGAGGGCGGCATCTTGAGAAAATTGAGGGTGAGACATAGGAGAAGAGGATGTAGAAGTAGACGATAGATGTAAGTTCGATTGCACGGGACCTTTAGAAATATTTCTGTCAGTTGGAGAGATATTCCTAGAAGTGAATGATTGGGGTAACAAAGGTCCTTCGCTAGATACTTGCTTTGGGGGCGTAGCACCTAAATTTTTAGAAGGGGAATTTCTTTGGGAAGAGTGATTATTCGATAATACTTTTGAAGTGGAAGAGGGGGAGTGATAAGACTTAACCTGAACAGGTTCTATAGGCAAAGATGCAGCGGTCAAAGGAGGACGCTTTCCAGGATAACCAATCGCTTGATTCGATGGACGAACACTTCCTCCATTTACAAACCAGGAAGACTTTGAAGGTGTCAGAGAATTCTTTTTACTAAATAGGTGATTCAAGTTTAGAGTACTTACCTGACAGTCATCAAAGAGAGCAGACCATTTCAGATTAATCCCCTGCGTGGCCAAGGTCGCTAAAGCCACCAAAAAGCCTTGTAAGCCTTGATCCCTAATACAATCTAAACTGACTGCCGTATGAGGCTGTTGTGCAAGAATCTGATCCACCAAGCGGGTCAACACTTGTTTCGGTCCCACTTCTAGAAATACTCTGGCTCCTGAGTTATACATGGAGTGGATTTGATCAACAAATTTCACCCCTGTTGTAACTTGGCGCGATAATTGACTTCGGATTTCTTCAGATGTTGCTGGATAGAGATTAGCAGTACTGTTGCTATACACAGGCATCTGAGGAGCATTGATAGTTGCTTTGCCAATTGCCTGGTATAAATCAGTTTCTATACCCTCCATCAAAGGAGAATGAAAAGCACCAGCCACTGGCAACAAACGAGCTGTAATCTCTTCAGTAGTGAGCTTATCAACTAAAGATTCCACCAATGGTCTTGGCCCCGAGATAACGCACTGTAATGGTGCATTATGATTAGCTAAAACAATCCCAGTAAAGTCTTGCAAATAGAGTTCAACTTCCTCTCGTGTAGCCTGAATTGCAGCCATTGCCCCCTCTGACTGATGACATGCTGCGGACATTAGATCACCACGAATGCTGGAAAGAGAGACTAAATCTTCTTGTGAGATACAGCCTGCACCATGAAGCGCAACATATTCTCCATAGCTATGTCCACCGACCATAGTAGGCTGTATCTCAAGCCGATTGAGTAGCCCCAGTAATCCAGAAGAAACTGCACCAATAGCAGGCTGAGCCACACTTGAGTCCTTTAAGCGATCTATTTGCTGATCTTGATCGTCTTCTGAAAAGGCTCCAGGAGGATAAATAAATTGGCTGAGTGGCTCTTTTTGCTGTTGCTGCAAGGTTTTCTCAGACAATTCCAAAGCCTGACGCACCTCAGTAAAATAAAGTGCGACTTCCCGAATCATATTTGGATATTGCGAACCTTGACCAGGAAATAACAAAGCAATCTTTGGGGTTTCACCGACCTCCGAATTAACCTGGACTTGAGGCGTCAAAGATTGAGTGTTGTTGTTCTCCAGAGAGTCAATTGCCAGGCTGAGCTTCGTCTGTAAGTCGATTAAGTCACTAGCAACAATTGCGACAACTACCTTTGGCTGTTTACAGGCTTCAGCTTGTCGGGCCAACGTGTAGGCAAGGTCTTGAAAACCAGGATCGGCAACGGACTGCAAAGCTTTTTGCAACCTGACTAAGCTTGAGAACAATGTCTTAAAGCTAGTCGCAGACCACAGAAATAGCTCCCAAGGACGACTAGGACCACCTAGGATAGGTGATTGAAGACCACCAGTATACTCTTCTAATACTGCATGAAAGTTGGTGCCGCCAAAACCAAAGGCACTGGCTGCGCCGCGACGAGGATTTTTAGTAGACGCTAGCCAAGGTGAAGGCTGCTTAAGCAAATAGACTGGGCTATGAGGATCAGAGATTTTAGGTAATGGAGTCTCAACTCCTACATGAGGAGGCAGCACTCGATGATGTAAAGCCAGGGCAACTTTAGTGAGCCCAGCAACACCAGCAGTACTTTTAGTATGACCAACTAACGTTTTCAAGGAACCAATAGCACATGAGTTAGGAGAGCTTTGGGCCTTTTCTAGACTGTGATTAATCGTTTCTAATTCAGCTTTATCTCCTGCGGCAGTACCAGTGCCATGAGCCTCATAAAGCCCCAGACTACTAGGAGAGAATCCAGCTTTCTTATATGCTCTTTCTAATGCCCGCATTTGGCCTGCAGGACGAGGTGCCGTCATACCTAATGCTTTGCCATCACTAGAACCTGCAACAGCTTTGATCACAGCATAAATGCGATCGCCATCTCGCTCTGCATCAACTAAGCGTTTTAATACGAGAACTCCGATACCTTCACTAATAACAATACCATCAGCATTTTGGTCAAAGGTGCGGGGACGCCCTCGAGGTGACAAGGCATGACTTTTACTGAAACATAAATAGGCGAAAGGATTTTGAACTGTGTCTACGCCACCAGTGACAACTAAATCGCTACGACCACTTTCTAATTCTTGTACGGCTAAATTAATGGCTGCTAATGATGAGGCACAAGCGGCGTCTACGGTAAAATTAGACCCTCCAAAATCTAATCGATTGGCCACTCGACCAGCAATTACATTAAGCAACAACCCTGGAAAAGATTCTTCTGTCCATTCTGGCAACCGATCCCAAACCTGATCGTTAGGAGATTCAACATACTGAGGCAAGCCAGAACGGGTAGCATACTGTTGTCCCAAATCCGCAATCCCACCACCTGCGCCAAAAATGACTGATGTTGTTTCACCATTGAAATCACCTGGACGCAAGCTAGCGTCATCTAGCGCTTGTTGGACTGCTAATAGAGTTAGTAGCTGGGCTGGATCAATTGATTTTAGAGATTTAGGTGGAATTCCAAACTGTAATGGGTCAAAAGGAATATCATCTAAAAATCCACCCCAACGGGAATACACCTTATCCCGCGCAGCGCGATCAGCATCGTAGTAAAGTTTCCAATCCCAACGGTGAGCGGGAATCTCTGTCAAACCACTTACACCGTTAAGTAGGTTATTCCAAAGTGTTTCCGGACTCAACGATCGAGGCAGAAAAGAGGCTATACCGATAATCGCAATATCAGAAGGACGTGCAGCGACATCTTGTGGCTTTGCAGCAGCTGTTGAAAGCGTACTCAGATATTCTGTTCCATCTACACACACGTTTTGATGTAAGGCGCGCACAGTGGTAACCTCTTTTCTCAAGGTGGCCACTTGGCCAATCATGTACATGCCACTTGTCAATTGCTGGGAAGGTTCGACACTGACGATTGTTCCAGTCTGATCACGCGTAATGCCCTTAGACGCTATTCGTAGGCGTCCCAAGGTCAGATCTTCCAAGAAATTTTTTACCGTTTCATGGGAAGCACCTTCTGCTAAATGGCGACGACGTTGGGCATAAAACTCTTCAGTGAATGGCGTTACAGCACAACGACTAGCATGACCTGGACCGGTTTCTAGATTAACGGTGCGATCGCAGCTTAAAGCTTGAGTTTGAAATTCAGAAAGAATCGCCCCACAATTAACAGCCTCTTCAGTAAATAAATAGGCACTACCCATTAGCACGCCAATCTTTACCCCTTTCGCCACCAAAGGGGCTGCCATAGCAGAAATCATAGCCGCAGAGCGCGCATCGTGAATTCCACCAGCGAACAAAACGTGGACTTCCGCAGCTACATCAGATGAAACCCTCTCTAACAGGGTCGCAATCATGCTTTCCCACAAAACAAAACTACTTAGAGGACCAACATGACCGCCACACTCTCTCCCTTCAAAAATAAAGCGGCGAGCTCCTTGCTCCAAAAACATTTCGAGCAACGCTGGCACTGGAATATGCAAATAGGTAGCAATACCCTCAGATTCTAAATGAGCAGCTTGATCAGGTCGCCCACCCGCGATCACAGCAAAAGGAGGCTTGACTGCTAAAATTTCACGCATCTGCTCTTCACGAACAGCATGAGGTACAAAGCCTAAAATCCCAATACCCCAACTACGAGCCTGCAATCGCTGCTGGGTAGCCTGTAATAGCTGACGAACCTGAGCACCTTTCATAAGCGCTAAAGCCAACAAGGGAAGACCGCCCTGAGTCGCTACAGCCTCAGCAAACTCCGCCGTATCACTCACCCTAGTCATTGGGCCTTGGACTACCGGATATTCAGTACGATGGGACATTGCAAGAGGTGAACCAGGAGCCAAAGGCTCCAGTTTTTGCGCCAATTGAAGATGATCTCGACTAGCAGATAAAATCCCTTGAATAAGCCTTCCAGTTGTTCGATAGGTCTTGCAATAACTAGCAGCCAAACCAATAGACTGCCCCATTGGCCATGCCACCAATGAAGGATCACCCCACCCTATAGTTGACCGTACCTTTTTAAGCCAAACAGCATCGCTTTCAGATTTATCACAGCCAACTTCTGAACGTTCTGCCACGTCTCTCAATTGCTCTACAGGCTTAAACCCAGGACGAGACAATACACGAACAGAAACATTCAACCGCTCTCCAATCACGATTGATTCTTGCCCATTCAGATTTTCTAAATGAGCCTTCCAGGTTTCGGGCAACGGCGACTCAGGCATCAGCCATAACTGATCATCCAGCACAACCCCAGAGGCTCCAGCAGCACGACAAGCTGTTGCTGAATAGATACCAATGCCTCCTTGAACATAGATCGGATACTTACTATGCTGTGCAAGCTTTTGCAGCAGAATAAATGATGAGTCAGCCCCAATCACACCACCTGATTCATGCCCTTTAACAATCAGTCCATCAATTTCCAACTGCAATGCCTGAATCTCAAACAGTTGGGCACAGTCTGTAATTTCAATAACTATGCGTCGATTCTGACCACTCAATTCAGCAATATCTGCAGATAGAGAATCGAGCGACCAACGAGTCAAAACGATCCAGGGATGCAATGGCTCCAACTGCGCCAGCAAAGTATGACTAGAAAGGATTTGATTACCACCAAGACGCAAACCAACTTTGCCAACACCCCCTTCCTCCTTAGCAAGACGAGTTAACCCAATAAGCTTACTAAGATTGCGACATGCAATATCAAACTTACTTTCTGGACAATGCTCCAGGTCTAAAACTCCAATTCCACCAGCCCGAACCGCTGCAACTAACAGACTAGGAGACTCTAACTCCGCTGGACTTAAAACAAAGCATTGAAACAGAGACATTATTCACCCTCTTCCTTGCACCCGTCTGCATCAAACCAACTGTCTACCAAGAACTATAAGTTGTTCAAACGTACTATCAAAAAAAGATAAGCCACAGGCTAGTTGAATCAGCCAGAGTAAAACATTAACTATGAAGTCAATTACCAACCTTCATAGAAAAACCACTTATGCACCAATACCAAACATCTCACCTCTTCCCAACACGACTGCACTGCCCATTATGCGTAGGGTAGAACGATTGATGAAATCAAGGAATGCAAACGCAAACTAGCATAAGCTCATAAAAAATTGTTATTCCACTAAATAGAGCGAACCCTAAATTAACAATAAAAATCAATTTAAGGTGTAAGTCTCTTTAATCCCCAAGTCATTTTATTCTATGAGCTATAAAACCTAGAGTCAACTCGCGTTTTAAACGACGATAAACAGAAACCCATAAATACCTCATATACAAAAACTTGATACTGCCTACTGTGTCGAATAGTACACAAAGTACATTCAAAGGTGAATAACACAGCTAAAGTTTAATATTTCAGATCAAGTTTAAGTAACTTAACTAAAGGCACACTCTTTGTACCTCCGGTATACATAAGACATTCGTCTTTAAAGAAAGTCGTATTGAACTACGCTCAAACTCAATATACTCATACTACAATCAAGTTCGTAGCATCGTATCAACTGGCAGAGCGAAAATAAATCCTAACTAAACAACTAAAATAGTATTCAAGGACTTTGTATTCCAATCTGTAGCATTTTTGAAAACGGTTGTCCCTTCATAGAAAGGATATCAAGTCCTTGAGTCATTCACAGTGACGATCTTAGAATATCAAAACTTGCAGCCGTTGTATTTAAGGGCTAGCAACTGAATTTGATATGAACTAAATACTCTGGGAATGAATAATAGTATAAGATGATCGAACGATTCTCATATTCTGCTAATAATTTTTAATACTAATAGGCCATTATATGCAGAAGGAGATACTTTAATAAGTATTCCTCATGGTAAATACTCGTCAACTGATAAAAATTTACTACACAGTTTCATCAACTCAATGTCCCCCTTCTAGGAAATAAGTCATTTCATCGACAACAAAACTTATGGAAAGAATACCCCAATGATTTCTATAACAAGCTTGCAATGCAGCAATGTGTTTAGACTTCGAGTTCAAAAGTTGCTACGCCCCACCCCTTATCAGTTTTAAACTGCTGAAAAATAGGTAACTTGTCCTTGACTATTGTCGGAGACAGTAGCCGAGGGCTAGAGAAATACAGCCCTTCTTCAGAAGGATGGAGCAAAAGTCGAGTCGGCTCAAAGTTATCTACATCGAGAGAGCCCTCGAAAACTCGGGCAAAGCTTCTGACATTACAGACAGCAAAAACCTTGTTTTGTTCGGGCGACACAGCAACCCTGACAAAAGTGACCTTAGAATCTTCAGTCAAAGGCATAGGGCTCTGCCAGCTTTGCTCCTCATGAGCAAACTTTGAAAACATCAATCGTCCCTGATCTTGAAACACCAAATAAATGTTATTAGCATCATCAGAGACAGCGCTGAAATGACTACCAGCTTTATCTTCTCTCAACTCTCCAGCCTGAGTATGCTGAAAAAGCACTTGCGTTTTCCAGGGCTCTTGAATAGACCAATTATTCATACGATGAGCCCAATTACGAGTTCTAACAACGCCTTGTTCGGGATCAATGAATTGATTAGTATAAACAAGACCAACTCGATCGTTTAAGGCTACTAGGCGCGAAGCTTTAGCAGGAGAAGCGTTCATTGCACCTAAGGTAATCTCAGAATCTAGCCAAGAATGGCCATCATCGTTGCTATACATTAGCTTTAGACCATATTTTGCCGTCTCGGTACTTTGAGTAATAAATGAACACCAAATTACACTATTACTATCTATAACTAAGGAAGGTATAGAGCATTGGATAATCTCTGATTCGAAAATGGTAGAAGTTTGAATCAGCCGCCAAGACTGACGTTGAAAATTATATTGAAATTGAGAAAAGGCTATGCGGCCATTTGGGCAGGAATATACAACCCAAAGATCCTGTTCAAGTAAATAGCTATCAGCAGTCGAATTTGAGTCAGAGCCTAAAATAGGCGCAATAGCAGTCCATTGTTTACCGACATCAAAACTAGAGCAGAGGACTAATCCTGTAAAGTCCTCTTGTTCACCTAAATTGAGTACACCATGCAAGCCGCTATCATTAGTAAACCAAAATAGATTTTGATGACTATGTTTGAGCAAGTTCTCGGTCGAACTTAAGAAATTGGTGATCGTGGCCCCGGTGGTCTTGCTATTTGTTTTCCTTTGGGAGCGACGATTGACAGCACCTAGGGCCTTACTATCTGATTTTTCCAGACTTCCTGCCACTAAATGAGGCTGTCTCACTGGGTGAGAGATCATGGCTAATCCTGCTGGTGTAGAAATTGCGGCAGATGTCTCCCATTCTCCCAAATCAGCAAATGTTTCAGGTGCAGCAACAGACCAGGATTCACCATCTTGAGTCGACCAAAGCTGAACCTTGCTTTGATAGCGCAGCGCAATACACAAATTATCAGCATAAACAGTCATGAACTGAAACTGAGCCCCAAAGGGTTGGTCAAATCCGGGACCCATAGCAGCTAAAGGAACTTTAAGGCCGGTATCTGAAAACCTTGGAGTTCCTAAAATCAAATCCCAACTATCATCCGCATATAACCGAATCAATTCAGGAGATGGAATAGTATCCTGGGCACAATCACCATACCGATAATTGAGAACTCCTACCAGAGCATAAAGGGCTCCCCTCCAAGCTATCATTTCGAGAACATCACAACTATGGCTATAGCGGCACGCACCTCGCTTGATAACTAATCTCCAAGGGTTGGTCGCTAGACCTTTGGGATCAATCTTCCAAAGCTGAAATCCTTGACGCCGATTAGATACACCAGCATACAAATAGTTGTTAAATCCACTTAAATGGGAAATACTTTCAGCGTCACCATTCTCAAACTCAGGAAAACTAATCGACGTCCAAGAACTGGCATCTAACTCCTTGGAAACAAAAAATTTTCCGTGGGGCAATGGCTGATTAGGCTTCACTGATGGTATTCCTACCCCAAAAAAGCGACTATACAGTTTCCATATTCGCCCCAAAACTAGAGACGAGGTACTATCTCCCAGACCAAAAACTTGAGGTTGCTCTTCGTAAGCCCCATCCTGAAATTTAGACAGTGTCCCACCCAAACTACTTCCAGCAAACATGTAGAGCTCTGCATCCAGAGAATCAGCAGGCTGAACTAGTAGATATTGAACAATGGGATCAATCTGCCTATCTAATGATGATGATGACTTTTCAATGACATGGCGAGTCATCTCTAGATGTCCGCTGGTCAAGTCATATTGCCAACTATTTTCTCGTCGCTCTGCTATCCCTCTTTTCGCAAGAGCGTCACAATCCACACTAGCTATGTGTAACATTTGATCTTGGATGGCTAGAGCAAATGTACAAGCCCCCGTTTCCTGAAAGCTCTCCTCAATAGCCAAGCAGCTAAGTCCCTCAGTCGTAAAAATCCAAAGTTTATACATAAGCTGCTCACAAGGCTATCGAAAGTAGATGATGAAAAAAGCAAAGAAAAAGTATATTATCTTCAGACAGATTTATTAGAGATAACCGAACCGATTCGCTAGGCTTTCCACTGCATCGAACAAATCTTGATCAGGTGTTAAATGCTTAGAGTCTTTAATTAAAGGTTCCTTCACTTTGCCTACACGCAATTTAGGTTCCTCTAAAAATTTATAATCATTACCAAATTTTGCGCCTACAGGACCAAAACAAGCATAACAAGACGTTTCAGGATGCTTCATCGATTGAATAGCTGGCAAATCAGTACTCAACCCCAACCATTCAGAAATTTGAGGTAAATACAGATCTGGATCCGACAGTAAGTCCTCTCCCTTGATTCTCATACTCTGACCAGGGGGCAGAGAGTCAGTAAAGCGGACAATATTTTGATGAGCAGTCAACCAAATTTTATGAGGATCAATCAGCTTGTCAACATTCAGTTTAAATCGACGTTTTATAGCCTCCACTGGCTCATCTTCGTCTGAGTTCTCTGAAGAGGATTTTTCTAGATTATCTATTTTATTCTTAACTGCTTGAGCCTTAATTTGTAACTGATTCTGAATCGATTTACCTGCAGATATTGGATGACGAGTGAGATGAAGAAAATGAGCCTTACTATACATCCGATACGCCCGCTCAAGATCCTGAACCTGCATAACGGTTGCCGGACTTTTTTCCACCCCCATTTTGGGATCAACATGCTCTAAAAGATAGTCAAACAAAGCCTTTGTGGTCCATTTTTTACGATTCTGAAGCCATACCCGAGCATTCATGATGGCATCCTCTGTCTGCAATCCCTCATGAAGCTGAGCCAGTGTTCGTAATAGACCATCCCACCGGGGTCGATCTAAATTGCGATGGTACTCCAAAAGGCTGCCAATCGTTTCAGCAACAAATAAATTTAACTCTGGAAAACCATAAGCTTCTGGATGTTCACCCAACATGCAAGAAACCACAGAAGAGAATGAACGTAAAGGGCACAGTATAATCAGAGGCTCTTTCATAATTACTAAGTCTATATAGACTATTTCTAAAAATAGAATAAGATATTCATATAGGAGCTTAACTAAATTTAGAACTAAGAATGAGAATCACTATCTTGCAATTGTTTTTTTAATAAGAAAACCTCTTTCTGGACCTCTTTATAGATAGTAATCAGCCATTTGCTGTAATACGTTAGCTCAGCATAGCGTTTTTCTAACTGCTCATCGTCAACGCCACTTAAATCAATTTCAGCACTTCCTGCCCACTGCTTGATATCGTCTAAAAAATTGGCAGGGATCAGGCCTGGCCCTTGACTATGCCCTTGCTTTTTAGACCGATTAGATCCCAAAACCTTATCCTTCAATGCTGTTGAATTAGGTTGAGAATCGGCACTTGATGGCTCTGTTTGATTAGCAGCTATGGTTTGCTGATCTGCAAGCAACAGGCCCAACTTACTATCTCCTAGTGAAGACATCGCCTCAGAAGACGATTTTATGCGTTGTCCATAACGCTGTCTAAGTGAATCTAAAGCTGCTTGTCGTTTTGGCTTGGTAGAGGCACCACTACATTGGCCCATAATTGAATTTTCCAGAAAACACAAAATCGATCAGACATTATGAGCATCAAAGGGCGTCTATTGCAGTGACTAGCAAGACGTCCTTTGATGAAGGGTTAAGATCTTTCTTTTTTAAACTTTAGCAACCCGCTAACGCACTCAAGGAGAGATAGAATTTATCTGGAAGAACGTGCAGCTCTCTGGGCAAGCATGCCTGTTGCTGCGGCTTTGAAGCTATCGACCATATCTTCCCATTGATCTTCGTCTTCAACAGACAAAATAGCTAATTCAGGTACAGCATTAGGATCCTGTCCTGCTTCACTACAAAGCATAGTAGCAGCACGATATTCTTCAGAAGCCTCTTTCAATAGTCCTTGACGATGGTAAATATCCCCCCACAACTTATGGATTCTAGGAGCAACCTTATCCGCATAAGGCACTTCCCTAAGCACATCTGAAGCTTCTGGCAAACCATTAGATTCGATTAGAGACTCCACTAACTCTAAGCGAAAGCCAGGAGGGGTCTTAGGATTAAGATCAATCCCTGTTTTGAAGGACTGGACAGCATTATTGTAGTCACCCATTCCTCTTAAAACACTTCCTTTCAAGCAATGAATGATAGCCTTGTCTGGGTCAATACGCAGCGATGAGTCCAATTCATTCAGGGCTTCCTTATACTTTTTAGTAGCAGAATAGACTTGAGCAAGCCCTTGACGTGCCTTAGTAAATCGAGGATTTAACCGTAAGCAATTTTTAAACTGTTGAATTGCCTCAGGATATTTTTCCTGGCGAGCTAGTACACGGGCCAAACCCAGATAGGAAACATAAGACTTCGGATCAAGATTCAGAGCATCTTGAAAGTGCTTCGCTGACTGACCAATCTCTTTCTGTTTCAGGTAAATCATACCTGCTAAAATATGAGGCCCTGCCTTAGTAGGCTCTAAACGCATAGCCTGTTTCAGGTGAGTCAACGCTTCATCAAAACGCTTTGTCTTAAAGAATGCATTACCAATACCAATTTGAGCTGGGAAAGAATTAGGATTTTGCTTAAGAATTTCAGTAAATTCAGTAATAGCCTCCTCAAATCGCTTCTCTTTCAAAAGTGCAATGGCAACCTGCATTTGAGGCTGCGTCTGATTAGAAACTTTTTTAATTTTTGGGGCAAAATTAGTCATCAATCTATCCTAAGAATTACTGAATCACAGAGCATATCAAGCTATGAATATCAGCTCATTTTGACATTGCCTGACATCGCTAAACATGAAACTTTGATGTCACTGCTAACGTCTTTACCGCACAAATCAATAAATTGTGATACGGAAAGAGCGTAAATTGTCGAAAAATCAGCCAATTGCGTCACAGCATTATACCAATGAGGCTCATCTAAAAGCCCGATAATGCATCAAACTAGTTCGGTTTTATCCCAGTAGTACTGAATGAAGTAGTATCATACACAAAGTATGGTATTTACCGGTAAAACATTAATGATGTTTGAGACTCCTGATATAGTAGGTTTGGTAGGTTAGCCATTCGTTTGAACAGGCTTCATGTGTTTCCTCTCAGGGAATTAGGGACCCTCTCTACTATTTACATCAACAGCAAAGCAATCAATTCCAGACGTAAAGAAAATACCTTATAGAAGATTTTCTAAACTGATATCGCATCATATAATTTTCGCGATCGCAGAGAACACCCACATCATTTTTAAACACATGTTCTCTAATATTTATCGGATTCCAAAGAATTGCCCTACCTTAAAGACTTCAACCAAAGAATCTAAGACTCCAGAACTTATTACCAAACAATACTTCCAAGTATTATTTGGTTGAAGCTTAATCTATAATAAAAATATTAAAAATTCAACAAAAGTAAGATATATCGCTTAAGTTCTTACGCTAAACAACAAGCCTTTAAACATCACCTCAAGCATAAGAATCTAAAAGTTGATATCAACTTGGTTAAAGAACAATTTCTGACTATTCGAATTGTCCAAATAGTCAAAGGTGAGGTTTAAGTAGCTTAAAGAATCATCAAATTCTCCTTAGAAATCCAGAGAGAAAACCCCTGAAGCTTCTCTAGGAAACTTCATACCAATCCTTACTTTAATCTTTCTCAAGATTAAAGTAAGGATTGGTATGAGATCTAACAATAGTCTACGACTCACAGAATCTTAGTAAAACAATTCGACTTATTGATCGACGTAAGATTTACTCTCGCTAGCAGAAAAGCGATACTCAGCCTCGCTTTGACTAGGAGCAGGAGACTGGGTGATTTGTGCCTGTACCACACCCTGACCATTAGGCCAGTTACCCATAAATCGTAAATCATCATCTCCGAAAATCAATTGTTGCCCCTCAGTACTACCAGCAAAGGCATAATCAGCCAAAGCATCAACCACACGAAAGACACCATAATAATCAAGAGCATTCACTCTTGACCCTTCGCGCCCAATACTAGCAGGAACACCATGATCAGCAATTAGACTACATTGACTAAATGACCGATCAGACTCGAGCAAAATATATTGCTTTTCAGACACATCAAATTCTTGGAACAAGTCAATCGCAATCCGGTGATCATTAACCGTATCCTCGTCATAAACCTGAACGACCACTTTCGTCGAACTTGGTATCTGGTTCAACTGGGACAAACTTATTTCAGTAGCATACCAAGGGGCCATTATGAATATAAACGATCCATCATTTCCCCAACCGTTCTCTACCAGACCACTATAAGCAATAGAAGGCGTAGCACCTCCGCCAAAAGAATGCCCCATAAAGCCTACTTTAGAGGTATCCATCATTTGCCCATAACTTTGAACAGCTGCGTCAAATCCACTCCTCAGAGTATTGTAGCGGCTACCCACTGTAGCCTTAGCGTCATCTTTCTGACCTGGATATGGGGAATAGACTAAAACGTATCCTTGACTGACAATATTTTCGATCAGAGCAGAATATATGTCTGGCTTAGTTGCATTAAGTGCATGAGAGAAGAAAATTGTTGGAGCGGCCTGATTGAGTCCTTCAGGGTAAAAAACGTAAACACTCTGATTATCCCATGCAGGATGTGGCAATACTGTTTCCGCAACACTATAAGGCCCTATACTTCCATAGCCATTTTCTGGAGGGGGCACCA